>JAKVAZ010000008.1:260642-407151 GCA_022447225.1 Fuerstiella sp. | reverse complement strand
GTCTGACGTACACTCTGCCCTTGATTTCGCAACCCGGACCGCTTACCGCTCTGCGATGGCAGGCCCGCAGTCCCACTCTACTGCAGGTGGTCAGTGGTCAGGTTATCAACGCCAGCGGCGACAAACCCATCCCGCTCAAATTCGCCGGTGAAACCAAACTGATACTCAACCAGAAACCTGTGTTGCTGGGAGTCGATCCACCTGTCACGCTGATGGACGGACAGAGTTTAAATCTGGAAGTGCGCACTGAGGCACTGCAGGGACTCAGTGTTGAGACCACGGGGGATGCCACTGCACTGGTTCGAACTAAATTGCCTGAAGAACGCTCAAAACAGCTGGACCTTTATCGAAAACAATGGCCCGGCTTCCAACAGCAGCGCGAGGAACAAACACAGTTAACCAGGGAAAAGCAACGAGTGGAGTCGGCGGTGCCGGTTACCATGATCGCCGGCGATACAGAGAAGATGCGTACCGGCTTCCTGCTGATTCGCGGCGAGTACGACCGCCGCAGCGACGTCGTCAACACTGCGGCACCGGCGAGCATCATGCCTTATCCGGAATCCCTTCCATCGAATCGTCTGGGACTGGCCCGCTGGCTCACCGACGCTGCGAATCCGTTGACGGCGCGCGTGGTTGTTAACCGCTATTGGCAAATGTGTTTTGGAGTCGGCATTGTCAAGACGTCTGAGGATCTGGGAACACAGGGTGAATTGCCGGCGCATCCTGCGCTGCTCGACCATCTGGCCGTTGGCTTTGTGGAATCCGACTGGAACGTCAAAGGGCTGTTACGAACATTGGTTACATCGGCCGCGTACCGCCAGTCGAGTGTTCTGGGGAGGCAGTTGGCCGGTCTGGATCCGGAAAATCGCTGGCTGGCCCGCGGGCCCCGTCGTCGGCTTCCGGCGGAATTCCTGCGAGACAACGCCCTGGCCATCAGTGGTCTGCTGGTTGACAAACGGGGCGGTCCGGGAGTCAATCCCTACCAGCCATCGGTATTGTTCGGCGCGAACGCCATCGGAGCTGCAAACACCAGATTCAGTCAAGGTACCGGATCTGATCTGTACCGCCGCAGCCTGTACACCTACTGGAAACGCCAGATCCCGGCTGCCAATCTGCGAATTCTGGGAGCGGATGGCCGCACCAAATGTCGAACTCGCCGGGAAATGACGAATACACCCCTGCAGGCCCTCGTGATGTTGAACGATCCACAGTTTGTTGAAGCCGCCCGCGTGCTGGCCGAACGTGTTTATCGCGAAGGCGGTCAGTCGCCCGAACAACGAATCGGTCTGGCGTTTCGCCTGGCCACGTCGCGGCAAGCCACTCCGGAAGAACTGCGCATCCTGCTGCTGGAGTTTCAGGATCGTCTGGCAGAATTCTCGAAAAACCCGGCTGCAGCGCAGGCCTATCTCAGCGATCGCGGCCAGCGTCAACCTGCCGCTGATATTGCGTCTGCCGACCTGGCCGCTTACGCGGCCGTCGCCAGCCTGATCCTGAATTTGGACGAGAGTCTCACGAGCAGCTAGCCACAACCTTGGAGGCAGAGTCTGTTCATCTGAGGCTTATGCTCACCCGTTTGAATTCGATTGGCGGTTCCGTGGCGAGTGACCTCACGTAGATCGTCGGAGTTTCGTTTCCGCGAACTTCATAAATAACTGTGGCGGCTTCAGGAATGACTCTTACCACATCGTATTCAGGATCGCCGTCGACCGGCGGACCAAGAAAAAGTTCTTCCGGCCGTACCAAAAGGTAGCCTGGTTGTTTAAACGACCGTTGTCTTTCTCTGGCCCATTCTCCAAAAGGAGTTAGGTACCTGCCATCACGCTCCTCAAAAGGGACGACATTGACCAGACCAAACGACCGGGCGATCCGATCGTCCACCGGGTCACGGTAGATACTGTGTGGTTGATCGGTTTGAACAATCCGCCCGCGATACATAACGCTAACACGATCGGCACATGACATTGCCTCTGCGGGATCATGTGTCACCATTACGGTCGAAATATTCGACGCTCTGAGGACTCGTAATGTCGTTTCACGTACATCCTGACGCAGCTGGACATCAAGTCCGGAAAACGGTTCGTCCAGCAACATGACTTTGGGTGTTTTCGCCATGGCTCTGGCCAGGGCAACTCGTTGTTGCTCACCACCGCTGAGAGTGTGTGGCATCGACTGCAGGTGTTTCTCCAGTCCCACATCGGTAAGCAATTGCCGGGCTCTTTGCTGGCTGACCTGGCTCCGCCTGGCGGACATGCCAAACAGTACATTTTGTAGTGCGTTCAGGTGTGGGAAGAGAGCATAGTCCTGGAAAACAAATCCGACGTGACGGTGTTCTGCCAGTTGATGTTTCGAATCATCTGAGACAACAGCATTACCGATGGTTACCGTCCCGTGGTGTTGTCGTAACAGCCCTGAAATGATTCTCAGCAATGTCGATTTTCCGCTTCCGGAAGGGCCAAGCAGGCAATGGATTTCTCCCGGAGGAACAGATAACGTCACATCCTGAACTGCTTCCAACTGGTCAAAGCGGTGAGTGACATTCTGTATTTTAAGGCCCGTCTGACTGGTCATTGTCTCCTGCCCGTTACTGAAGCGATCCGATGGCGGTGCTGTGATCATCCATCATACGTGTCAGGAGAACGACCGGTATCAGGCCAGCCACCACTATAGCCAGTGCCGGTGTCGATGCCTCTGAGAGTCGTTCGTCACTGGCCAGATGGTAGACCCTCACTGCAAGAGTATCGAAATCAAATGGCCGCAGGATCAGGGTGGCCGGCAGTTCCTTCAGTACGTCCACAAACACCAACAGGGATGCGGAAAGGAGACTGCCACGTAAAAGTGGCAGGTGCACCCTAGCTAACATTCCGACCTGTGATGATCCAAGTGTTCTGGCTGCGTGGTCAATCGCGGGCGGTATCCTGGTAAATCCCGCTCCAATCAAGTTCAACGGAATTGCCAAAAACCGGACCAGGTAACCCATGAGAACAGCAAGCAGTGTCCCGCTGAGGAAGAGTCCCGGGTCTTTGTTCGTGAACTGTTCGATGAATTCCAGCACCAGACCTTCCAGATACCAGATTGGGCCAAGTACTCCGATGGCAATAACGCCACCGGGGATGGCATACCCCATTCCTGCGACCTGGACGGCCGTCTGTGTGACCGGCGACGAGGTTGCCCGTCGTAAGCAGGCCAGCAGTAATCCGCAGAAAACTGTAACGATCATCGCCAGTGACGCCACCAGCAGACTGTTTGTGATCAAGCCACCCAGTAGTTCGGCTGCCCGCGAATCCCCGTGGGAAATCGTCATCGCGATGAACCGGCCGACTGGTAACAGGAATCCGATACAGATTGGTGTCAGGCACAAAATTGTGGCCAAATATCCTTTGGCCCTTCCCAATACTACCGGCTCTGCCATGCGAGTCCTCTGAGTCGAGTGGTGAAATTTTGCGGACTGACGGGCAATCATTTCCGAAAAGAAAACAAGCCCCGCAATTCCGACCAGGCAGACAGATAATTGAGAAGCCGCCGTGTGAGATCCTCGACTGATCCAGGTTCGGTAGATCCCTGTTGAGAAAGTGTCCACTGCGCAATAATCCACCGCCCCGAACTCAGCCAGTGTTTCCATCACGACCAGGACAAGACCTGCGAAAATCGCCGGTCGGGCCAGGGGGAGAGACAGGCGAAAAAAACGTTCCCATGGCCCGGTACCCAGTGTGCGACTGGCCTCGGTGACTGAAGCGGATTGACTGGAAAATCCGGTGCTCGCGGCAAGATAAACGTACGGATACAAGGCGAACGTAAGGATGGTGATCGCACCCGGCAAAGAACGAACTTCCGGAAACCAGTAGTCCCCACGCTCACATCCCGATAGTTCACGAAACCATGTTTGTACGGGTCCGCTGAACTGAAACAGGTCGGTCAATGCATATGCTGACAGGTACGTTGGAATGGCCAGTGGAAGCAGCAGAGCCCAACGCAAAATGCGGCACAACGGAAATCGGCAATTGGTCACGATCCAGGCCGTCGAAACACCGATCAGCGTCGTTCCCATACCCACCCCAACGGCAAGGATGAGCGTATTGGTAATGTAATCACCAAGCACCGTCTCAGAAAGATGCTGCCAGACCCCATCTGAGTCTTTAGTCACACTCCAAAGAATCGACAGGAGCGGTACCGACAGGAGTGTAGTGAATGTCCAGCAAAGAACGGGCCAGACTGAACGTCGCCCAGGATTCATGACACACTCAAATCGTGACAGCTTACATTCTGTGAATACGCGAACGCCCGCGACAACCGCGTTCGCGTACTGGAAAAAACGGGGAGTAGAACTTCGGTAAGCCGAGTCCTAACGCCAACCCGCCCGATCCATGATTCTAACCGCTGTCGCATTGTTGCCGCCGAAGGCAGCAGCGTTGACATTGTCCTCGTTGAATTTACCAAAACTCTTCAATACGGGGACGGTTTCTACCCCGTTAACCACAGGGTATTCATTATTTCCCGCCGCAAAGGTCTTCTGGGCGATCGGACTCGTCAGGAACTCCACGAACTTGATTGCATTGGATTTGTTGGGAGCGTGTGTGCAGACACCGACACCTGACACATTAACGTGTGTACCACGATCTTTCTGATTCGGGAATACAACGGCGACTTTGGCCGCGGCAGCCTTTTCTTCCGGTGTTCCACCCAGCATTCGAGCAAAATAATAGGAGTTGGCAACAGCCACATCAGCCTCTCCGGCCGCAACCCCCTTAATTTGATCGCGGTCTCCCCCCTGGGGTTTACGAGCCATATTGGCAACAAGTCCGCGGCACCACGTCTCCGCCCCTTTTTCTCCATGCGCCTGGATCATCGATCCGACAAGCGATTGATTGTAGATATTACTGCTGCTGCGAATCAGGACTCGCCCTTTCCATTTTGGTTTGGCGAGATCCTCGTAGCTGGTGATTTCCCCGTCCTTGACGCGAGTCTTCGATCGCAAAATGATTCGGGCTCGCTTGGTGAGACCAAACCAGAGTCCCTTGGGGTGACGTAGGTTTGCAGGTACACGTTTCATCAACAGGCTTGTGGAAACCGGCTGGAACACGCCCTGGCGTTCTGCCTGAAAGAGTCGCCCGGCATCAACCGTGATAAAAATATCTGCCGGACTGCGTTTGCCCTCGCGTTTAAGTCGCGCAAGCAGTGCGTCTGAGTTGCCCTCGATGAGTTTGACCTGAATACCTGTCTGTTTCTCGAAGATAGAATAGATCTCATCATCCGTATCGTAATGACGCGCCGAATAGACATTGACCACTTCGGCAGCCGGGCTCGACGAGGAAAACAGCAAAAGAGTGAGACATCCCAATACCGATCGCAACATGAAATTCTCCTGTGATAAAAAATATCTGTCAGGCAGTTGGCCGACAGTTGATTGTGGTTTGGTAACGCAGCAAATCCTAAAGTCCGAAACGGGTACCGAGTGACCTGCCGAGAATGCAAGACCTGAGTCCAGCCTTTCCACTGTAAAAACTGAGGTCATGGTGCGCCCGGAACTGCCTGCGATTACGTTCCACCACACGTTGACAGGTCCGGATAGCCGGATCCGGACGACCAACGGAACCCAATTTGGCTGCGATGTCCGGGTTTTCTACAAGTTTCGGCAGCAGATCTTGGGCATGTAACAACCTGTTTGTTTTGGCGTAGGCGTGGCCCACGTAAAATCGGCTCACTGCACAAAGGGGAGCAAGAAGTGCTGTATATTCCAATGCATTAACCGACTCACGAAAACGTTACCTCAAATAGTGGATTAATCCACATAGCCCGGACTGGAGGGTCATTCGGATCTGCATCCAAACACCGTTGGACGAGCTCCAGACAATCCGCCAAATTATGGGAACAGAGGGAAAAACTAATCTTTAGGATGCAGTTGCTTCTATGTTTCAGCTTTCATCCTGACATCCTCGCAGACATGTCGATTCACTCAGTTGTGAATGAGATTGAGACTCGGTCTCAGGGTAGTCGGGAGTGAGGGCAGGTTCAAGTCAATTACTTAGAACTTTGACAAAGAGGTGGCACGCCCGGCCTGCAGGCCACTGTCGGCCGGGCATTGTGTTGTTGGTCTCAAGTCCTTGAACCCGTTCCGGTTCAGAGGCACGATGGTCGGGACTCAGCAAGTTCAACCGGCAAGACGTTTTTTGATATTCATGATGCCCTTTGGGTCACTACTTGTGATCGGAGTGATCTTTGTGTTGGGCATTGTTCGGGCATAGGAAGCACGAGGACTCACAAACGCAGAACCCATTTTCAAACAACACCGGTAGCCGGTACCCGAATCTGCCTGGTTGAGTCGATGATGTAAATCTTGTCGAGATCAACCTTTGCGATCAATATCCAGGTAGCATAACAAAGACATGTTGTGGCTGGCCCGGACCTTACGTGCAGACAAGCCACACGCCGTGCCAAGGGGACGGCTCCAACGTTGCCGCGTGTGGTCATTGTTGAAGTAAGAACAGTCGTTGGAGGTCAACCATTGAGTCAACACGATACCGAAGAAGCGTATGGCAAGCAGTTATTGCTCAACGGTCATGCTACTGAATCGATCCGGCGACACCTGTTAATGACACACAATCAAAAGAATAAAGTGCCGATGCGGATCGAGAACCTGTGACAGTGTTCCGGCTTGTGAAAAACTGTGTGCGAATCTTCATGCGTTGCGCGGAGTTGGTTCTCAGTGCGTCAGAGATGTTCCACATGCCTGTGCTGCGCAGCTGTCTGCTGTCGAGGAACGTTCGTGATCGGCAGGGGGAGGCGAAGTCTGAATTGGCAGGTGGGATGCCCGAATTTTCTGTACTTTTGCAGACAACGTTGGAATCTGCGACACTTGTCCCTCGTCGATTGCAGTGACCTTATTTTTTAGCAGCCTTGTACAGAAACCCAATGACCGCAACGGAATCAACAGACATTGGCAAGTTGAAATCCCGCCGAACGACACTCCTGATTGTGTTTGTTGTTGTTTTCATTGATCTGCTTGGGTTCGGAATCGTTCTGCCGCTGCTGCCTCGCTACGGCCTCCATTTCCAGGCGTCGCTCTCGACGCTTGGACTGTTAATGGCGTCTTTTTCGGCAATGCAGTTCTTTTTTGCACCGATGTGGGGCAGCCTCTCCGATCGCATCGGACGACGGCCCGTCCTGCTTGTGGGATTGCTGGGTTCAACCTGTTCGTATTTGTTGTTCGGCTATGTGTCTGGATTCGAACGCGGACAGTTATTGTTTGGACTGGGAGCGATCCCCTGGCTGTTCATCACCCGAATCGGCGCGGGCATTGCCGGTGCCACGATAGCCACAGCGCAGGCAGTAATCGCCGACAGCACAGGCGCAGAAGGTCGTGGCAAAGGGATGGCGTTGATTGGAGTGGCGTTTGGAATCGGCTTTACGTTTGGCCCTTTGATCGGAGCTGCCAATACTTCGGACGTACCGAGTCTGGCTCTGACAGATTCTCAGTTGGCAGTTGTCAAGGCCTGGCCTGATTCCGCTGACTCGTTAGCAACAGAGACGGTTATTGAGGAATTGGGACAACTCTCGGAGCGAGATTCGGCAGCATTGACCCGCTATTTCAAACTGCCACGTTCCAGATCTGAAACGAAAGCTGCTCTGCGGGAAGGCCCGTCGCAGCTACCTGGATTCATTGCTGCCGGTCTGTCGTTTATGGCGTTCCTGTTTGCATTCGCCCGGCTGCCTGAATCGCGACCGACCGCAAATACAGAGCTGAAATCTCAACGTGGTTTGAATCTGGGATCGCTGCAGCAGCACCTGCGAACACCTGTGTTTGCCTCAATTCTTATCTCCATTTTTATAACAACGTTCGCCTTTGCACAGTTTGAAAGCACGCTTTCGCTGCTGACGCGTGAGTTTGGTTACGGAGATACGAGTAACTTTGTGTTCTTTGCGTACATCGGGTTTGTGCTGATGATCGGACAGGGAGTGCTGGTACGTCGAATGCTTCCTCGATTTGGCGAACATCTTATGGCGATCATGGGTGTCTCCCTGATGGTATTTGGATTTGTCGTCATTGGCCTGACGAGTGATGGCTATCTGCCTGGTTCTGTACTTTGGTATATCCTGCCGGTGATTACTATTGGATTTTCAGCGGTGACACCGTCGCTGCAATCGCTGCTGTCGCTTGCCGCATCTGGTGACGAGCAGGGTGCTGTGCTGGGAACCGGTCAAAGCCTGTCGTCGCTGGCGCGGATACTAGGACCCTACACGGGAGTGCAGCTGCTCGGTGTGTCAACTGCGACTCCATATTATCTGGCGGCCGGACTCATGGTACTGGGTGCTGTTCAGATCAGACGATTGAAGGCCTCGAAGGTGAAGAACCGCACAGAATCATAGTCACAGTGTCAACGCATTTTACGACAGGGATTTCAGCCTCTCTGGAAAATCTGACAACTGTCGGAATCGTGCCTTAGACTCAGTGGCGCACACACACACCTTCATTCTGCAACGGGAATCCACTGAAATGCATCGACTGCTCCAACTGATGACAGCCGCGCTTGTTTGTTCGGCAACTGCATTGTGCACGGCCGATGAAGACGAAAACTGGATCCGCATTCAGCTGGACGCTCGCTTTCGTTCAGAAGGAGCAGCTGCTGCGGATTTCAACAATGACGGTGCAATCGATGTCGTTGCCGGAGATGTTTGGTACCAGGCTCCAAAATACAACACACCTGACCACCTCGATGCTTCGAAGTGGATTCTTCGCGAAGTCCGTGAACCCGGTGAGTTCGTTGCCGGCAAGGGCTACAGCAACAGCTTTTGTAATTTTACCTATGATGTGAATGGTGACGGCTGGAACGACGTTATTTTGATTGGTTTCCCCGGCGAACCATTCCATTGGTATCGTAATCCCGGACATTCCGGCAGCGACTGGATTGAACATCAAATCTGGACGAGTGCCTGCAACGAGTCACCGGAATTTGAAGACCTTGACAGCGATGGTGTTCCGGAACTGGTACTGGGCTCGCAGCCGGAGGCACAGATGGGATTTGTGCGTCTTCCTGGTTCAGCAGCAGCATCCGAAACTCAGGTGTTTCACCCAATCAGCACACCGTCCGCCATGCCCCAAGAGGCCGGAAATCGAGGTTCTGACAACGGGTCATTCCGTTATTCCCACGGTCTGGGAGTTACCGATGTCGACATGGACGGTCACAAGGACGTCATCGTCAGATCCGGCTGGTGGAAATCACCCGGAAATACTAACGAGCCGGCCCTGTGGAAGTTCCACCCGATTCGAATTTCCACGCCGGAAGGTGAACAGCCACTTCCTGACAGCGGCAATATTTATGCTGGTGATTTCGATCTGGATGGCGACGCAGATCTGATTCTCAGTTCGGCGCATAAATACGGTGTCTGGTGGGCAGAGAATCCAGGTGATGGCGCATTATGGCAGCTGCACACAATCGACGACTCTTATTCACAAACGCACGCTATGGAAGAAGTGGACATTAACGGAGATGGTCAGCTGGACTACGTCACCGGAAAACGATTCTACGCGCACAACGGCGGCGACCCGGGCAGCAAGGAAGCGGTCGTCATGTACTGGTACGAATTCAAAGCCGAAAAGCACCGTGCACCAAAGTTCCTGGCACATGAAATCGTGGCCGGACGTGACACAGGAGTTGGTACTCAGTTCATGATTCGAGACATGAATGCCGACGACCGCCCGGACATTATTCTGTCAAACAAAAAGGGCGTGAATGTACTTTTACAGAAACGCTGACCGCGACAAATTTACAATTCATTGCGGCTGTCGGTTTTGACAGCAGCGAGTGCCTCTTTTGTTTCAACGGCAACCGCAACGTGCCATGCCCCAAGGAAAATGAGGGCGAACACGAAATTTCCCATGACCGAGCCCCGCAGGAACGGCAACCCCTGTGCATAACAGTTCATGAGCCCTGCCAGCGTGGACGCATACGTATCCGGCCAAAGCGCCCACACGCCCAGGTTGCTTACGACGAAAAACAGACACGGCCCGACGAGTCCACCTGCTACAACTTTGAGGTATTGCGACATCGGCAGGTATTTGGCGATCAACGCGATCAGCAAATAGGCGGAATAGTCGAAAAGCATACTGGGATAAAACCCGTATCCCGTATTGTACCACAACAGCGAATCGGTCAGCAGGCGGATGGCCAGTGGGAGAATAATGATGGCAGGATGGCGGACCAATACTCCGCATAACAATGTCAGTGCGATCATTGAGTCCAGTGGAACCGGCGTGTCCTGGATTCTTAGAAACACGGTTACAAAGCACGCCGCAATCAGAACAATCAGCCGTTTGTTATTGGTCTTCATCCTGGCATTCCCATATGTCGTATCCCGATACCTTAACCAGAGGCACGCTTTAGCCGATCGTTGAGAGCTCGACCCAGTCCCTGATCAGGAAACTTTCGGGCGATAATAACATCAGGACTTGCTGCGTCGAGCCTTCTGATCGCGGCAAAGAAATTTACCGCACATCGGGCCAGGTCGCCGGTATTACTAAGATTCTCTACGGCAGTGAAACGTTCGCAGCCTGCCACAGTCGGTCCCCAGGTAAGCAATGCCGACCGCGGATGCGTCGGCGTGATCACGGTATCGGAATCGACAGTAACGATTAATGTCTCCGGGGCGTAGTGTCGACTCAGCATTCCTGGAGCAGGTTGTGCTTGATCACTTAGTTTCGAATCACTGACAGCAACTTGGATCGGTCCGGTCACTTCCTCGATCGACTCCAGCGGCAACCCACCCAGTCTCAATACGACTGGTTTCTGACTCATTAATGACACCACGGTGCTCTCAAGTCCGATACCGCATGACCCACCATCGATGATGGCATCAATACGGCCGCTGAGTCCCTGCAGAACGTGCTGTGCTTCCGTGGGACTGACGCCACCGAACGGATTGGCGCTGGGTGCTGCGATCGGACATTCGACTTCCTTTAACAGCCGGAGAGCCAGCGGATGATCTGGTATACGAACTCCGACACCAGGTAACCCTGACGTTACCAGATCGGGAATCGTGTCACGTTTTGGAAGTACCAGTGTGAGAGGTCCTGGCCAGAAGCGTTTCGCCAGTTGGCGTGCGGCAGCGGGAATCTCACTAACCACGTCCGACAGCTGACGAACGTCAGCAATGTGGACGATTAACGGGTCAAATCGAGGACGTTGTTTTGCCTCAAAGATTCGGGAAATTGCTTCAGTGTTGAGCGCACTGGCGCCCAGACCGTAAACTGTTTCTGTTGGAAACGCGACAACCTGTCCGGACTTAAGCCGCTCGGAGGCCTCCGGCACGTTACGAATCAGGCGTGTAGTGACTGTCGATTGCACTTCAGAACTGGCTCATTTTCGGGGCGTCGAAACGGATATTGGCTGAAATCAGCCCAGGACCAGGGGGGAGACCGCCGAATTCCTGCAGAGACAAAGCTACTTCCGAAAAAATGGTATCCACATCCTGTTCGGAATACGGGCCGGTTGGTCGATTGTTACCTGTATAATACGGTGATCGTGTGCAAATTGCCGGTACCTGAGGTCACATAATGCCTGATGCTGCTGTATTGGCAACCATTCTTTTGGTTGTGGGACTATTCCTGGTGGGCGTAGAGTTGATGGTGCCGAGTTTCGGGTTGATCGGCATGTCGGCAGCTCTTTGTCTGGCCATTTCTGCGTGGAGTGCCTACCAGGCATGGTGGTCCGCGGAACCGGCTTTCTTCTGGACGTATCTGGGTTTTATGCTTGCCGGAATTCCGTTGTCGTTTTTTGGCACATTGTATCTGATTCAACGTACGGCACTTGGAAGTTTGGTTATTTTGAAAGCTCGAAATAAAAGCCAGGACGGACCCAGCCTGGAAATGCAGTCACGTTTACATGATCTGATCGGACGAGCCGGAAAAACCGTTTCTCCATTGATACCGGGTGGAATGGTGGAAATCGGGGGGGAACGTCATCATGCAGAGTGCACCGGTCCGTTTGTCGATTCCGGACTGCCGATTGAAGTTACTGCAACGCGAGGAACACGTCTGGTCGTCAGAAGGTTCGCCCCGGCACCGGACATTGATACACCGGCAGATTCCGGTTCGAATCCGGACGGTCTCACCGACTCCGGTTGTGGCCGCATGAAATCCAGTGAACTTGACTTTGATGTCCCTGATAACTACACCCAACATTAGATGAGCAGGCGGGATTCTCTGACTGAAACCGGGATTATCATCCGCCGCCATTGTGTTCACGCGTTAAACTCGATCATTTAACAGTCGTTACTGAAAAAAGCGGTTTTCAAACGTGTTGAATTTCGTGTCGTCAAAGTCAGACGGCAGATGACGAAAGGGGTTCCCTGTGCCGGCAGCTATCGCACCTTGGCAGTGGTTAATCATTGTTTTCGTCCTGTTATCGGCCATCATTCTGCTGGCCGTCTTTGCGCAGTACGCCAGTCTCTATTTGCAGTGCAAAATGACTCGAGTCCGCATCTCTTTGGTACATCTGATCATGATGCGGCTGCGAAAGGTCAACCCGGTGGTGATCGTTCGATGTATGATCATGGCCGTCCAGTCAGGACTCACACGTAATTATCCGATTACGCGGGACAAACTGGAAGCACATTACCTTGCCGGTGGCAATGTTCCGAATGTGATTCGGGCACTCATTGCGTCTCAGCGGGCTAATATTGATCTGGACTGGCAGACAGCGCAGGCCATCGATCTTGCCGGCAGAGACATTCTGGAAGCCGTTCGGACCAGTGTGTATCCGAAGGTCATTGATTGTCCTGAGTCCGTTAACGCAGCTTCTACGCTGGATGCTGTTGCCGGCGACGGAGTTCAGCTTAAAGCGAGAGCTCGTGTGACCGTCCGCACAAATATCCAGCAGTTGATTGGTGGTGCGACCGAAGAAACCGTGATTGCTCGTGTTGGTCAGGGGATTGTCCAGGCAATCGGTTCTACAGAATCATATAAAACGGTACTTGAAAATCCTGACAACATCTCCAGGCTTGTGCTGGATCAGGGTTTGGAAGGAAATACCGCCTATGAAATTGTATCGATCGATATTGCTGATATTGACGTAGGAGAAAATATCGGAGCCCGTTTGTCAGCAGATCAGGCGGAAGCTGATATGCGGGTTGCTCAGGCGAACGCTGAACAGCTTCGTGCCTCCGCCCGGGCACGTGAGCAGGAAATGGTGGCAAAGGCTCAGGAGAATCGGGCAAAAGTTGTTCTGGCCGAAGCTGAAGTACCTCGCGCCGTAGCTGAAGGTTTCTCAGGGGGAAATCTGGGACTACTCGACTTTTATGAGTTGAAAAATGTTCAGGCCGATACGGCCATGCGATCAGCGATTGCTGGTGACGGAAACCGCGGCATAGAATCTGACAAGGGATAGATTTATGTCCCGTCATGAGTCGTGTGTATGGGGAAGGTCACCCAGATGAACGATCTAAGATTTGTCATATTCCTCGTATTTGCCGCCATCGCACTGATCAATCACTTTCGGCGAAATGTTCCTTCGCAGCATGATGGACAACGGGTGGCTGACGATCCTCCGGACAGACCGAAAAAGGTTCAAAGCGATATTGAGGCCTTCCTTTCCGAAGTTGGGGCCGCAACTGACAAGAAGCGGCGTTCAGAGCAGTCCCCGGAACCGTCGCGTCAACAACGTTCAAAAAAAAATCGCCGACGCACCCAGCAGATCCGGCGCCGTACGTCCCCGCAGCGCGAGCATTCCAGGCAGCCCTCCACCGAAGTGACGCCGGTCAACACGCGTTCGCTTGGCAGTGGTATCAGTGAGCATGTTGATACTTACATCTCACAGCACGTAGCCGAACATGTGGAGAGCCATACTGATGACTTTGTCGAAGTCGACATTGTTGATTCAGTGGAAAGTCATCTGGGTGATCGGCCTGCAGAATTGTCCGAACTGACTCGAACTGAAGCTCCTCAGCCGGCAATTGCAGATGAATTCCGCAGCTTGCTGCGAAGTCGAAGTGGTGTACGTCAGGCAATCCTCATTAACGAAGTTCTGAAGAAACCTCGGGGGCTTGAGCGTTGAATGAAGCGTTGCGGTACTGTATGCGGATGTCCGCACGGGAAAAACGGTTCCCGGTTCAGGCAGTTTACGAACACTGATGCGATCATCCCTGGTTGGTTCGTGGTGGCATTCCGCTTTTTGTCAGAGCGCTGTGTTACCGTCCGGGAAAAGAAACCGGACTTCCGGCATTCGCCGTTGACGATAAGTTTTGTATGCCAATAATCGGCCGCAGTCTTATTCTGATACCAGTCCGGCTGTTGATCCAGGGGCGTGGACAGAGTCCTTCTGATGTGTCAGGCCGCACACGAAGGAATCACAGGGACTGTGCGAACGCGGGGTGGATTCACCACGCGGGGTTCCGGTCGTTACAAATGATGTGTCGCATCTGGGGCGGAGAATGGCTTTTCGAATCGGAATAGACACGGGCGGAACATTTACTGATGTGGTGATCCAGACGGACGAGGGCAATGAACTCGCGATTCACAAGGTCCATAGTACGCGTGAGGAACCCGATCGCGCTGTGATCGAAGGCCTTCGACAGGCCCTTCGGCACGCAGAAGCCGAATATGATGATATTCAACTGCTTGTCCATGGCACCACGGTTGCGACCAATGCTCTGCTGCAGCGACGTGGATCCAGGGCTGCACTGATCACCACGGCCGGGTTCCGTGACATTCTGCATATTCAGCGACAAAGCCGCCCCCGGTTGTATGATTTGCGCAGTCGGCGTGCTGAACCGCTCATTCCCAGACAGCTCAGATTCGAATTGAATGAACGTATCGGTCCCGACGCAGAGATACAGACTCCAGTCGATTTTGTACAGCTTCATACGATTGTCGATCAGCTGCGTGAGGCAAACGTTGGTGCTGTGGCCGTGGCCCTGCTGCACAGCTATGAGAACCCGGTACACGAACTGGAAGTTGCAGCTGTGGTCCGTGAACGACTGCCGGGTGTAACTGTATGTACGTCTCACGAACTGTCCCCGCAAATTGGTGAGTACGAACGCTTCAGTACCTGCTCCGTGAATGCATTTGTGCAGCCGGTCATGGAACGATACCTTGGCCGACTGGACAGGACACTTAGACAGGACGGCATACGGGCTCCACTGTTCGTCATGAAATCGAACGGAGGTGTGATTCCGGCGTCCACAGCTGCCCGGGAATGCGTGCAGACCATCCTGTCCGGGCCTGCAGGTGGTATTGTGGCCGGCATGGCCATTGCACAGCATCACAACAATTCAAATGTCATTACTGCTGATATCGGAGGCACCAGTTTCGATGTGGCCGTGATCGCGGACGGTAACGCAAGCTTTGCACGCGACGCTGAAATTGATGGAATCGCTCTGAAAGCGCCCATGTTGGATCTGCACACAATCGGTGCCGGCGGTGGCAGTATTGGCTGGATTGATGCCGGCAATGCTCTACGCGTTGGTCCGCAGTCCGCAGGGGCACTTCCCGGACCGGCCTGCTACGGTAAAGGAGGTGACGAACCCACAGTGACCGATGCAAATCTTGTCCTGGGACGACTGGCCACAGATTCCAGGCTGGCCGGCGGTATGCAACTGGACATTGATGCGGCACGTCGTGCAATTCGGGAAAAACTGGCACAACCACTGGGACTCGCTGTGGAGTCCGCTGCCGAAGGAATCGTGCGAGTTGTTAATGCCAACATGGTAGCTGCTATTCGTAAACTGACCGTGGAACGTGGCCTTGATCCAGGCGACTTCGTGCTGATTCCGTTCGGTGGTGCGGGGCCACTGCACGGTGCCCAACTGGCACAGGAATGCGGTATCGGCCAGACACTCGTCCCGTCGGCTCCTGGTGTGACGTCAGCTGTCGGTCTGCTGATGTCCAACCTGCGGGAGGATCGTGTCGTAACTCACATCGAATTACTCGACAATCTTGATGCGGGCCGTCTGGAATCTTTGCTCGCTGAAGTTGAAACAGAGACGGCATCACGATTACAGGCTGCGTCAGATGGCACCGGTGTCAGCTGCCGCAAACGAACGATGGCGATTCGATATCTTGGCCAGAGTCACGATGTCCCCGTTCCGCTGACACCCGGAACACCGGATGTCACACAGATTGCTGAAGATTTTCACCAGTCTCACGAACGTATGTACGGTTTTTCGCGACCGGATCAGCAACTGGAACTGGTTAGCATCTGGGTCACGATTGAACTCGATATTCAGCCACTGGTGCTGCCCCGTGGCAGAGTAAACTCCCGACACCCGGATCCGGGTTCCATGCGGTCTGTGATCTTTCATGGTGAACGTCACAGGACACCGGTTTATGACCGAAGCGACCTTGGTGCTGGCTGCCGGATTACCGGTCCGGCCATCGTCGAACAAACCGACAGTACGACTGTGATCTGGCCCGGACAGGGAGCAGCCGTCGATGACTACGGACAGATTCTTTTGGACGCCATGACCTGATGTAATTTATTGAATGTCGAATTAACGTTGAATAGCTGCATGAATAATGTTCCTCATCATTCACCGACGATAGGCAGACAGGTTTCAACATGTTGGAGACAATGATGTTCCCCGTCGATATGGACCTGCTGTCGATCAGCCTCGTCGGAGTCTGCGAGCCGCAGTTGTTTGACGATGTGTGTCAGACGCTGAAGAAACGCATTTCGATCCGGGCGGCAGAAGTCCGTCTTGTGAATTCAGAGGATCGATCATGATGGAAAAACCCGATCCGGTCCTGCTGGAGATCATGCGAAATCGCTGGCGGGGAATGGCTGAAGAAATTTGTGCTGCGATGATTCGTACGAGCTATTCGCCGAACATTAAGACGCGTTTCGACTGTTCGGCTGCAATCGCGCTGCCTGACGGTCAGATCCTGGCCCAGGCGGAGATCGGGACACCACTTCATCTTGGTATCATGCCGGCGGTGATTCGATCGGTGTTACGTCGATTCCCGATTGATGCAATGCAGCCGGGAGATGCCGTTGTGACGAACCTGCCGTACCCGGAGGGACCCGGTCATCTGCCCGATGTCTCCCTGGTCTCACCCGTTTTTTATGACGGTCAGCCGGTGGCGCTGGCTGCAACCACGTCGCACCACGTTGATGTCGGTGGGTACTCGCCGGGCAGTATGCCGTTTGGTGTGACAGAGATTTACCAGGAAGGCCTGCAGATTCCCCCCGTGCGACTCATTTGTGGGGGTGAAATTCAGGAAGAGCTGATTGAACTGATCGAACAGAATGCACGGACGCGCATCGAGCTGCGTGGTGATCTCATGGCACAAATTGCTGCGTCACGCACGGCCGAACAGCGAGTCATTGAAATGCTCGATGCCGGGGACGCAAAACAGGTGATCGACTACATGGCACATATCCTTGACCATGCCGAACGCTGTATGCGTTCCGGGATAGAATCACTGCCCGACGGTGAATATACGTTTGAAGATTATCTCGATGACGATGGTTCCGATGACGAGCCGGTCAGAATTGCCGTCCGGGTCACAATCCGCGGAAGTGAGTTCACAGCCGATTTCAGTGACAGCGGTGATCAGGTTTCGGGGCCGATGAACTGCCGTATCTCTGCCTGTCGTGCCTGCACCTACTATGTTGTTAAAGCGGTTGTCGATCCCGACCTTCCGACCTGCGCCGGTGCTTATCGACCGCTGACCGTCATCGCGCGTGAAGGATCAGTGCTGAATGCACACTTTCCCGCTGCCATCGGTAACGCCAACATTCTGACCGACCAGCGTGTGGTCGATGTCCTGCTGGGGGCGCTGCTCAAGGCAGTGCCCGAAAGAGTGTGTGCTGCGTGCAGCGGCGAGATGAATCTGATCAATGTTGGCGGCATCGATGCAGAAGGAAAATATTTTAATTATGTGGAAACCTATGCCGGGGGACAGGGCGCCCATCACGACCTGGATGGCAGTGACGGAATTCACACGCATCTGACCAATACCCGCAACACGCCCGTCGAGGTTATTGAAAAGACCTACCCGCTGCATGTGACCGCATACGGACTCATTCCCGACAGCGAAGGGCCCGGACGCATGCGCGGTGGATGCGGCGTGGTTCGTGAACTGGTGTGTCTGGCCGACCGTACGGCTGTGACAATTGGCGCCGATCGCCGTCGGTTTCTGCCCTGGGGGGTCAAAACAGATCATCACGCGCGTGGACAGCACTGTTATCTGATCAGGCCGGATGGTACTCGTGAACTGCTGCCGACCAAAATTTTTACATACCTGGAAAAGGGGGATCGATTACGCATTGAAACACCTGGCGGCGGCGGATGGGACGATCCGGCACTTCGCGATCGGGATCTGGTGCGTAATGACGTTGCTGAAGAGTTGATTTCCGAGTCGCGAGCCAGGGAGGTTTATAAACACAAATGAAAACAGCGGATGCGATTGTCATCGGTGCCGGAATCAACGGCAGCACAACGGCCTTTAATCTGCTTCGGCGCGGAATGAAAGATGTCGTGCTTGTTGAGAAGAGTCTGATCGCTTCAGGCGGGACTGGTGACTCGGCCGCTATTGTCCGACAGCATTATTCGCATGAAGCCCTGGTCAAACTGGTGAAGCGATCCGTCGAAGTTTTTACGAACTTTGACGACATCATCGGTGGTGACCCGGACTACCACCGAACCGGCTGGGCCTTCCTGGTACCGAAACACGCGGCTGAAGCGTTCGACAGGAATATTTCCCTGCAGCAGTCTCTCGGGGTCAATACCCGATGCCTCACGGCCGATGAATTGCACCGGATCGAACCGCGGATTCAGATTCCGGACGTCGGTCGCATTGCCTGGGAAGAAGATTCAGGCTATTGCGAACCTAAGAATTCAGTCGTTCACGCCTATGTGCGTCGTTTTGTCGATATGGGCGGGACGTTAATGGATAACACCGCGGTGAACGGACTAACCGTACAGAACGGTCGAGTGACGTCGGTACAGGTTGGCTTTGAGTCAATATCGGCGCCAATTGTTGTGATCGCGGCCGGTCCGTGGTCTGTAAAAATTGCGGCCTGGGCCGGTGTCGAACTACCAATCCAGATCACGCGCGAGCAGGAATTCATACTGGAGACCGGTCCTTGTGGTGGCCCACCCGTGATGCCGTTTTCGGATTTTTCCCAGGCGATTTATTATCGGCCACATACCGGAACACGCACGCTGCTTGGTCGTGGTTTTCCGAAGGATTACGAATCGGTGGCCGATCCCGACTGCTACGCGCGCCATGCGGACCGGGTGTTCATTGATGAGGTCGTTCAGCGGTTTGAAAAACGATTTCCGATGCTGACCGGGGCACTGGCGGTACACGGTTTCAGCGGGCTGTACGATGTGACACCCGACTGGAACCCTATTCTTGGACGGACCGATGAGGTGGAAGGTTTGATCCTGTGCTGCGGATTCAGCGGCCACGGTTTTAAAATCGGGCCTGCCGTCGGCGAGTGCCTGGCGGAATACATCACGGAAGGGGCGTCTTCGCTGATTGATATCAGTGTGTTCGACATCAAACGGTTTGCGCAGGGCAACCCGCTGACAAATGCTTATGGCGGCAATCGGGCGTAGGCAGTCAAACAGTTACCGTCCGATTTTTCGCTGCAGCGAAACGACAGCAGGGCCGCCACGTGACTGTAATTCAGATCCCGTCCCCGTTCTGCCGCGCTTCACGCGGGGTGGTGAATCTTCAGTTACGAACGGCCCGGTGTGTTGTCTCTATACGAAAGGCTGACTGGACCAGTGCTGTCGGTACTCTCGTGTCAGGTAGCCGTCAGCTTCCTGGTCATCTACAAAACTTTCTGATGCAGGATCGAAACGGAGCGTACGATTCAGGCGAGAGGCGGTATTGCCCAGATGACAAAGCGCCGTTGAAATGTGCCCTGTCTCGATGTCCGCATTCGGGGTCTTTCGGGTCCGTACGCAGTCAATAAAGTTGCCGTAGTGCGGATTATTGTCGCGGTTACCTGCCAACTCGCTCTGGATTTCACGGCCCTTTTTGTCGAAGATTTTGTATCCGTACTGATAAAGATCATCGAAAAACTGGACATACGCCTTACCCTCGGTCCCGTAGACCTCAACGCCGTTCTGTCCCCCATTCATGCGATATGTGTTCCAGAGTCGCTGCTCATACATCAGCACCTTGTCTTCGTAGTTGAAGGTCAGCACCTGTGTATCCGGCGTCTGCTGATCGTCATCGAAGTAGAGTTTACGGCCCATGCCGCTGACCTCGGTGGGGTAATCAACGCCCAAAACCCAGCGAGCAACGTCGACCCAGTGGATGCCGTCATTGCCAAGGTCTCCTGCACCATAATGCCATTGCCAGTTGACTGTGGCGTTATAGCGATTCCGGTTGAAGGGCAGTTTGGGAACAGGACCGGTCCAGAGGTCGTAGTTAATTCCGGCCGGCACAGGTTCATCCTGTTTGAACCCGATGTTTCTCCGCATCTGGCAGTTCCATACTTTGGCCATATGCACCTCTCCAATCCTGCCGGAATGGATGGCATCGACGAACTGGATTGTATTCGGACGGCTACGTGCCTGGGTTCCCACCTGGACGATCCGATTATGTTTTTTTGCCGCGTTCACCATCAGTCGCCCCTCGCGCACATTGTGCGAGATGGGCTTTTCGACATACACATCCTTTCCCGCCTCGCAGGCCAGAATGGTCGCAGGGGCATGCCAGTGAATCGGAGTCGAGACCACGATGGCATCAACAGCCGGATCGTCCAGAACACGTCGAATATCTTCTTCAAATCGGGGTCGTTTCCCTTGTCCTTCCTCTGCGATTTTCATCGCCGGCTCGACTACATTCCGGTCGACGTCGCAAAGGTAAGCGAGATCGACGTCCGGCATCTGTCCGAAGTAGTTGATCAGGTTCCTGCCTCTGCCGCGGACTCCCATGACGGCCAAAGTGACTTTGTTAGCGGCCGACGCTTCAGCCCGTCCGTCACTCGCTGCTCCAGCAGCAACCGCAGCCCCCACTGCACTCGTCTTTAGAAAACTTCGTCTTTTCATCACCTGCGCCTCCGATTTTTTCCTGTCTTCTGCCGAACCGTATTGCTCCCATCGTAATCTACAATAAGTATGGGGAACAGTGTCACGCTCTGCAAACAGAAGATCGAAGGCGGGTTTGATTTTTACCGGGTCCGTGGAGTCAAAAAACACAGTCCATTCGAAAACACAGTCCATTCGAAAATACTGCAGTATCAACATCCAACCTGGAGTCGTGGTTCAACCGGAATCATTCCCCATCCCGATTACTGAAAGCGTCATTGCAATGATACAATACAATGACTTCATCAGGCAGACTGCCGTTCAAATAACAGCATGGAGACATTTATGAAGAACCTTGTGTCCGGAATCATCGCGATCACCCTGTTGTACGGGACAAACATCGGTCGTAGCGATGACAGCAATCCGCTGCCGCTATTGTCTGCCGAACACTCGCAATGCCGCACGCAGGTCATTTCCGATTCGAGTGAGCAGTCCTATTGCAGGATTGCATGGCGCACATCCGTTCTGCAGGGCATCGTGGATGCTCAGAACAATGATAAGCCTGTGATGATCGTCCTGATGAACGGTCATCCGCTTGGCTGCACATGAGGCAATGGTGTTAGTTCCAGGCAGTTAGTCTGGACCGACTCCACGTTGCAGGATTTGTCTACGTTGCTGATTCCCACAGCCGACCAGATCGAACGCCCGGGAAAGTATCTGGGGGTTGGAACCAGCTTCGAAAGCCGCCTCATGCAAAAAATCAAGAAGCAGAGTAACGATTCAGTGTCCATGCAGGGTGTCTTTGTGGCGACGCCCAACGGGTTGCTGTTGTCCGGTTCGCATGAAGCGATTCATGACCCTCGGAAAGTTGAAGAACACATACGCCAGGGTCTGGAGAAATGGGAAAAACTTTCGGCAGACGAGAAGTTTTTGAGCAGCGACGAGTTTGTCGAAGCCATCGCTGAGCGAGACAGTGCTGAAGGGAAAAGTCAGTATCCTTACGATGGTCTGGTGTTGAGTTCAATCTGTCGAGACCTGCCCCGCAAAGTGGCACCGGATACGTCGCCCGACAGGGACGCGTACAATCTGGACTATGTGTGGTTTCGCAACGATGAAGCGCAGGCTTTTGTGCCAAAGCATCCGACTAAAGGGTTAAAGCACGAGGTTCCCCGCGATATTGTGGAAAGACTGGCCTGTTTCCATTTTGTCGATCTGGTCCGGGGTCATACGAAGTCCTTTCCCAAAAAAGCTGTGGAACACGCGGAGTTACTGACTGAGGTGATCAATGTGAAAGGAAACCTGGTGTCGCTGCATTTCCGGGGCCGGACGCGGACGTCCGAAGTTCACGACGGTGTCCATATTGAAGGGAAATGGAACCATCCGGGACCGGGAATTCCGAAACTTCAGAAACGCGGGGTCGATGCTGAGCTTGAGGGCCAGGCGGTATTCGATCTGATGACAGAGATGTTTGTTTCATTTGATCTGGTGGCGCTGTCGTCGCGATGGGGCGGGAACGCCTACAACGGTCGTTTGAATGAGCGGGATTTTGGCCCAGCGCCGATGGGAATTGTTCTCAAGCTGGCAGGAAAGACTCCCGCCGAACAGATCCCGCCGCTGTATTTCAGGTCATATGGGTGGGAATAGTCTACATTCGTTTTTTGTGGCGGATCTCAATTCATGTTGCAGCGTTACAGCAGCGGCTGATGCGATACGAACAGACGCAATTCTGTGATCGGCGACAGTCAGACTGAAAAGGCACCGATGTGTTTCGGATGTGGTCCGGACAATCCCGCCGGTCTGCACTGCAGTTTTCACTGGATGCCGGCGTCAGGCTGCATTCACGGGCACTCAGAATCTTTCGGTTACGACAATGTTATCCATGGAGGCATCGTCTTCACGGCACTTGACGCCGTGATGTCCAGTGTCCTGGATCTGCGGAACAGGAAAGCCGTGACCACCTGCACTGCGTTACCATCGTTCGCTGTATGTGGGACAAACTGTTCAGATCAATCGAAAGTTAACGAATGTTTTTCGTTGACTCCAGCGGTGAAGTTCGAGTTCAGAACGGTGGAGATCTGATCACTGACGTCACAGCCACTTTCATGATTGTTTAAGCCGGTATGGTTTCACAGTCCACCGTCTCAGACAGTTCGGTGGTCGGGTTACCTGGTGTTGCCGGAACTCCGGACACTGGTTTGCGACAGACTGTCCGCCATCGGTCTGTATCGACCCCTGCGGATTACTGTGGTGACTGTGGGGTAAACATCATGCGCTTTCGTTTCACAGCTTGTTCCTCTGCTTTTGTAGCCAGTCGCTGACATTCTTCCTGGCTTCGCACTGTCGGAAACGTTGTCGAAACTGTTTCGTAACCGCCGTTGGGTAAAATTCGGCGTACCTTAACATTGTCATCAAGGCACAGTTCCAGCAGTTCGATGACACGCTGCTTGCAGTCCTCATCCAGAATCGGAATCAACAATTCGACTCGACGATCCAGATTGCGCGGCATCAGATCAGCGCTGGATATAAAGACCAGTCGGTCACCACCGTGATAGAAGTAAAAGATCCGTGAATGTTCCAGAAAACGATCAACGATACTCGTCACATGAATGCGGTCACTGAGTCCGGGGACCTGTGGCATGAGACAACAGATGCCTCGAACATTCAGCTGGATGTTGACGCCGGCCTGCGCAGCATCATACAGCGCCTGAATGATTTCCGGGTCGGCGAGTGAGTTACATTTCGCCACGATTCGGGCCTCGCCTCCATTCCGGGCATGTTCCGTTTCCAGCGAAATCATCTCCAGAATTTTTTCTCGCAATCCGACAGGAGCGGACACGAGTCGCCGCAGTTCCTGCAGTTGCGAATAACCAGTCACTGCGTTGAACCAGGAAACAGCGTCACTGCCCAGGTCTTCCTGACACGTCATGTAGCTCAGGTCCGTATACAGGCGAGCCGTGATTTCGTTGTAATTACCAGTGCCGAAATGAACGTAACGAACAAAGCCCTGAGGTTCCCGCCGTACGACGATGCAGGCCTTGGCATGGGTCTTGAGTCCCCGAACACCGTAAATCACCTGAATGCCGGCATATTCCATTCTCCTGGCCCATTCAATGTTACGTGCTTCGTCAAAACGGGCTTTCAATTCGACGATTGCTGTTACGTTCTTGCCGCTTTCGGCGGCTCGCATCAGTCCCTCGATAATGGGACTGTTGCGACTGGTACGGTAAAGTGTCTGTTTGATCGCCAGCACGTCCGGATCGTCTGCCGATTCATTGACCAGTCGTACCACCGGATCAAACGATTCATACGGATGCACCAGCAATACATCCCCGGCCCGAATGACGTCGAAGATGGATGCTCCAGGTTCCATCCGCGGCGAGTCTTTAGGAGTCCATCGAGGGTACCGGTAGTCACTGAATCCGTTCAGGTCCGCCAGTCGCATGAAGTCACTGAATCCGGTTGGCCCCGGTACCACATAGACGTCGCTGTCAGAAATCCGTAACAAAGATTTCAGAAATGACTGCAGCGGGCTTGTTACCTGATCGGAAAGTTCCAGACGCACGCAAAAACTCTCCTTGCGTTCATCCAGAATGTCTTCCATTTCGGCCAGCAGATCTGAACCATCATCTTCACGGACGCTCATATCAGCATTGCGGGTGATTCGAAACGCGACCGTGGAGATGACGTCTTCCCCTGGAAAGAATCGCTGGATGAACAACTCGATCAGATCTTCCGCAAGGATGAATTCGAAACCTCCATCGGAAGGCAGCGTGATGAATCTCAAGTCCGATTTTCCGAACGGGATGACAGCAAATCGAAAGTCATCCTGTCCTTCTTCAGGCGCAAGTTGAACGGCGATATTGACCGTGTGACCCTGCAGCAGCGGAAAACGAGACGGATCATGGATCGCAATCGGAGTCAGGACTGATGAAATTTGTTCGTCAAAGATACCTTCAACATATGCCGTTTGATCTTCGGTTAATTCCGTAGAATGTCGTCGGCGGATGCCGACTTTCGTCAGCTGGGGATCGAGTTCGTTCAGAAAAAATTCGTACAGGTCTGCCATCATGGAATGGACCCGAGCGGTCGCAGCGGACAGTTGTTCAGCAGGTGTCATTCCCTCCGGACCGGTCGATTCGGAATTTTGGCGGATTGCTGTCTTCAGGCCTCCGATTCGGACCATAAAGAACTCATCGAGGTTCGATGCCGTGATCGCCAGGAATCTCAATCGTTCCAGTAAAGGCACCTTGGTATCGCGGCCTTCGTCCAGTACACGCTGGTTGAATTCCAGCCAGCTGAGTTCTCGATTTACGAACATTTTCGACATAACCGAAAGTTCTTTCTTCGATGCCACGCCGGATTGCGCAGCAGACAAACTCAATGTTCTGTCGCCCGTTCAGGATGCTTAAGTCGCTCGTCGCAACAGGACGCTCATACCAAACACATCACGAAAGAGGCCACTTTCCTGTCGCAGTGCCTGTTGTTCGAGAGACAGGTCTCCGAAAGACGCCTGAGCACTGATCACCAGACGCTGCCGTTCCGGCTGACATTCGATATCGTTGATTCTCTGACCTCGTCCGTGATCAAGACTCACAGCCAGTCTCAGCATCGCAGCCAGCCTGGAGATTGTGACTCGGCTGTTCCGGGACAGCCTGGCGTAGGCTTCGTGTGACGGTTTGGGAAGGGCCCGACGATGATAACGAGAAACCAGTGCCACCAGTTGCTGATCCAGGTCGCTGAGTCCGAACAATTCCCCGTGACTGATCAGATAATATGAATGTTTGTGATACGCATTTTGACTGACATAAAGTCCGGTTTCATGCAGCAGGGCTGCAGTATACAGGATTGTTTCACAGCGCAAATCCAGCTGGTGAATTCCCTGAAGTCCCCGAAAGAGCTGCCGCGAGAGCTGTGCCACATGTTCTGAGTGCGTCAGGTCCACATGAAACCGACGGGCAAATTCACGTGCAGAATGAATCACCTGTTCACAGAATTCTTCAGTCCATTCGGAAGAACTTAGCAGACTGTTGAGCAACGCGTCACGCAGGTTGAACTGAGTTACCAGAATATCTTTGACTCCCAGCATTTGTGCTGCCAGAACATTGGTCATCAGGGCAGGCACCAGGGTCTCAGCCTGTGACAATTCAACGTGATACTTCAAGACGATCTGGTCGATAGTCAGGTTGCGCATTTCGCGGGTCAGACGGGCAAGTTCCCTGAGTGGCAGACGCAAGATCGGTGACTCATTCAGATCTCGCTGCAGTTCGCGAGCGGCAAATCGCACATCCCCTCCCAACGCCATCAGTTCGACCGGACGATCTTTGGGTACGATTTCATTCATCTGTTCCAGAACTCGTTCGATCTGTCCTGTCATGATGGCGATGGACTGCGTCTGAGAGGTCTTGTACGTTTTTAGCATCTCCTGCAGACGGAGAGCACCCAGACGCCAGGACTGGGAATGGAGAATGTTATTCCCCTGAAGGAGCAGTACGTCTGTATTTCCGCCTCCGACTTCCATCAACATGGTTGTTGCATCCCGCAGATCGGGATGGGACTGCAGGATGGGTCTCATGGACAGGTATGTGACACGGGCAATTTCAGCATCGTCGATCGGCTCCACATTGAATCTGGTGGCTGTGTAGATCCGATCCAGGAAGGCCATTCGATTTTGAGCTTCGCGAACAGCACTTGTCGCAACCACACGGATGTGCTGCGGATTTGTACACTGATACTCTTCCAGCTTGCGACGATACGTCATCAGGACATCAACACACTGCTGCTGAGTCTCCCGTCGAATTTCTCCTTCGGTGAACGTGTCCTTCCCGAGACTGATCCCCTGGACCAGCTGTTCAATACTTTGAACGCCGTTGGTACCGTCCGTCATGCCAATTGCCATCCGAATCGCGGACGTTCCAAGCTCGATCACAGCCAGTGGGAATGCCGATGTTCCCGTTGGATCGGAAGCGAAATCGGGGAAAAGTGGTGGCTGGCTGGACATGAATTGACACAAACAGGCAACGAGACGTTAATCAAACGGATACCGGTCGGTGAATATCGGAGTTACGCAGTGTCTTGGGGGTGTCTCAGTCACCGGCTGCGACACCCCGTGAGTATAAGGGAAACACAGCCGAAATGCGTCGGCGTCACCATCAGCTTGACCGAACGGGGTTTTCGGGAATTTGTGCGGTTCCCGGTGAGGACCTGCGGGGAAATTGTAGAGCAGATGCAGCAGCGGTACCGGAACCATTGTTCGACAATGGTAAAACTCGCGAGTTTGTTCACGTATTGTCTACGGGAGACTTCGGAATCGAGTTGCACTCAGCAACAGCTCCAGCAGAACACATGCAATTCCGGGCAGCAGCAGAGTCTGGAAGTACTCGTGGTAGTCGGTATAGACCTGTCCTTCGGTTTCAGTTTTTTCAAGCTGGTCAATTTCCTCGTAGACAGCTGAGAGGGCCTCTGTGTCTTTTGCATTGAAGTACCGGCCACCTGTCTTTTGGGCCAGTTCCTTCAATGTTGCTTCATCGAGGCGGACCTGCTGAGGTCTCAGTACCTGACGTCCGAATATGTCCACAGAGGGAAATGGTGCGGTTCCATTTGATCCGACCCCGATCGAATAGATACGAATATTGAATGCCTTTGCGGCGTCTGCAGCATCCTGCGGTGTGTTCACTCCGGCCGTGTTTTCACCATCTGACAGCAGTAAAATCACTTTACTTTTCGTTTTCAGGTCCCTGAGTCGGTCCACGGCCACGGCGATCGCATCTCCTATCGCGGTTGCCTGTTCTTCCTGGAGCAGACGCTCATTAACCATTTGACCGTTTCGGTCATAAATGGGTTCGGGAATCTTCACCGTGTCCAGCATTTCCAGCAACGTACCGTGATCCAGTGTTGGCGGACATTTTGCGTCTGCGAATCCTCCGAATGCCACAAGTCCGATAACATCGTCCGGTCGGCCGTCAAATTCACCCTCGCCGGCCACGAACTGTCGGAAGACGTGTTTAACCGCATCCAAACGGCTGACACGTTCCCCGTCGACCGGAAAGTCCAGCGCCTGCATTGATCCGGAACGGTCGATACACATTTGTATGGCGATACCTTCTGTACGAATCCGAAACTCCTCACGGCCGAACTGCGGACGCGCCACAGCAATCACGACCAGCAGCATTCCTGTGGTGCGCAGCCACGGCAGCAGAAGTCGAATCCGCTGTGCCATGGTGACGGGGAGCTGCTGGAGCAGTGCCACACTGGAAAAAGTGACCGCCAGTCTCTGATCACGCCGGAGTGACCACAGGCCCGAAACCAGGACCGGGATCAGCAGCAGAAGAAAAAGAGGTTCATGGAAGCGAAACGAGTTCACTCGGCCGCCTCCCCGGTCCGGTCCGAATCCCGCTGAGTGAATTCACGGGCGCGTTCGATACTGGAATCCATATCATTTCTGTCCGGCTGGTGGCCTGCAAATTTGACCAGATCGGCTGATTCAAGAAACTGCTGCAGACGTCGCTGCTCATCATCTGAGAATAAAGTTTCCGAAAGAATTTCATGCAGAAACTCTTCTGTAGTCTGCTCTGGGGCACGGATTCCGGTTGATCGCTCAATATAACGCCGAACCACGCCTGTGATTTCGACGTAGAATTCTTTGACATCGGCTTCATTCAGACGCTGACGAATAATGCGATCGAGTTCCATTTGAGCCAGCTGACGGGCCGTCAGCGGCGGTTCAAGCTGTGCCTGTTGCCGACGTCGCCTGATCCACCATACCACAGCGGCCATTATTCCTGACACGATCACCGTCATGAACCAGACCCAGACAGGTGGCCCGGCTGATGGCAATTCAACAGGCCCCCGAGATGGTTTCATGTCTTCCAGCGAAGGTGCGGCTTCTCCGATGATCGTGTTGACCTCAACCTGCAGCACTTCAGATTCAACCACAGATTCTTCACCATCCTCATTAAGGCGATTGTCCTGAAATCGGACGGCAATCGGGCCAATGGTCAGTGTGCCGGCGCGCGTAGGTTCCAGCTGATAAATCAGTCGGGTGACTTCGTCCTTTCCTTCGATGACAGGTGGTGGTTCATGGTAATCCCGGATCAGGAATTCCCCGACGGACGCTCCAAACGGCGGTTTGGTGATCCGAACACCTGGTCGGGATTTGATTGTGAGTGTGAGAGTCGGCTCATCGGACAACCGGACCTCAGCCGGCACGACTTCGAGACTTAAACTCACCGGTCCGCGAACCGTTTCAGTTCGTATCGGAGCAGCAACGTCTTCGCCCTGATTCGACAAGTTTTCTTCTCCGACCCCGCATCCGGAGAGGATCGTCAGTGAAAGCAGAATGTACAGGCAGCGGGAGTTCATTTTCGGGAATCGTCAGATCACATACCGGATTCACATGAACGGCCGGGCTATGGACAGGAACAACAAGATTCCTACCGATTTCGTTTTTCCCGGGCTGCGAAGAATTTTCGCAAACTGGTTGTATACGGTTCTCGCGTACTCACTGGCAACTGGTCGACGCCGGCACGACGCAGATTGGCCGAGAGGGTTTCAGCGTTTCGCCTGGCCTGCTGCTGAAACAGTTGCCGGATATGCTCATTTCCGGTGTCCACTTCAACAATTTGTCCGGTTTCTGCATCCTGGAGCCGAATGAATCCTACGTTTGGAAAGGACTCTTCGCGGGGATCGGAAATCGTGATGGCGACAAGGTCATGGCGTCCGTTGGACATGGACAGTGCATTGCGGGAAACCTCAGACTGGAAATCACTGATAACGAATACAACAGCTCGACGTTTCTGAACGCGGGTCAGATATTCGAGAGCCCCTTCCAGATTGGTTTCAGCGGCGACCGGTTTGGCTGCGATCATCTCCCGCAGCAGTCGCAGCACATTCCCTTTGCTCTTACGCGGCGGGTAACAGGCCACAATTTCGTCCGCGAACAGATGCAGGCCAACTTTGTCGTTGTTTCTGAGTGCCGAGAACATTAACAAAGCTGCAATTTCAACCATCGTCTCCAGTTTGGACTGATTGACGGATCCAAATACACCTGATGCCGACACATCCACAAGAAACAGGATTGTCAATTCGCGTTCTTCACAAAATCGTTTGATAAACGGTACCCCGGCGCGAGCAGTTACGTTCCAGTCGATGGTGCGGATGTCATCGCCAGGCTGGTACTCCCGCACTTCATCAAATTCCATACCACGACCGCGAAATACACTTCGGTACTGGCCGGCCATCAGGTCGTCGACAGAGCGATTGGCGACAATCTGAATACGCTGTACTTTGCGCAGAATTTCGGCAACTTCAGGCATAGCGGTAAAGGACCAATTCGTCGATGTCGACCAGGGACATGAAACAGTGCAGCATCAGGAACATCGAAATCTGTCGGTTACGGTACAGGAACAGCAGTCAGCAATTCGCGGATGACGTCATCTGATGTTTTTTCTTCCGCTTCTGCTTCATACGTCAGTATGATTCGGTGTCGCAGCACGTCCATGGCGATGTCTTTGACATCCTGCGGAGTCACATACGCGCGACCGTTCAGAAATGCGCTGGCCCGCGCGCCTACTCCCAGGAATATCGATGCCCGCGGAGATGCTCCAAATTCAATGAGCGGAGCCACGTCGCTGAGTTTAAACTGCTCCGGGTGCCGTGTCGCTCTGACGACCGAGACGATGTAGTTTCGCACCTGTTCGTCGATATAAATCATACGTACCACTTCCTGCATGTCCAGAATGTCCTGCGGTGTCAGCACCGCACGAATCGGTGGTGAATTTTCTTCGAGTGTCATATCCAGAACCCGGCGTTCTTCGTCGGGCTCCGGGTAGGTGATTTTTACCTTGAGCATGAAGCGGTCAACCTGAGCTTCCGGCAGAGGATAAGTTCCCTCCTGTTCAATCGGGTTTTGGGTGGCCAGAACCAGGAACGGTTTGTCCAGCACGAATGTTTCGTCACCAATGGTGACCTGACGCTCCTGCATGGCTTCCAGAAGGGCTGACTGGACTTTCGACGGAGCGCGGTTGATTTCGTCGGCCAGTATCAGATTGGAAAAAATCGGTCCTTTGCGGGTGGCAAACGTACCCTGAGCAGGCATGTAGATCATGGTCCCCAGCAGGTCAGCCGGCAGCAGATCCGGGGTAAACTGAATTCGTTTGAATCCAACCGAGAGCGCCTGAGCGAGTGCTGTGACAGCAGTGGTTTTGGCCAGTCCCGGCACGCCTTCCAGCAGCACATGCCCGCCCGAAAGCAGCCCTGTGAGCAGTCGCGACATCATTTGTTCCTGCCCGACGACGATTTTTCGCAATTCGCCGTTGAGCTGATGTATCTGTTCGGCCTTTTCCGCCACTCGGTCTTTAACTTGCTGAAGTTCGGTTTGCATAGCTGGTTCTGCCGCGCTGTCCTGGACGAAAAGTTCGGAATGATGTTTACGAATTGAGCCGAATTATTAGCGACTCGATCAACGGCTTTCAATGTTTTCGAATCCATTCCTGCCCAGGACGTCACGGTCCAGGTTGAAACCAGGTAATTCGGGCTGAACCTGCATGCGACTCGGGAGTGCGTTGTTCGTATTTGGAGAATCCGGATACGTCCTAACGAATGTGGAGGCCGAATTACATCAGAAGGTGACCCTCGTCTGTCCGCACAGCGGATGAAATTCCGGCTGTTAATGTCTGAATCGGCATGAATTACCGATGAAAAGTCGGCGATTCTGTGTCAAGTGGAGGAAATGAATGGTCCGCCGCAAATCCGGACTGGAGACCGGCATTGATTCCGAACAGGATCCCGCTGCCGGTCGGCATGGTTCGTCTGACGATTGCAGTGAACTGTGGAAAGCGTTTGGTCCGGCCGTTGCCATCGCGTTGACCGGATTCGCCGTCGCATGGATGTACATGGCCCCTGCTCCGCCTAAAGAGATCACCATCGCCGCCGGACATCGTGACGGAGCTTACTACCGCTTTTGCACGCAGTATGCCACCCGCCTGGCCCGAAATGGAATTACGTTAAACATTCGTGAGACAAACGGATCTGTCGAAAACTACGATTTACTGATCTCCGATGACGATGTCGATATCGCAATCGTTCAGGGAGGAACAGCTCCTTCTCTGACATCCGACAGTACACTGGAGACGGTTGCCTGTCTCTATCCGGAGCCCCTGTGGATTTTTTGCCGTGGGGACAGCGTTCTGAGTGACATTCGTGAACTCAGGGGACTGCGTGTCGCTGTCGGTCCTCAGGGGAGCGGGACCCGTTGTATGTCCGAACAGGTCCTGCGTGCCAGCGGACTGTCCGCAGCCAGTCGGTCGTTTTACCCTGATTCCCGCACGGGGTTTGACGCGGCAGTAGCGCTGCGTCGAGGCGAACTTGACGCGGCTTTTTTTGTGACGTCGGCTGATTCGGGTTACATCGAGGAACTGATTCGGTCACCCGCTGTGAACCTAGTGAGTCTTAAACGGCAGGCCGCCTATGCACAACTGTTTCCGTGGATGCTGTCCTTAACTCTGGCTCAGGGTGTCGTGGATCTGCAGACCGACCTTCCTTCCCGGGATATAAAGATGATTGCTCCGGCTGCAAACCTGGTTGCTTCAACCGATCTGCACGAAGCCTTTATCCCGCTTTTCCTGAAGGCGGCCCAGGAAGTCCACAGCGGCGGAGGCCTGTTTGTGCGTCCCGGTGATTTTCCAAACGTGCGGCTGTCTGAACACCCTTTGAACGCCTCGGCAGCTGAATATTTCAAGCACGGTCCGTCGCTGTTCGACCGCTATCTGCCCTTCTGGGTCTCTTCATTGATTTCACGAACCAGAATTCTTTTGGTGCCCATGCTCACGCTGCTGATACCTCTGGTCCGACTGACTCCACCCATTTACCGCTGGCGGATTCGTTCCAGAATCTATCGCTGGTATGAAGTGCTGCGAAGAATTGATCAGCAACTGTCGGACCAAAACACTTCACGTTCGGTAATGATATATCGAACTGAACTGGAGCGAATTGAAAAAGAACTGCAGGCGATTGACGTTCCACTTTCCTACATGGAAGAGTTTTACAACCTGCGGATGCACCTGAAACTGGTCAGTCGCCGCATCAATGAACAGCATTTGAAGCGAGCCGCCTGAGGACAGTGTCCGTTTCAGATTTGATCACGAATACAGTTCGTGAATCGGCATGCGACCGTCGACAAGAGGATGAGGTCGACCACGTAAGTCAGTCACATGGGTATGTGCGGCATTGATGCCGATATTGCGATAAAGCGAAGCAAACACGTCCCGGTAATGAATCGGTCGATCTTTCGGTTCTTCGGCGTACCGATTTGTTGAGCCTATTGTCTGACCGGTTTTCATGCCTCCACCGGCAAGCAGGACAGAAGCTGCATTGGGCCAGTGATCGCGTCCGGCCTGTTTATTGATTCGAGGCGTACGACCGAATTCTCCCCACACGACCACTGATGTATCCTCGAGCAGATCGTGATTATCCAGATCCCGGATCAAAGCTGACAGCCCTGTATCCAGCATAGGAACGAACAGACGTGATTTATTGAAGTTGTCGGAATGAAAGTCCCAGTTAAATCCGCCCCGACTTTCCCGATCCATCGGCCAGACACTGAATGCCAAGGTCACACAGCGACACCCCGCCTGTACCAGCCTTCTGGCGACTAAAAACTGCTTCAGCAACTCCGGTCCGCCATGTGCCGGAACTTCTGCATCACTGATTCCATACTCCCTGCGGAGCTGATGTGATTCGAGTTTAAAATTGAGTGCATCACCAAGCCGGCCGGACGTCAGGATGCTGAAAGCCTGACGATTAATGTCGTCCAGGCCTGACATCACACCTGAGCCGTCCATGTCGCGTCTCAGGCGGTCAAAAGAATGCAGCAGCGCTCGACGGTCCCCAAATCGGTCGAGTGACATGTCCCGCAGAGTAATCTCTGCTTCCTGTTCGCCGTCACGCGCAACCTGTTCTCTTGTTACTCCCGATTTATAAGTTATGTCATCACGTTTTTTGCGGTTCGGTTCAAACCCTGCCTGACCGATACCCAAAAAACCCGGCTGATTGAGAGAGGCACGGGTTGTTGATTCCGCATTCGGCGGTGCGAGGCTCACAAACGGAGGCATTCCCGGAACGGCCGGACCTTTCAGATGCGAAATGACAGAGCCAATCGAAGGCCAGCCACCGGTTGGATATCCCTGCCGCAGCGGCGAATCACCCTGCTGCGGATGTGTTTCCCACCCAGTCAGATTAATGTGGACGTTGTGGTCATCGATTCCTCCGTGAAGCGATCGAATGATCGTGAGCTTGTCCATCAACGCCGCCGTGCGAGGCATCAGTTCTGTGATTCGAATGCCGGGGACGCTGGTATCAATCGGATCAAACTCGCCGCGAATTTCCGTCGGCGCGTTTGGTTTCATGTCGAACATATCCAGGTGGGGTGGGCCGCCTGGCAAAATGATCATGATGATCGACTTGTTCGACTGAGAATGTCCCTGCTGCTGTTCGGCGCGCAGAATATCTGCCAGGGAGGCTCCTCCCATTGCCAGACCGCCAATCTGCAGGAAGCTGCGGCGATCGACTCCATCACAGTATCGTGTTTTTGAACCAGGAATAGTCAACATGATAGAACGGCTACCGACTCCGGAAATCGCAGGACCAAAGCTGAACACATAGTATCCTGGAATTCAGGCGAAACGGAAAGAGAACCCTGGAATTCACACTCAATTTTTTATTCGGCAGCATTACAACGCCGGAAACGAAAAAAAGGCGGTGATCCCGGGAAATTGACCTTAGTAGACCGCAGTCGTACCGATCTTACGTGCCGAACCGCCATATATGTCCTCAGTCAGAAAGACAAAGATCCCAACCAGACGAACTGTTATCCCGCTTTGCAGTTGGCGTCTCCTGCCGTGTTTTGTGCAAACGACTGTTGCAAACTGTTTTGTGGATCCGTTCCGAAATCTGTAACTCCAGATTCATACTGTGGGTTTTCGGGCGAATCCTCGGCTAACCGGAACGTCTCTGCACTGACATAAAAAGGAAATGAAATATCATCTTATCTGTTCACCGGCACCGACAGTTCCAACCGAATTGGTTGCAACAAGCGTCGGGCGAACTGATACTGCAGTCACAACAAAAGACTTCGAGGAGACGAAACACAGGACGTCTCAATGTCGAACTGGCTGCAGGCTTCGGTCTGGCGAGCTGTCGCAGCCATACTCTGTGCCGCCGGATCAGGTGACCACTGTGTCGTACACGTTGGCCACAGTCACAAATCGGGGCAATTCACCCGAGCTACTCAGCCTTCTAACGAAATACGATCAGGACCGTGGATGATGAAGAACACAGAATTCTCGTTTGTGCTCGTAATGGTGATGAGCATCTTGTTCCAGGCCTCCGCTGCAGACGACATTGCTCCGGTACGGATGGGCAGCGGAGCCATGACTTTTGATACCGTCCCTGGCTGGGGACTGGATGAAGACGGCAAATCAATTATCGGTCCTACTCATGGCGGGGTCGTTGTTGACAGTGCCGGCAGTATTTACACCAGCGCCAACATTGGTGTGTTCGTCTTCTCACCGGAAGGCAAACTCATTCGACGGTTTATCGGAGACGAGTATTCCAATATTCATGATATCGAAATTCGAAAAGAGGGTGATCGCGAGTTTCTTTACGGAGCGCGAAACAGTAATGCCGAAGGAATCAAATTTGATTCTGAAACCGGAGACATTGTTCTCAGGCTTCCGTTTCCCAAAGAATCCGGACTCGATCTGCAGAAATTTAGTCCGACCGCAATCACGGTTGCTCCCAACGGTGACATCATTTTGTCAGACGGCTACGCAAGTAATCATGTTTTTAAGTTTGACAGCGATGGTCGGTACCTGATGCACTTTGGCAAAAAAGGCAACGGACTTAGAGAATTCAACACGGCTCACGGAATGACACTTGATACACGGTATGATCCCCCGCGTCTGTTAATTTGTGACCGCAATCATCAGCCCAAAGGTCGGTTGCTGCATTACGATCTCGACGGCAACTTCATCGAAGAAGTCATCACAGGACTGGGGATGCCGACGTCTGTTGCCGTTCAGGGTGAATTCGTTTCCGTGCCGGACCTGCACGGGCGAGTCGTAATTCTGGACGGGACCAACACGATTGTCGCCGTACTGGGCCACAATCTTGACCGCGATAAAGGACGCAGCTACCGGATACCTCAGGAAGACTGGATTGAAGGTGTCTTCAGTGGAACACACGGGTCTTACTGGGACAACGATGGCAATCTTTATGTCCAGGACTGGAATATTTCCGGCCGCATCATAAAGCTGGTTCGAGCCAGATAACGGGTGCGTTCAGTCGGAACCTGCAACAGCGGACCGGCTGTGAATCGGCGTCTTGACAGATCCGTTCCGGACTGTTTCGCGGTTGGCATTGCGGAGTGTTTCCAGGTTCCTCGTGCTTCGCCGCAAGCAATCATCAAATGGAACGAGTACGCCGTCGGTCTGTGGGTTGGTTTGGTGGAGGGGACGATCAGATGGTAATGAGGTCTTTCATTTCACGAACCGCTCTTTCGAATCCGACCAGTAATGCGTGGCTCACAATACTGTGTCCGATGTTCAGTTCGTGGAGTTCAGGGATCTGTGCAATCGCCCGAACATTGCGGTAGGTAAGACCGTGTCCCATGTTCAGTCGCAGACCATGCTTCACAGCCTGATGACCGGATGTGACGACCCTGTCAAATTCGATGGACCGGGCTTTGGCTTTCGTGGCATCGGCATAATTTCCTGTGTGAATTTCAATGGCATCGACACCGAGCGCTGCGGAAGCTTCAATCTGTGATTCGTCCGGGTCAATGAACAGACTGACACGAATGCCGGCAGCCTGTAACCGACTTACACAGTTGGCCACACGGTCCCGCTGACCGATGACATTCAGGCCGCCTTCAGTGGTAAGTTCTGCTCTCTTTTCAGGTACAAGGGTCACTTGCTCGGGAACGGTTTTTAGCGCGATGTGAGTCATTTCTTCCGTGACTGCCATTTCAAGATTCATGCCCACCCTGATTGTTTGTCGCAGCAGTTCCAGATCCCGGTCCTGGATGTGTCGCCTGTCTTCCCGCAGGTGTACAGTGATGCCGTCGGCTCCACCCATTTCTGCCAGCACTGCAGCGTGGACGGGATCCGGTTCGTTTGTCATCCGAGCCTGTCGAACGGTGGCAATGTGATCAATATTCACACCAAGCAGCGGCATAGAAGTTGACTCCTGACTGAAATGAATTGACGCGACGTTTTTCCGGTAGACGGATAAAAGACGCAGGCCGGTTGTTAAAATATGAGCAATGTCCGAATTTTAGATAATTCACGATGCTACAAAACGCAGTGGCACGGTGGAATCCGGGAGTGCATGGCAGGGCCGGCAGATGATCAACTGCCTCAGTCAACCGGATAAGACAGGTGACAGCCATTCATACCTGATCGATTTCGGCTTCTTCCGTGCAGGGTGATATTCAGCACGGTCTGACCGGAAAATTCGGGGAGGTAAACCATCGCCACCCCGGATCAACCTCCTCCCGGTCTTTCTAAGGATACTCGATGTCAACGTTCAGACAGTCGGGAATGTTGACAAATGTCCAGCTTACTGTGTCAGAGTGACGGCTGGTCAAAATCGCCTCACCGCCGGATGAAACGCGCGGTACAGTAAACAGCACCACCGTCAGAAAAATTATGATTGTTTTCAGCATGGTCATGTTGTTTTCGCCCGTTCTGTGGCAAGGCAGGTTCTCTGGTCTTCTCAGAACAGGAGCAGACCTGAACGGTGACTCACAACACACGCTGTGAACATAGTCCTGTCGACAGGTTGAGGTTTGGTAAGCATATGATTTTGCACATCAGGCAAACGCCCCGGTAACAACGTCCTTCTGCTTAGCGGTCAATTTCCAAATTATCCGTTGCTACCGTCCCGATCCGGTGAGAGCAGCGAAGATATACGAGTCACAAATCGCGATACGAAGAGCCGTTGCAGTCCGGGGCTATCGGCAGACAAGTGCCCCGGCCGTCGCGGGTTTTGTGAGTTTGTCACAGTGTGTCTGAAACGATGCAACTGTTTTCTGATTGATCTGCAACGTGACTGAGCCAGTCAATGTTGTACTTTCATTTCAAGAAAAGTTTAGCTGTGGTTCACTCAGGCCCGCAGGACTCCTGTCGTGGTTAAATTGCCTTGTTTGTGGCTTCGGCAGGCTGCACATTCTGAGTCGCAGGTTCGTTTCCGGTTTATCACGAACACAATTCATGATCTCAAGTTGCGGGGTCTGTAAGTTTGAAAACGTGGTTCCTCGAAGAATGTTCGTGACCGGTCTGGTGACAGCCGACAGGTGTTCCGGTTAAGAGTTCTGGCCCGCTGGTCCCTTCAGGAACCTTTTGATAAACATCCGCAGTTCATCGAACAGTTGTTCCACCAGTGACAGGATTTCTTACCCTGATTACGACCGGTCATGTCAGTCGGCCGACATGTTGTTCGAAATACACTTATCCCGATAAACCGCTGAAATTTAGCTTCCGGAAGCCTCGGAATCATCTGATCTGCCTGATATCGTTTTGGTGGCAGATTATGCCTCCTCATGTGGACCAAATTCTGATTGGAGATCTTGAGAACTGGTCCTGGTTAATCGGGGGGCACATCAATCCAAACGCACCATAACGGATAGTGCAATGCATCTGGATGCCCCCATTGCTCTCGGGACAGATTCTTCGTTTCAACAGGATGCCGCTGACGAATCGATCAGGACCGGCGGCAGCCACCCAGGACCGTTAAAGATCTGTCTGATCAGTCTGCACGGTCTGATCCGGGCCCGCGAACCGGAACTTGGTAAAGATGCTGACACCGGAGGACAGGTGGCCTATGTGCTGGAACTGGCCCGGCAACTGTCCACAATGCCAAATGTTGCTGAGGTTGAGCTGCTGACACGTCAGGTCATCGATCCTCGCATTGATGATGATTATGCCCGGCTGGAGGAAACAATTACCGACAAAGCGCGGATTGTGAGGATTCCGTTTGGTCCCAAACGTTACCTGCGGAAAGAATCTCTGTGGCCGTACCTGGAAATGTTTATTGATCAGACACTGATTCACTTTCGACGGTTCGGGGTTCCTGACGTTATTCACGGTCACTATGCGGATGCCGGTCTCGCCGGTGCTCAGCTGGCCCGTCTGCTGCATGTTCCGTTTGTGTTCACCGGACATTCCCTCGGGCGGGTGAAGCGGCAGCGTCTGTCGATGGGCAAGTCCAGTCCGGAATCCCTGGAAAAGAAGTACAGATTGAGGACTAGAATTGAAGCCGAGGAAGTGGCTCTGGAAACGGCTTCGATGGTTGTTACCAGTACTAGTCAGGAAGTGTGTGAACAGTATGAACTCTACGACCATTACGTTCCGTCCCGCATGGAAGTCATTCCGCCCGGAGTTGACCTGTCGCGTTTTTATCCGGTTCGTGAGAACCTGGCAGCGCCTGTGATTGCCGACAAACTGGCCAATTTTCTCAGCTGCCCTGACAAGCAGGCAATCATTACGATTGCCCGACCGGACGAAAGAAAAAATCTGGAAGCACTCGTTCGTGTCTACGGAGAGAGTCATCAGCTTCAGAATCTGGCCAATCTGGTTCTGGTTATGGGAACCAGAGACGACCTTGGACAACTGCCCAAAGCACAAAGAACTGTTATTGAAAACATCCTGTACCTGATTGATCGTTATGATCTGTACGGAAAGGTGGCCTATCCCAAAACCCATGTTCCCGATGACGTTCCGGCACTTTACCGCTGGGCATCCGGCAACAGGGGGGTCTTTATCAACCCGGCACTGACTGAACCATTCGGGTTGACACTGCTGGAGGCCGGGGCCACTGGACTGCCGGTGGTGGCGACCAATAATGGCGGGCCTGGTGATATCATTGCCAACTGTCAGAACGGTCTGCTGGTGGATGTGACCGATGACAAAGCTATTGAGTGCGCGCTGTTACGAGCACTCACAGAACCGGATGAATGGGTAGACTGGTCCCACAACGGAATCCGGGGGACTCGACAGCACTACTCATGGGAGAACCACGTCGGTCGCTATCTGCGTGACGTGACCGATATCGTGTCGCACTCCCGGCCCCCGGAGGCGGTGAATCGTCGGGCCCGTCGACTGCCGGAATTCGACCGACTGATCATCACGGATCTTGACAACACGCTCACCGGTGACAGTGACTCGCTCAGTCGATTCATTGCACTCATTCGTGAAAATGATCACATCGGGTTTGGAATTGCAACGGGTCGCCGTCTGGATTCTGCCCGGGAACTGATCGATGAACTTGGACTGCCCATGCCGGATCTGATTGATACGGATGTCGGCACTCAGCTGCATTACGGCGAGAACCTCACAGAAGATCGCAGCTGGCAGAAGTCGATCAGTTATGCATGGAAACCGGATGAGATTCGGGCAGTACTGAACCCGCTGCCAGGTGTGTTTCCGCAGATTGAACATCACCAGTCTGCATTCAAGATCAGTTATGAAATCGATGCAGAAAGGGCGCCCGGTCTGGCAGACATAAAGCAGACTCTGCGAGAATCCGGGCTGAGAGCCAAAGTTGTTCTGTCACACGGGATGTTCCTCGATATTATCCCGGTTCGTGGCGGTACCGATTTGTCCATGCGTCACGTGCTCTGGAAGTGGGGTTTCACGCCTGAAAATGTCCTGGTTGCAGGAGATTCCGGGAATGACGCCGGGATGCTGCTGGGGCGGACGCTGGGCGTTGTGGTTGGAAACCACAGCGCAGAACTGGATCGACTGGCCGATCGCCCCCGGGTCTACTTTGCCGCAGCCCATCATGCTGCAGGCATTCTTGAGGGCATCAGTTACTATAATTTCCTGGACCAGATAGTCATTCCCAATGATCGGACAGAGTCATGACAGTCCCGATGATGACATCGAGTTCAGGGCAGATCTGACACTGCAGCGGCTGCAGCCGCGGATTGACCGGATCTGGGAGGCCTCGCCGGACGCCGACGCCAGGACCGTTTTTGATCGGCGGATTACTGAACAGTGGAAACCGCTGTTTGCATTGCTGTACCGACTATATGGCGCCCGGTACGATTTCTTTTACCATGTTGAGCAGGTTCTCGAAACGACGGTTCGTGCCTGCATAGAACGTCCCGCTGTTCTGCGTCAGCTGGACGAGCACCGTGTCCGTGAACCCAACTGGTTCATGTCAGAAAAGGTGGTTGGTGGTGCGCTGTATGTGGATCTGTTCAGCGAAAATCTGAAGAAGCTGCGGGACTGCGTCCATTACTTCAGACGGCTGGGACTCACTTATGTGCATCTGATGCCGCTGTTTGCAGTACGTCCCGGTGATAACGACGGCGGGTATGCCATCAGCAATTATCGTTCTGTGGACCCGCGGCTGGGGACCATTGATGACCTGAGAGCTCTTTCAGAGGATCTGAGGGAAGCCGGTATCTCTCTGGTTCTGGATTTCGTGTTTAATCATACGTCAGACGACCATGAATGGGCGCAGGCGGCGCAGGCAGGTCATCGCGAGTATCAGGAGTTCTATCATCTGTTTGCGGATCGCACCGAACCGGACCAGTACGAACAGAATTTGCGCGAGGTATTTCCTACAGTTCGTCGCGGTAATTTCACCTGGCATGACGGAATGCAGCGCTGGGTATGGACGACCTTCAACAGCTTTCAGTGGGATCTGAATTATCGTAATCCGGCTGTGTTCCGTGCGATGCTGGAAGAAATGTTTTTCATTGCCAATACGGGTGTCGACATCCTGCGGCTGGACGCACTGGCATTCATCTGGAAAAAAACGGGAACTCCCTGTGAAAATCTGCCGCAGGCTCATCTGCTGATTCAGGCCTTCAATCGACTGGCCAAAATTGCTTCGCCCGGACTACTGTTTAAGTCAGAAGCGATTGTGCATCCCGACGATGTGGTGAGCTATGTCAGTTCACAGGAGTGTCAGATATCTTACAACCCGACTTTAATGGCTTTGCTGTGGGAATCACTGGCCACTCGCCGAACGACACTGCTGTCGCAGACGCTTAGCCATCGACACCGACTGCCGGAAAATACTTCGTGGGTCAATTACCTGCGCTGTCACGACGACATTGGCTGGACCTTTGATGACAGTGACGCGTCTGCTGTGGGAATCAACGGCTATGACCATCGGCAGTTTCTGAACAGTTTCTACACCGGACAGTTTCCTGGATCGTTTGCCCGTGGCGTGCCGTTTCAGGAAAACGCGGATACCGGTGACATGAGGATTTCCGGTACGATGGCTTCGCTGGCCGGACTGGAGCAGGCGATTGAAGAGGACGATGAAGAAAAAAGGGAAATGGCAGTGCGACGGATGATGCTGCTGCACGGTGTGATCTTAAGTATCGGCGGTATTCCTTTGCTGTATCTGGGTGAAGAATGGGGCATGCTCAATGATTATGAATTTGTGAAAGATCCTGCCAAATCCGGAGATACACGCTGGATTCATCGGCCGAAAATGCAGTGGGGTTACCTGCAGGAACTGGATGATCATATTGCGTCAGGCAATGGGTCCATTCGGGGTCGGATTTTCACAATGACCCAGCGACTGATCAGTCTGCGCAAAGGTCAGCCGGCATTTTCCGGACAGCAGATGGAACTGTTTTCCACCGGTAATGACCATGTACTGGGTTATGTGAGAATCTTTAATGGTCATCGGTTGCTCGTACTGGCCAGCTTTTCTGATCAGTCCCGAACGATCGACGGAAATCGACTGCGAACGATCGGGCTGGGGCGCTTCTTTCGAGACGTAATTTCTGATGAAACGTATGTGATGTCCGAACCGGTTGAACTGGAGCCCTATCAGATACTTTGGCTGAACCGGAGCTGACGCGGGGGCGGCATGACGAATCCCAAACAGCATTCCTGCAGGCCCACCGTTCTGGCCACGGACCTTGACGGGACACTGATCCCGCTTCCCGATGAACCGCAGAACCAATTCGATCTGATGCATCTGTCCGAACGGATTCGACAACAGTCACTGACTTTGGTGTATGTCACGGGGCGACATCTTGCTCTTACGCTCGACGCGATCAGGCAGCATCGGCTGCCTCCACCCGACTGGCTAATCGCTGACGTGGGAACATCGATGTTCCGGCGAATTTCGGCTTCGGAATTCGTACCGGTGTCAGGTTATTTCAGTCACCTGCAGGAAATTCAGTCTGGTATACCGCTGTCCGAACTGGGAACCAGGCTGACTTCTGTGGCCGGAGTGCGGCTGCAGGAACCCGAAAAACAGGGGGAATTCAAGCTCAGTCTGTACGTTGACGCCGACCGGCTGCAGGCACTGCAGGTCCGGATTGAAGCCATACTGAAATCGCTTTCCGCCTCGTGTCGTATCATTTCCAGCGTGGATCCGTTCAACGGGAACGGATTGATTGATCTGCTGCCTGCCTCAGTTTCCAAGGCTTATGCGCTGGACTGGTGGATCCGTCACCGTCGCATGGATCCACAACACGTGGTTTTCGCCGGCGATTCGGGAAACGATCTGGCGGCACTCACTGCAGGCTACCGTGCGATCGTTGTCGGCAATGCTGCTTCCTCCGTGGTGTCCGCAGTAAAAAAAACACATCGGCAGAATGGCTGGAACGATCGTCTGTATCTTGCCAGACAGCGGGCCACATCCGGAGTTCTCGAGGGGTGCCGCTGGTTTGATGTGGTCTGAGTCGTGGTGCTCGTGTGGAAGAAATTATGAGGCCCGAACAGACGCCCTTGTTCTGTGTGGGCAACAGAGCAGAAATTTTCTGTGCCTGGCCGTGCAGATTCCTGTTGTTTCAATGCCGATTCCCGAAAAGTCCCGAAACTCCAGGTGGTCAGGATCGGGACCTGGCACCCGCTGTTAAACTGACGCCTGCAGCTCCGGGCCAGCACTGAGCGAGTCGTTCGGTTTCAGCTACAATGCAGACTGCCTGGGATCTGTCAGGTCATTCTGCGAGCTGCGAGGTGGCCGGAGGACAGTTTGATTCATCCGCACCGACCATTGATCGGCTTTTAGCTGCGGGGCAGGCTGTTTGAGCTGTTCCTGCTCCGGACGGAAAATCGATGAGCTCATCTCTAAGTTCCATTGTTCCGCCGCTGGTGATTGGCCTGGGAGAAATCCTGTGGGACGTCTTTCCGGACGGACGGCGTTTCGGCGGGGCTCCGGCCAATTTTGCCTGCTGTGCTGCCAGGCTGGGAGCGAACAGTGTCACGGCCGGGATGGTCAGCGCGGTGGGACGAGACGATCCCGGACGTCAGGCACTGCAAAGGTTAACAGAACGCGGTGTCAACATTGAAGGTGTGGTTCAGACCGAAGATCCTACCGGACGTGTGGACGTGTCTCTGGATGAGTCGGCAGTGGCGACGTATACATTTGCTCCGAACACGGCGTGGGATGCCCTCCTCTGGAATCCGACCCTCGCGGAGCTGGCCCGACGGACCCGGGCTGTCAGTTTTGGAACGTTGTGTCAGCGCAGCGAGTTGAGTCGACAGACGATCACCCGTTTTCTGAAATCGACGCACGAGGACTGCATCCGAATTCTGGACGTCAATCTCCGTCCCCCGTACTGGTCCGAACAAATGATTCTGCAGTCACTGGAACTGGCCAGTGTGCTCAAATGCAATGACGAAGAACTACCGGTACTCGGTTCTCTGTTGGAATGTTCAGGAAACGAGACAGAGGTGTTACGAACACTGATGTCTCACTGGAAACTGCGTCTGGCGGTCCTGACTCGGGGCAGGGCCGGTTCCATCATCATCGACAGCGCCGGTCAGGTTAGTGAACGCCCTGCCGAATCAGCTTCCGTCGTGGATACTGTTGGAGCCGGCGATGCGTTCGGCGCGGCGGTGGCCATTGGAATGTTGAACCAGGTCCCGCTTCCGCAACTGCACGAGTGGGCCGGCCAGGTCGCGTCTTTCGTCTGTTCCGAATCCGGTGCGACTCCCTCGATCCCGGCGTCACTGACATTTGCAAATCAGTATCCGGCAACAGATACCGGCCGATGATCTGTTGTTGGCGGGACAGCCACCTTCACCTTCGGTGTTCTGTCTTAATCGTCGGTTCATGAAAGCCGAATGTATGGATCCCTGACAAAAATTCTTCGCAGCAGGTCATACCTGACATGATTCAGCAAAGTTGACAGAAAAGCCGGTTCAGGCATCTATCCTGACCGGGAAACGATTGTGCAGCCGGAATCACCATGTCCGAAATGCAGGAGGCGACTGCGTATCGATAAGATTGTTATCGTTCTGTGTGAATATATTATCCTGAATCAGGTTGTCCTCTGTGACGTCGGGTTTGAGCCAGATCGCTGTTTCGTTTTCAGTGAAGATGTTGTGGGTGATGTTATTGCCGCTGCCTTTGAGGCAGGTGATACCAATCATACTTTTCGCAAAAGTATTCTGCCGGATCGTATTGCTGACTCCGCCGTTGATCACGATGGCTCCCGGCGTGCTGTAGAACCAGCCGGTACTGACAATCGTATTCTTCTCGATAATGTTGTCTTTGCCCTTCAGCATAATACCGGGTGCTGTTGCATGAAGGTCGTTGCCGGCAATCGTGTTCTGCCGGGCATTCGTACGGACTTCAATGTTGTCAAAACAAACATCTCTGATCCGATTCGACAGGATGTGGTTACCGCTGCCTTTGTTAATCACGATGGCATTACTTGCTCCGTCGAATATGTTGTTCTCGATCCGGTTACTGTTACCGGAATTAAGCAGGCCGTTTACGCTTTTCCGAATCGTGTTTTCTTCAAACACGTTCATGGTGCCGCCAATGGCTACGGCATCGCGATTCCTGCTGAATGTATTCCCTCTGAAAATGTTTTTTAACGAAGAGATCTGTGCGCCGGTGAAACATTGTTCCACCTTGTTGTTTTCGAACCGGTTGCGGGTTCCGTCGGGTTTCTGACGGACTTTCAGAGCATGACGTCCGGTCGTTGAATACTCGATTTTGATTCCGGTAAAAGCATGGGAGATTTCGTTGTTACGAATAACGGTCCCGGCGGAATTGATCAGCCAGATGCCGTTATCTCCGCTGCGCCGAACCTGATTGTTTTCAAGAATGCTGTCCTGGGACGTTTCAACAATGATTCCCTGACCGGCGGTGTCTTCAACAACATTCCCGAAAATATGATTGCGGTGTGACCAGCTGCCCACATTGATTCCGTAGCCTCCGTTATCCCGAACCACATTGTCACTGATTTCCGCATCCTGTCCGAACTCAGTACCAATTCCATGCCAGTTGTTTCCGCTGACTCGATTGTTGCGAATCGTAATATGATGAGTCGGAGAAGGCGGCAGTGGTTCTTTCAGACCGCCGTGTCCCCAGGCCACGATTCCCTCCGCAGCATTATTGTGCACCTCGTTGTCTTCGATCACGATGTGACTGCTGTTGGCCAGTATCAAACCTTTTTCCTGATTTCTGGTGATCGTATTCCGCACAAACGTTCCATGACTCGAGTAATACACATAGACCCGCATGTTCGATTCAAAATGGCACCCGGTCATGTCGAACTGTTTCGACTTATTGACGAAGACTCCTTTGGTGCCTGTGACCTGCGAATCCTGAACATGCACGTTGTGACAGTTTTCAATGACAAGGCCGCCCAGTTGGGCAGCTCGGTCGCGGGATCCTGTTATTTGCACACGTACGATTTTGAGATGGCGTCTGGTATTCTTAATCGTGATCGGATCACCGTTATCCTTGACCGTGAAATTCCTGTCCTGGATTACATAGGCGTCGTCCACGCTCGTGCCGGGGCCTCCTGTCACGCCGCTTCCTTTTTTCTGCGACAATTGATGGAGTTCCTCATCTCCCGAAACCAGGATCGTTTGCGAACCCGATACCTGATTCGCCTCCTCGATGCTGATCGCCGTCGAACTCAGCATCATCTGACACATCAGAATCATTCCGGTCAGTCTGGTCGCTGTCATCATATTCACCTGGGGCTATTTGTTTTGATACTGGGTAAAAGGATCCTGCCCACAACACAAAGACGAATTGAGACAAACTCCCATACCCCATTCCCGCATCATACAGTGAATGGCACCGTTTCTGTATGCAGGCTGACTGTCGCCGATGCTTCACCTGAATCACTGAACGCAGACAATCTTTTTTAATAGTCGGCCACGGAGCCGTCCGGGAGCTTCGCCCCTGGCCAGCGCCATTTGTAGTTGGGGTCTGCGGCGGCGGTGGCCATCCTGTCGCGATCGATCGTGACACCCAGGCCCGGACCTTCGGGTAATGTGGCGTAGGCGGTTGCATCGTCAACGGTCCAGGGCCGGTTCATAAACTGCTCGCCCCATCGGAGGAGTCCCGGTGCCGTTTCGTGGATCAACAAAAACGGGATGGACGCACCCACACTTAGACTTGCGGTCGCACCCAGCGGCGACGTTGTGCAGTGAGGCGCCAGTGGCACATGATAGGTCTCCGCGAGGACGGCAATCTTTTTCATCTGCGTGATGCCGCCGCAGTGGGCCACATCCGGCTGGAGCACGTCGATACACCGCTGGTCAAGATACGGGATGAACTCCCAGATCGTCCGGTCCCGCTCGCCGGTGGCCAGCGGGATATCAATGGCCGCTTTCAATCGCTTGAACACTTCGATATTTCCCGGCACGGCCACCTCTTCGATGAACAGTACGTCGTAGGCTTTAACTGCTGCCGCCAGCTGGATCAGGGCTGCGGGCGGTATCGCGCAGTGAGCATCGAACATCACGATGCCGTCCGGGCCGACACGCTCGCGGTCGATTCTGATCTGATTGATCATCCGCTCGATTTCCAGCGGCGTGACGGCGTGATCGTAAATGCCTGCCGGCGGAGCTTTGCGTGATTTTGACGTGGGATAGACTTTGACCTTGTCGCGGCATGGTCCGCCCAGCAGACGGTGCACGGGCACGCCCCACAGTTTGCCGGTGATGTCCCACAAAGCCATGTCGATGCCGGCAATCGTGTGACACATAAACGGCCCGCCGCGCATGTCGCGATGGGCGCGAAATAACTTTTGCCACAGGTATTCGATGCGAGTCGGGTTTTCTCCGTCGAGCAGATCGAACATTCGCCTGGCCAGGGCTTCGGCCGCGGAGGGAACCAAGGCACTTATTTCGCCCCAGCCGGTGACATCCCGGCTGGTCTTAATTTCAACGTAGACTTTATTCTGAACAAGATGTGTGCGCATGCCTGTAATCTTCACACCCGATGCGCGATCGGCGACCTGTGCCGCGGGGTTCCTGTCCTGGCCAACTGCCTCCTCCAGCACCGCGACACCGGCGGCGGCCGCACCCAGACCTGCCAGCAGGTCACGACGACTCAGACGTTTTGATGAATGTTCGTTGCTCATGGTGATCGTTGCTTTCTTTCTGAAATGTGAAAATTGATGGCGTGACCGCTGTTAGCGGGCTGTTCGCGTTGTCACCAGTGAAGTTGTTGACTGCTGTTCTCGTGGTCCGCTGCACAATAAACAGCCGGTGTTGGTTGACTGTGTGCATTTCTGAGTGAACACCGGGAGTGTCTTTGAATGAAGGCGGATCTTCGGAACCGCCTCCCTGACTATAAGTCCATTGCCCGCACTTGACACTGCACGTACCGGTGATGCCGAGCCGGAATTGTGGATTCTGCCGGGTTGCCTCAGGTACAGTTCATACGTTCAGCTGGGTGTCGTCGACCTGAGGACACGATGACGGACCACCAAATTAGATGTCACCGTGCTGTCTTAACCAGGTCGCAAAGACAGTGCTGATCTGTGCACAGAGTGTGAGTTGTCCTGGATGATGCCCTGATGATCGTGACTCACGGCATTGCCGGTTACGACCTGTTGTGTTGGTTGAAACTCCCTTCAATGCATCCGTAGGATATGCCTTGCTGAGACACACCGATGGTCAATCAGTGTTGCTGCGACGCTAAGACACGTGAGTACGATGTCTTCCTTAACTGCAATCACTGCCGGCCGAATGCGCAGAGATGAACAGATTGCCGGCTGCCAACCCGGTGCAGAATGTTGTTCTGTGAGAAAGCCTGATCTTATGAATCGAATCCTGCTCCGATTACCTGCTCGATCAGTCTTGTTGTTCGCGATTGCGTTCGCTCAGACGATTCCCGCTCACGGGCAGATTGTGCCGGCGACAGCACCACTGACCGGCGGTTTGCCGAGTGACGTGGGAATGTCGGCGGAACGTCTGGAACGCATTGACCGGATCTGTGAGGACGCCGTTCAGGAAGGTGACGTCCCCGGAGTGGTGGCCTTAGTCGCGCGACACGGAAAAATCGTCTACCACAAGGCGTTCGGCATGGCGGACAACGAAGCCGGACGGGCACTGAAGAAAGACGACATCTTCCGGATTGCGTCGCAGAGCAAAGCCATCACTGCCACGGCAGTGATGATGTTATGGGAAGAGGCACACTTTCAACTGGACGATCCCATTGCCAAATACATTCCCGAATTCGCAGACACGGGTGTGCTGAAGACTTTTAATGAGGAGGATGTCACCTGGACAACGGAATCGGTCAAAACACCGATCACGATTCGCCATCTGCTCACCCACACTTCGGGGATCGGCTATGGCGTGCTCGACGGGGATGAGCGGTTTCGAAAGATGTATGCCAGAGTCGGTGTCACGGATCTGGTCACTACAGAACCTGTGACTATTGCCGAAAATGTGAAGAAGCTGGCGACCCTGCCTCTGCATCATCATCCAGGCGAGCGGTTTACCTACAGCGAGGGACTGGATGTCTTAGGCTATTTCATCGAGATTGTGTCCGGTCAGCCCTTCGATGTGTTCCTGAGAGAACGTTTGTTTGAACCACTGGGCATGAAGGACACGGCCTTCTATTTGCCGGACGAAAAAGCACACCGGCTGGTCCGTCTGCAAAAACCGGAGAATCAGGTGTGGGGCCACTATCCGGTGACCTTTTACGATCCGGATTACCCCATCAAAGGGGCCAGGACGTTTTTCTCGGGTGGAGCCGGTTTGTCGAGTACGGTCATGGACTACGCAACCTTCCTGCAGATGTATCTTAATGGTGGAAAGTTCAACGGAGTCCGTGTTCTCAGCCGCACAACAATAGAAACCATGATGAGAGATCAGACGGGGGCGATCTTTGGCAGTGACGACAAGTATTACGGACTTGCCTTTGGCGTTGTCACCGAGCAGGGACAGGTTACCGGTGGTCTGGGAAGTCCTGGTGCATTTGACTGGGGCGGCTATTTCAACACACAGTATTTTGCGGATCCCAAAGAGGGAACGATCGGTGTGATTATGAAGCAGACACGGGAACAAAGCGATGACGAGACCGGCTGGAAATTTCGTTTGTTGGTCGGTCAGGCGATCGACGACTGATCCAGAATTACGTTCCGCCGATGAGTCCGTTGTACGGTCGAACAAGACATTCAGTAATTTTCCTGGTGTGTTTCCGACATCCCGGAAGTCAGGTCCCTGTGGGGTAAACAAAGACAGTTGCAGCGTTATCACTCTTAGCACAGAGCACTCTCTTGAACGAAATCGCTCCTGATCTGTACGTCTTCGACGACACCTGCAATGTCTACGTTCTTCAAGATGGTGATCGCGCGATCCTGATCGATTGCGGCAGCGGCGCTGTCGTCGATCAACTCCCGCAGATCGGTGTGGAACAGATCGATTGGGTGCTGTTTACGCACCATCATCGTGATCAGTGTTTCGGGGCAAACCGACTGCTGCAGCAGGGGGCGCGTTTGGCGGCCCCCCAGTACGAACGCCATCTTTTCGATCGTGCTCACGATTACTGGCAGCAAAAACGAATCTTCGACAACTACAACGACCGCAGTACTTTTTTCACAATCGGTGAAGATCTGCCCGTCGCGAGAGCATTAGAAGACTACGAACGCTTCGAATGGGGGCCCTACTCGTTGTTCATCCTGCCCACGCCAGGCCACACGTACGGCAGTGTCAGCCTGATTGTGACCCTGATGAACCGACAGACGATCGCGTTTACCGGAGATCTGATGCACGACGACGGGAAGCTTTACCAGCTCCACGCGATGGAATACGAGTATGGAGATCTCATCGGTGTCACGTTGACCGCTCAATCGATCACGGCACTCAGAAAGAAAAATGTCTCTCTGGCGCTTCCGTCACACGGACCGATCATTGAATCTCCCAACGAATGCATCGACCGACTTGACCAGCGACTTCACGCTTTGCTTAATCTCATGCGTGATCGCGTGGGGGCTCCGCCTGGGAATCGGTTCCCGCATGAGATTCAGCTTGAGCAGATTAGTCCGCACTTACTTTGGGGGACTGAGCACACCTGCTCCAATTTTTATGTGATTAAATCGGACAGCGGTAAAGCGCTGTTCATCGACTATCCGTATTTCTCAGCCGGAATCTTTCTCACCGGCCTGCATTCTCCCGAACCCTTTGCTCAACTGCGTTTCACCGAGCACCATCTGGACGAACTCTGCGAACGCTGGGGCATTCGTAAATTCGACGTGGTGATTGCCACTCACATTCATGATGATCACGTTTGCGGCATTCCCTATCTCCAGAAGCATCATGGCACGAAATGCTGGACTCTGGAGCACGTTGCCAAGGTAATCGAGGCACCGGAACGCTGGAACACTCCCTGTATCATGCAGCCAGCGGTACGTGTCGATCGACGGTTCCAGGATGGCGAACGTTTTGAGTGGGAGGGAATTCCATTCGAGATCGTCTTTTATCCTGGTCAGACCGAATTCCACGCTGCGATCTCTGCGGACATCGACGGTCGGCGTGTGTTGTTCTCCGGCGACAGCACGTATCCTCTCAAACGTTACCTGCCTGAGAAACAGAAGGAGTGGATGGTTAATTCTGTTCTCCGCAACTCACTGACGTTTGCCATGCATCGCAAGTGTGCCGATGAATTTGAGCGTTTGCATCCGGATCTGCTTTGTCCCGGTCACGGGCCGTACTACGAAATTCCTGAAGAGGCGTTCCAGTCCCATCGTGAATACGTGGAGCGTAAGGAAGCTGTCTGGAGAGACCTCCTTCCGCCGCCGGAAGAACTCGGCGTGGATCTCTTCTGGGCACGGTTGTTGCCGTATCAGTCTCGTGTGAGTCCCGGCAGCGAGGTCGAGTACACTCTTGAGTTGCGTAACTCATTCGAAAAAGAAGCGATGTTTTCGGCACACCTCAGCAGCGCGCTCCCGATTGTAACTCACCCGGAACAGGCTCAGATTAGATTGGCGCCAGGTGCCACAGGTGAACTGACCTTCAAAACACATATCCCGGCAAATGCTCCTTCTCAGATGCACTGTCGACATCTGGTGACTGCTCATGTTGTGGTTGGTGATCGTTCGCACGGTCCCGTTACGGAGGCTCTGCTGGTGGTGAGTGATTAAGAGAATCCGACGTTCTACTCGTAAAGAACCGTTCATCTGTACCTGAAGACAATTGTTGTGACTGAACACCTGTTGAGAAATCCATTATCAGGCCTCAATACTCGTCGTCGTTTTTTGCAGTCTGTCGGGGGGGCCGCAACATCAATTTTGGTTTCCGAATCTGCTCGTTCCCGTCTGTCGAATATTTCATCGCCAATTCGACTTGGCATGATCACCGACCTGCATCAGGACACCATGCACGATGGTCCGGAACGTCTTGGAAAATTTCTGAAAGAAATGAAGAAAGAGCCGCCGGATGCGATCATTCAGCTGGGTGACTTTGCGGTTCCCTCCAAAGAAAATCAGACGCTCACAGACTCCTTCAATCATGCTCATCCTGTCGCAATGCACGTGCTCGGAAATCACGATGCCGATGGTGGATATTCATACGACCAGACACTCGAAGCGTGGGGAATGAAAGAACGATACTACTACCGTGACATTGGAGGTCTGCGTGTGATCGTACTCGACGGGAACGAAAAACCACCAAATCACATAAGTGGCTATCCGTCGCACATCGGACTGACGCAGATGACATGGCTGCAAACCACACTCCAAAGTCATGATGGTCCGATCCTCGTTTTAAGTCATCAGCCTTTGGCCGGTCCATGGGCCGTCGATAACGCCGATGACATTCAGAATGTCCTGAACACAGCGGCAGATCGCGTTCTACTGGCTGTGAACGGGCATTCTCACATCGATCATCTCGTCCGTAAGGGAAACATCGGGTACCTGCACTTGAATTCAGCGTCGTACGTGTGGGTCGGACGGAGATACAGGCGTCAGACTTACAGTCCTGAAGTTCACGCTGCCTATCCAAAACTGGCGTCTGCCTGTCCTTATCGGGAACCACTGTTCACCACACTGACAATCGATCCAGTCAACGGGAGAATCGACCTGAAGGGATGTGACAGTCAGTGGGTCGGTGAATCTCCTGCTGAACGCGGGCGGGACAAACATCCGAATTTGATTGATGGTGAGCAGATCGTGCCGCGGATCCGTGCACGACAGATCAGAAGAATCGCAACGTAGAACGCTTAGATCAACAATCCGGAGAGTTGTGCCGGGAACCACTCCCGTAAGCACAGTCTCACCTGTCACATTCGTCACCACATGCACTGATCGCTGTCATTGTGAATTCGATCCTGCGGAGAAGGGTCGGATTTAGGTGGCCGAACCACCACTGATCGAATATACTGGTAATCTCATAACTGCGCCCGATCACAGGTAAGAATGATGCTTTCTCTCGTCAGTAAACGAACTCACGGCCTCTGCGACGGTATCAGTCGGCGCGAGTTCCTGACGATTGGCGGTCTGGGGTTTGGCGGACTGTCAATGCCTCAGCTTCTCGCGGCGGAGGCGGCATCAGGCAGTCGATCGAAAAAAGCGATCATCATGGTTCTGTTGTCGGGGGGACCATCGCACCAGGATCTGTTTGATCTGAAGACGGAGGCACCGAAAGAGGTTCGTGGTGAGTTCAATCCGATTTCGACCAGCGTATCAGGCATCGAGATCTGTGAGCATCTGCCTCTGATGGCGGGAATGATGGACAAGCTGGCCATCATTCGTTCTGTGGTCGGCGCTCAGCCGTCGCATGTACTCCATCAGTGCCATACGGGCCGCACAAGTTCGAATTACTGGCCGTCGATGGGATCCACTCTGTCGAAGATTCAGGGCATACGGGAGCCGGGCGTGCCGCCCTTTGTCGGTCTGGCGGGAACCACCAAACACGGACCATGGTCAGATGCGGGGCAGTACGGATTTCTCGGCCCGGCTCACGGTCCGATGCGACTGCGAGGGAACGCCCGATCGAACATGGTTCTCAACATGCCGCTGGAGCGACTGCGGGACCGGCGTCAGCTGGTGTCGAATTTTGATCAGTTTCGCAGAGAGGTTGATGCCGGACCGGTGCTGGAAGGATTTGATTCTTTTCGTCAGCAGGCGTTCGGTGTTCTGACATCCAGCAAGCTTGTCGATGCTCTGGATTTTGAGCGAGAGGATCCGCAGGTGCGTGAACGCTACGGACGCGGTTCTCTCGACAACATCGTGGATGGACCGCCCCTGTACAACGAACATTTTCTGGTCGCCCGGCGGCTCGTCGAGGCCGGCGTTCGCTGCGTGACACTCAGTTTCGGTCGCTGGGATACCCACTCGGACCACGATTTTGATCGAGTGTCGAATTTCGAGACCCTGCGGAATTTCCTGCCGCGACTTGACAAGTCGGTGACAGCCCTCGTTCAGGACCTTCATGATCGCGGAATGGCGAACGATGTTTCCGTGATCGTGTGGGGTGAGTTCGGACGCACACCAAAGATCAATGATCGTGGAGGCAGGGATCACTGGCCGAACGTGTCCTGCGCTCTGATGGCCGGTGGCGGCATGCGTACCGGACAGGCGATCGGTACCACGGATCGCATCGGAGGAGAGGCTGCCAGTCGTCCGGTCACATTCCAGGAAATCTTTTCGACGCTCTACCATAACGTCGGCATTAACGCCATGAATACGACAGTCACGGACCTTTCCGGACGTCCGCAGTATCTGGTGGACAACCATACGCAACCGATTTCGGAGCTTGTCTAACAGTTGGCCTCGGGGCGGACGGAGTTTCGTTCAGAATCAAATTCCGGTTCATGATCCGTCATCTGATGTGTGGTGTTGTCATGAGCAGTCTTTGTCATCGATTCCGATCTTCCAGCTCAGCAGAAACATCCGTTATACCGTCGCGTCGCGGCTTCCTGCAGTCCGGCGTACTTCCTGGTCTGGGGACCAGTCTCGCGAATCTGCTGAGTCGTCCGGCATCAGCCACCACCGGTTCTCCGGCACCCAGAGCAAAATCGGTCATCATGGTCTGGCTGCAGGGCGGTGTGTCACACCACGACACATTTGATATGAAACCGAATGCACCGGTAGAAATTCGCGGACCGTTTCAACCGATTTCGACCACTCTGCCCGGCACTCATGTTTGCTCACTCCTGCCTGGTATCGCGCAGCGGATGGACCGTCTGGCGGTTCTGCGATCAGTGACTCATCGAGAAAACGCACACGAACGCGGTACGCGTCAGATGCTGACGTTTCGCCAGCCTGTCTCTCCGGTTCGCAAGCCGACAGATCATCCCGACCTTGCCTCTGTCGTGGTTCACGAACTCGGACCACGTGCGAAAATTCCTCCCTACGTTGTGCTTGAATATCGCGGGACCTTTACGAGTCGGGAAGGACTGTATGCGACCGGTTTTCTCCCGCAAGGTGACGGGCCATATTACAGCTATGACTGGGATTCTTTGATGCCGAATCAGGTGCCGTCGAAACGCCTGGAGCAGCGTACGTCTCTACGAACGCGGTTTAACGGCCTCTCGTCCACCAGTGGGCGTCTCACACAACTTGATGAGTTCAGGCTGTATGATCGCTATACAGACGAGGCTGTCGATCTGATTCGTTCGAACGTAGCCGCTGATGCGTTTGACATCGACAAGGAGCCGCAAAGTGTGCGCGACCGGTACAACGCAAAAGACAAAGCTTCGGCCTGTTTTCTTATTGCCCGTCGGTTGATCGAAGCCGGCGTTCGCGTCGTCACCATCGGTCAGTCAGGCTGGGACCACCATGGAAATATTTTCCCGGCACTCACCAGTCGTCTGCCAAAAACAGAAAGTGCATTCTGCGCCCTGCTCGATGATCTTGAGCAACGTGGTCTGCTCGACGAAACTCTGGTGCTCTGGATGACCGAATTCGGCCGTACACCACAAATTAATCCCGCCGTCGGTCGAGATCACTGGCCACAGGTCTTCAGTGTCGCCCTGGCAGGTGGTGGTGTTCGAAGCGGGCAGGTCATCGGAGCTTCCGACCAAATCGGAGGTGAGGTACTGACGCGACCCATTTCGCCACCCGAAATTGCGGCAACCCTTTATCAGTTGCTGGGCATTTCACATCAGGCAGCATATGTCGGGCCCGACCGTCGTCCCCTGCTTTATGTTGCAAACGACGCACGACCAATCGCCGAACTGCTCTGAATATGAAGACCGTTGTGTTCGTCGAGTGGAATGAATAGCAGAAGATTTTCCGAAGCCTTGACGTCGAGTGAGCTCCGGTATTCACCAGGATCAAATGAACCCCGGATGGTCGTGAATCCCCGAAAGGAAACAGGCTCGACTAATTCCTGTCGGGTGCACTTTGGTTTTGGGCTTTGTTTGTTGAGGGGTTCTCAAACCAAATGACTCCCCAGCCACCGTTTTCCTCGGTTGTGATCACATCCAGGTCGCCATCCCCGTCGAGATCGCCGAGCCAGGCATTGTCCATCTTCCTGCGGGTCTCCGATCCTGGCATATCGAGAACAGTGGTGTTCCAGTTCCCTCCCTGTGCGGGGTCACCGGTAGAGGTGGCTGTCCAGATATCGCCCTGCTTCGGAATGACCAGAATTTCGTTCCTGTTTGGATCGTCATTCAGATCCATCACCGCCACGCCTTTGGGAAAGCTCCCGGACGGCTGATCGATCAGTATCTCCCTGAAGGTAGGAGTGCCTTGTTTGTTGCTGCGCAGCAGCACAATGAGCTTCTTGGCCAGTGCGCCTTTGCTGCCGCCGGTGATCACGAAATCGTGAAGTTCGTCGTCATTGACATCAGTGACCAGCATGAACATGGGTTCGTGATGCCTGTGAAGGGTCCGGCGTTCCCATGTCTGCGTGACTTTTTCGATACCGGGATTCACGTACCAGCAGATTTCCACTCCGCGGTCCGGCACAACCATATCGGTGTAACCGTCTGCATTGACGTCTGTCATGATGCAGTTCATGGGCCATCGATTACTGCCGATCGTGTACCTGACCCAGTTCTCTGCATGGTGTTTGTCCTTTTCCGGCTGTTTGTACCACTCCTGGGCACCAACAATCAGGTCATTGAGACCGTCCTGGTCAAGATCCGCCACGGTGGGAACTCGTCGTTCATAATCGAATAGGGTCATTTTTGTCCATTTCGACGGATCATGTACCTCGGATCTGCCTGGATTGAAATAGACCCAGCCGCCGTTGGCGACGTAGTCGATATCACCATCGTTATCGAGATCGCCCATACCTGAATCTTCACACTGGCCGTGTTTCAATTCCGTATACTCCGACCAGATGTCACGTACCGTGTCACCTCCGGGATTGAAGTAGAGGCGGCTGTAGCTGCCTTCTTCGTAGTTTACAAACAGATCCAGATCACCATCGCCGTCCCAGTCGTGAATGTTGATTCCGTCAGGACCGTGATCTTCCGGGTCGGGTTGAACAACATGGCAACGCCATCTGCTCGCTCCGGGTTCACCCGCATACTCCTTCCACGCATCGGACGCATACGTAAGACACGAAACGGCACACAGCAATGCGAATGACGTGATGAATTTCATGATTTCCTCTTCATCCCTTTGAGTCAGTCATCGAGCTTCATTGCAGGGTGACGAACGATTTACCGGCACCAGAGACCGGGTTGACTGCCGCCGGGGTGTCACGGCTGCGGAGTGTCTGCAGGGCTTAAGTTGGTGGAGTACAGGTTCCCTGTACGAGAACGAAGATCTAAGCAAGTCAGAATAACAACTGTAATTACGATCGAACAAGGACCCGACCACGGCAACTGCAGGCGGGTAATCGACAGTGGGAAAGCAGCCGGGGAAGGTGCAGAATGCGCCGATCACCACCGTGAGTTGGTCGAACCCGCCCACAGCGAACGTCAACCGACCGATGACGCTGAGCCAGGCATCCAGAAGCCGTTAATCCCCGGAACGGCTCCGAGCACCGGTTAACAGCTATCCGGATTCATCGCTGATCAAAAAAACGAATGAAGCTGCTTCTTCTTGTCAGGTATCGTTGAGGCAACATGAAATATGCCGGTGAAGAAACAGCAATACCACCAGCGCCATTGATTTATCACAAAGCTATCGTGGATAAAGCGTTCCTGGCTGCTTGGAATTTCATGGAACGTTAGACGCGTGAATTCGATCTGCGTTTTGTCACTATGGGAAGCCGAAATACTATAATCTCCTCCGGCATGTGTTATTACTTCAACCAACGAGTTGAACAGGTTAAGGATTCTGATATGGCCTCCTTCAGTCGCAGAGAATTTGTAAAAGCAGCGGCAGCATTGCCTGCACTGTCCGGAACGTCACAGTCAGCTAATCCGAAGAAGCTGGCTGTGACAACAACCCGTGGACTGCAGCCGTATGGAACGGCGAACGACCGAAGTTCCTTCACAAACATCTGGAGTGACTGGCAAACCAATCCGTTTGAACACCAGGAGTTCCCTGCGTTTCATCGGCTGACAACGAGTCTCGACGCCCTCTATTCGCGTTGTCAGCAACCCGTCTCAACTCTGGACGACCGTCCCGTTTTTCTGCAGGTTAAAATTCTGTGTTCCGGAGAAGCGGGCCGCACGTTGTTCACACTGGGGATAAAGAGTGAAAATCTGGGGACCTGGGCCTTTAGTCTGGGAGCCTGTCCGACACAAGGGATCTCGTTTGGAATCACCGGGTGGAATCTCCTCGTCAATGCAGCCGCCCCCTGGGAAGAGCGAGTTCCGATCGCAGGTCTGGATCACCGTGACTGGCATACATTTGTTCTGAAAATTTCCAACGCGGAAGGCCCGGCTCAGGTTTACTGTGACGGTCAACATGTGCTGGATTTGCAGCAGCCGATCACTGCCGCTCAACGCAAAAAAAATGCAGCGAACCAAAACAACCGACACGGATCCATTCAGCAACTGGTTCCGGAGACTCCAGGACAGAAAGATTACGTATTCATCGAGAGTCGCCATCCGGGGCAGATCATTGACATCGACCACTTTAAAATCTCACAGGAACCAATGGCCACCCGGCGCAGATCATTACCGGTTCTTCTGGACCTGGACTGGGAATTGAACGGTACTCAAAAGGTCGAATACACCCTGACTCGTTTCGAAGACCAGCCTGTGTTGAATGAGGCCGACGTTCCGGATCCTTCAGACCGGCATTCCGGAGCATCAGCCGTCAGTGTGGTCCGTGATGAGCAGGGCTTCCACATGTACTTTATGGGGGTCAACGAATTCAGTCAGGACATCGGCAGAACCACGTTTGGGATTTATCGCGCCTTTTCCCGAAACGGAACGGACTGGAAGGTGGATCCCAAAACACCCGTGCTCGAACCAGGCGAGCCAGGAAGCTGGGACGCAGGCTGTCTTGGCCAGATGGCGGTGCGCAAGGAACACGGGCGATTCCGAATGTGGTATGGCGGATATGCATTCCGGCTGCAGCAGGGCAGGGCAGGCTATGCCGAATCACCTGATGGAATTCACTGGAAAAAACCTGACCTCGGCGTGGCTCAGTTCGCAGGCAGGCCAGGTAATATCTGCTTCTCACTTCAGCCGGGACCCAACTGTAACGAATACCAGTTACCTCTGAACATTGTCCGCGACGAAGCTGCCCCTTCCGATCGTCGCTATGTGTTATTTTTGCACACGCAGGGCCCGCACGGTTTCATCGTGGATGTGGCCACTTCGCCGGACGGCTTACGCTTCGTTCGGGCGCCTCATAACGCCCGGCACTATGCTTTCGATACGACGCCACGCAACAGTACCCTGCACGGTGCCGCCGTGGTCCTCCATGAGTCGGATTATTGGTGGGCTTTCGTCGGCCACCATGAAGCAGAGGACAGGGGATATCGTATGCGTTTTACCGGGTGGGTGGTTGAGCCTGAGGAGAAAGAAAATATCAGCTTTGGATTGTGGAACTCCCGGCGGACTCATCTGGCTCCCAACCCTCAATCCTGGGATCGTGAGAGTGTCAACATTGGCAGCTTTCTGGAAGTGGGAAACGAATGGTGGATCTACTACGACTGTGAAGGCGGCGTCGGACTCGCCAAAGTCGGACGTCACCGAATGTACGGTGTTCAGCTCAATCCGGAAACACAAACGGGCGAGGTAACCTCGATTGGGTTAGACCCACCCAGGGAAGGATGGCGACCATATCAGCTTGTGGTGAATGTCAGCGGACTTTCCAAAGGCGGACGCCTGACCGCTCAGTTGGTGTCTGCATCGGATAATCAACCGATCGAGGGGTTCACGACGGCAGAGGCAGTGCCGATTGAGAAGGACGGTTATGATATTCCTTTGGAGTGGACCACTCACCGAACGCACCTGCCGGATCTGGAGAGTCCGCTTCGAGTTCGCTTCGAATTGACACGCGGACTGGACACCCCCCGACTCCATGCGATCTACCTGCGGAAACACGCTTCTTAAACAGCGGCGAAGCATTCCACAACACGTACGGGACAATTCCGGCAACGGTCCCCATGGTCCGTACCTGGACTCCCTCGTATTCAGAAACGTAAAGTACGGTCATACGTATTTGTCGCGGGTTTGAATTCCTCTGTATGACGGTGTGCACACGGGAGTCCTTCGAATGAATCCAGTGCTGTTTTTGACACTCATCGCGTCTGCTGACCCTGTCTTCTTCGACGAAGTCGTGTTTCCGCCGGAGCCGATGCACAACCACAGTTCGAGTCTTGTGGAAACTCCTAAAGGCGATCTGCTCATCACCTGGTTCCACGGTCGGGGAGAGAAAACGGACGACACTCTCGTCATCAGCGGTGCGCGGAAGCGCAAAGGCGCAGCCAAGTGGAGCAAGCCGTTCGTCATGGCAGACAATCAGAATCTTCCGGACCAGAACCCCGTTCTCTACATCGACCCCGCCGGCAGGCTCTACCTCTGGTGGATTTCCTCCCTGGCCAACACCCGGGAAACCTACCTGCTGCAATACCGAACCGCGACCGCCTACGAGGCCGACGGACCACCCACATGGGAATGGAACGACACGATCATGTGCCAGCCGAAGAATCTTGTGACCGTGATGGACAGGATCTCCGCAGGAGTGGATGAGAAGTTCGATACGATGTTCGATTTCGAAGAGAAGTACCGCAAACGCCTGGAACACGGAGTACGTATGGCGCGGATTGACGAAACCTATATGGCCGACTGGCAGGATCGTGTCTGGGGACGCCTCACCGGCATGCTCACCTGGATGCCCCGGTGCCAGCCCATCATGCTCTCGGACAACCGCATGATGATCGGGCTTTACTCGGACGTGTACTGCACTTCTTTGTCGTGCTTCACTGAAGACGGTGGCAAGACGTGGGAATATGGCGAGCCCATGGCTGACTACGGACTGATCCAGCCCGCATTCATCCGGAAAAAGGACGGTACGATCGTGGCCTACGGCCGCGATAAAGGCCCGCTTCGTTACATCCGTGCTGCGGAATCCACGGACGGCGGTCAGACCTGGGGCAACTTCCACGACCTGAAAATTCGCAATCCTGAGTCGAGTGTGTCGGTCACTAAGCTCCACAACGGTCACTGGATTCTTGTGTGCAACGATCTCGACGGACGGGACGGACGCCATGGACGCTCCCGGTTAACCGCTTACATCTCCGACAATGAGGGAGCCACGTGGAAATGGCACCGCAACATCGAAGACAATCACACGCCCCCCGATGACAATCCCCATGCCTCGTACCCCACCGTTATCCAGACCCGCGACGGTATGATCCACGTCACCTACACCTACACGCCTAAACCCAACGAGACCATCAAACACGTGTGGTTCAACGAAGAATGGGTCAAAGAAGGCGGGAGGTAGTTTCTAAGCCTGATTCAGTAAGTTCCAGGTCAGTGTTTTGATCAAATATTGAGGAGGAACTTACGGGCGCGTCGGCGGATTTGGGGCTGTCTGATTCGATTGACGAATCGCCAAATTCGGAGAGTTCGCTTCAGATTGAAACGCGGGACCGACACTCCCTGACTTCATACGATCTCTATCTGAAAACAGCCTTCTTAACAGCAACATCAAGCTCGGAATTCAACCATTCCGACTGATGACGCGTTCACAACCACCAGCATCGGCTCAGTTCCGGCCGCTGTTCGACGTTCGGCGCACAAAAAAGCCCTCAGATCTTTGCCGGGCTTAATGAACAAAAGAGGAGAACTCGTTTCGGCTGCGCTTCACAAGTTTCTGATCCACTGGTGTTATGTTGCTTTTCGTGTGCGGAATATCAGCAGGACAGTCATCATGGCAGCTGAACCAGCCAATGCGAGGGCCATGTCTTTTTGTGCGTCCCATATGTCACCTTGCTGGCCATTGTACGCTTCCGCGTAACGAGGAGTCATAACGATCGTTAACAGCCATTCAATGACTTCATACAGTGCGCTGAGCGACAGAACCACAAGCACTGAGAAGCCAAGTGACCATTTCCATGAGAGATTTCCGTAGCGTTCGGCAAGTTCCGTGGCCGGGATAACGAATAGAACACCAAACAGGAAATGGACGAGTCGATCGAAATGGTTCCGATTCCAGCCAAACCAATCTGACACGGTGGATCCGGTGAGTATGGCCGCCCATTTGTCGTACGGTACGAACGAGTAAATGTATCTTGCACCGATTATGTGGAGCCACAGGAACATTACGAAACAGATGAACGATCGGCCCGATATCCAGTTGTTACGTGAGTCAGCCCAGAGGGCAATGATCGCGATCATGGTCGGCGCATGCTGCAGAGACTGCTCGCGCAAATAGATCGGTCGAATCAGTGAAATTCCGAGCAACAGAAGCGTGGTAAGGGTGAGCGACTGTTTCACGTTGCACCTCAACCGGCCTTGCAACATAACGACCACAAAGATCGGGTTGCCACCAGCGGCGTTGATTTCCAACTTGGACCGGACGGCAACTCCGGTGGATTGTATTGTTAGGCGTCCTTCTGAATTCACACTAGATGCAGAACATCTGACAACACTCGGGGCGGATAATAAAAGTGCCTGGCTCGGGCGTTGAGCTGTGTGTCCTCATTGTTGCGCCACCTCGAAGTAGTCGTCATCCGCAATGTCCGGAACACCAACGACGAGTACACGCATCCGTCCACGGGCACCGTGAACAACATTTGGAGGAATGTGAACGAGAGACCCCCTGGAAACGAGTTGCTCGACGCCATCAAGGATGACGCTGCCACTGCCGTCGAGAACGTAATAGAGTTCTGTGGAACGCTTGTGAAAGTGGAGTTTGGCTCCGTCGATATCCACAGCATGTGCCCAGGCCACTGGTGATGTCGCAACGTCTTCGTGGCTGATCAGTCGGTCACGCCAGCCGCAAGTGCTGCGCTCGCGCGGAGTGTGGCCCTCATGGCGGATCAATATCGGCCCGGAAGGTGTGCCTGTATCATCCATTGGCATTGATTCTCACGCGTTGTTGATGTCCGCATAACTTTGATTTAGCACGAAACCATCGCGGATAAACCCGCACAGACTGCTGCGAATTTCATGGTTCCGGATCGTCATACTGGACATCAACCTGTGTGGGGAGGGCGGTTGGCGCTGACCGACTCAAAGCCAAGTCACTTCCCCGCTACTCAAACCGTATGTTGCCGCGCAGACCTTTGCGTGTGACATCGAAGTTCCGGTCAGTGCTTTGCTTAGTTCCGTGGCCTGAGTCTTCGCATTTTTTTCTACAGCCTTCTGAAGCGTTTGTTCCTGACCGATGGCATTCTGTATCTGCCCAACCAGATGGCCCAGTTCCTGGGGAGCGTCGTCTGGTGGACTGATGGCCGCATCCACCGCCCCACAGCTTTCATGCCCCAGCACGACGACTAATTCAGTATGAATGTACTGCACTGCGTACTGAATACTGCCGATGACTTCACTCGTGGCTACGTTTCCGGCCACACGCGCGACGAAGATATCACCGATTCCCTGATCAAAAACCAATTCGGGTGTGACTCGCGAATCGGCACAGGTCAGCACAATGGCAAAAGGCCATTGTCCGCTTCCCGTCTCCAAACGCCGTCTGGGTGTGGCGTTGGGGCGACTTGTCCGGTCCGCCATGTATCTGGCGTTGCCGTCCTGCAAAAGGTCAAGGGCGGTCTGGTGAGAGATGTCGTTTTGTTTTCCGGCCATAAAAACACCTGTTGCAGAAAAGTTCTGCTCCGATGATTGTCGTCGAAGCGTCTAAACTGTGGATTGCACCTGCTGCAGGCAGGTTTCGCGCATCGATAAAGCTGTCGTACACCGGGCCGCGGCGAATGACGTTGATTTTAGACCCCGCGCGACCCGCGGTGCATCCGTTTGGATACGCCGGGGACGGCGTGTGAGTTGTGGGCTCAAAGTCCCCTGTACCAGAACGAAGTTCTCAGCACGGTACAATACCAATTGTTATTTCGATCGATCAAGTACGAGATCAGGGTAACTGCGGAAGGGTAGCTGAACGTGGAGAGTCTACCTGCCAGGGATTTGCAAACTGACAATGAATCGCCAAGCGAACTCGAGTATCAACACCCCTGATGTTTAACGTTTGGTGTACCGAAAAAGCTCGCAGACTGGTCCCGGAGTTGATCGGCACAACACGAGAATTCGGCTGAGTTGCGTGTTGCAGGTGCCTGTCCACGGGGGGGGGCAGACGTGATAATGACCTGCGATTTTCAGCAACCCGTAATTCTCGCCGGATGATTATGCTACTCGCCACAACAGGGGCAGATCTCCGGCACAAGAACAGTCAGCGTGGCAGAATACTTTGTACTTTCGTAGTTCTCGCCCGCTTCATCCGGCTCCTTGTGGTGTGCTACGACAAGATAGGCGTTTCCGGCTCTGGGAGTAAAAGTTGCCAGGCCCTCAATGTCCGTTTTTCGTTCGTAATCGGGATCAAAATCTTTCTTCAGCTGGTGTCCGTTTGGGATAAAAGAAACGCGGGCATTGGCCATCGGCTTTCCGTTGTAAAACAATTGAACGGTGATTGGTTGACCGGGGCCCATCGGCGTCACCGGGCTGGCCACCGGGACAATCTCCAGTGAATGACCCAGTACCTGATCGAAGCCTGGATTGTCTATTGGGACTCTGTCCAGAGACGGACTCACGACGAAAAATGTTTTTGCGCTCTTGATCGATCGGATGGGCGCGTAACTGACAACACGATCCAGCTGATGAGCGACCATGTACAAGCCTGGGTGTGCCGGAACGAACTTTGCCGTCCAGTATCCTTCTTTGGGAGCGTAACCCGTATCGAAGAGTTCAGTCTTGAGATCGTAACTTTTTCCATCCGGGCTTAGTACATTGAGTGTGCAGCCCTGTAAGCCGACTTTGCTGGCCAGTTTGAAATCACGATGGTCGTTGCCATGGTTACCGAGCTTCAGGTCGACGTAGACGGCATCGCCGGTACGGATCAGATTCGTGTTGGTTTCAACCCATGTATCATGAGCCAGCACTGATGAAGCAGACACCAGCAGAAGTATCAAACAGTTCCGAATCATTGGATTTTCCCTTTTGGTGTTTACAGCACGTCACCACGATTTGCAGCAATGAAACGCCTGTTTCATCCCGCGAAACCGGTATGTCGCCAAACCGGAACGCGGATGAAAACATGCAAACTGTGACGGGATTTCCGTCAGTATTCGCCGAGGATCTCCCCGCCACTGCGAGTTGCCAGGCCTCGCCAGGTGTCGAGGTCGATGTTCTCGCCGATAAAGCGAACACTGCCGTCACACAACAGCACGGTGACTCCGCCGGAGTGGGCACTCCGCGCCGATGTCAGTGCATGTGTCCGAAATTGATTGTTGCAGTCATATGTCGAAGAGTTGGGACCGTAGAAATGGTTGTAGAGAGCGTATCCGTAGGATCCCTGCATCCAGCGGACGCCGCGATTAGCCCACCAGGTTCCACCACCGCCGGGTGTGCAGGCTGCCTCCGTTGTGGGCGGACCGCCCGGAAGCAGCAGCAGTTCCCGTTGTGCGTCGTTCGGAGGGCTACCCGACGGCGAAGCAACACCACTTCCCAGCAGTATCTCGCTGAACGCAACGGTATTTGAACTTCCATCCCTGATGTCCCGGAATTTTGTCTTCGAGCCTTCAAAGAAAACTCCGTCCGGAAGTGGGCCTGAGACTCCGAACGTTGTCAGACGACCATTGTCTATCAGTCCGGTACCAACGTTACCCACGTAGCTTGTGGCTCCAAACTCAGAACCCGGTACACCATTTTGGTCACTAGGGCACGTGTAAATCGAAACCGATATTCTCGCCGGTACTGCATTGCCCCATGTTGGTGCGTCGGCGCCAAAGAAATTGACATCATAGTCAATCAGATCCTCGAGGTTGGCCTGTTCCAGGTGCGGAAGCAGGTAGGCCTGAGGCGAATAGACATAGGGAAAATCGAGCCTCCCTGGTGGAAAAACGTTCATGGCGGACTGGTAGTTGTGCAGTGCCAACCCGATTTGTTTGAGATTGTTGCGGCACTGGATCCGGCGCGCTGCAGCGCGAGCCTGCTGAACAGCCGGTAACAGCAGAGAAATCAGGATTGCGATAATCGCGATGACCACAAGCAGTTCGATTAACGTGAAGCCATGCGCACTTCGGGCGCGGAAATTTGGCAGGAAACGCATCTGTCGAAAATCCTCATCTGAGGGACTCAGAAAGTGCAAAAGACCGATACTGAGCAGGGCGTTGTCCTGTCCGTTCGGTACATTCAGTCGAATCAGGCGACTGACACTTCCGGAGGAGGAGTTTCAGGAGTAGTGATATGATGGGGAAGGATTTGGCAGGTGATTTTAAATTTGGTCTGCCAATTCACGCCGGGAAGAATGTTCACAGATTCTACCGGCAGTCGTGGATCGGTATTGCAGTAAAATCCAACTGCAGCGTCATTTCCGCAGTTGCACGCATTAACAACGGCGGGAACGCCGAACTGGCCTGCATGTGGTTGGCGACAGTCGCCGTCAGAATCTATGACCTGCCTGCCCGCCGACGTATCATCCCGCCGGCCGCCGGACTGACAACACGATCTGTTGTTCGCGGGCCGGGATTTTGCAATCTTCGACGAACAACACGTGTTTTTTACCGCTCGCTGCTTGCTGGTATGAGACCTCGCCGCGTTTTGCTTAAAACTGGATCGGCCGGTGCGGACGACCCGATCCGTGTCGTTGCTGTCGGGTACGACGGAAACCGTTCTGCAGCAGCACGCTGTTGATTTTCGGACGTCCTGACTGCACCTGCACGCAGTGTTCTGACTGTTCCGGTGACCTCCCATCGGCACACCAGTTGCCACCGTGGTATACACAAGGAGTGTAAGCACGCTGCACACGCTGCGAAGTGTCAGTCCTGGTCGAGGTGATTTGGGAAGTCGGACCATGCCTAACATCTTATCGTCGGTCTTGTGAGGTCACCAGTGAATCCCGAAGTTTCTTGTGTCTTGTAGGCGACGAGCGATGTGTAAAAAATATATTGAACAGTGGGTGCAAAGTGCGGATGGATTTTACATGAATGTCGGTACTCGTTTGAAGCACATCAGAACAGGGTGTGCTTTCGTTCAAACAACTCCGGTGCAACCTTGCTCCTGTTCGGGTGACATGCCCGGAAACTGAGCGAATCGGCCCACGTGATACGTGTCGCTGTCAATCGTCTTCTGTAAGTAGTTATGCCGTTTTATATCGTCGGCCATACGACGAGTCAGTGCGGTAACGCGTTTTTGCCATGGTGTCATCTGAGTACATCCCTGAGTGAACCGTGGAAACAGACACACGCGATGTGTGTTTCACTCAGAATGCATGACCCCGCCAAAACACCGCAAATTCTTTGGCGATGTGTGTCAGGAATTCGTCCCGGCAGACGATGGACCGGCAACGGTGTCAGAGCGCCTGCGACAGTCAACGCACGCATGATCCGCACAGCGTCTGCAATCAGGCCGGCCTCTAAAACCCTACCAGCCGTTGTTCCGAACTCACTCCCGCCTCGCATGCCGGCAATCGCACGGCGCTTCAAAAAATCTGATCCACTCCAGGCGGTTAGGTTCAATATCCGGCCTGTCGAGTTGCATGATGGTGACAGTGAGATCACGTTGGAGTGGTAAACATAACATTCGGCTTTGGGCTACCGTGAAGCAGATTGTTCTGTCGTTTTTTCAACATTCTACCAGGGGCGCCAACAGAGGAGGTCTTCCAGCCATTCTTTAAGGTTACGCCATGAGGATTCCGTAGATACCAGGGCGATCAGCCCGAATCCCCCTGCGAGGATCAAGACGGCAAGCAGTTCGTCCCTGGGGGATTTCAGAAACTCAAACGCGAATCCCCATCCGCACAGTGCACCAAACACGCAGCCACTGAGACAACGGGTGGCTGCCATGAGTACCGGACCTGGTTTCTTCATATCCAACGTGTTTTTAGGTGTGTGCGAACTGACGCATCGTTTAATCCTGTTTCCATTCGGCCACCGACTTTATAGCTAACTTGGAGTTTACTGTCGTCGAGCTGTCGGATGCTTTTTCTGGCGCCCGGAGGATTTCCCTGCGAATGACGTAGTTTTGTCGCACTTGTTCTGGTTGCTGCTGTTTACACACATACACATACAGGACAAATTCAGACTCAAACGATACAGCGGTATCATGACACCGGCATCACGTTGCTGCAGACAGTCAAGTCTCAGGGTAGGCAGGATTGACATTGGCTTCACGAAGTAAACGCCATTGATTGCTGTCCGGATCGCGTTCTGCCAACCGGGACGCCTGATCTCAGCGACGTTCGCACCGCGTTGATTCGAGTCACCGAACACGAATGCTGCGGACGTGACCTGCCTTCCCGCCCCGCCGACAACTCCTGATCGAAAGTCCGGAATCGTTGTGAGAGCGAACAGCACTGGTCAACACAATTTCCCTGGACGAGTGGCGACTGCAGGTGTGTTTCGAGCGAGCATCAGGCCGAGGTTTCGGGTAATCTGAAGGTTTCAGTAATCGTTCATTATGAATCCTGGAGTTGGACAGATGTGGTTTGCACGCTGCGGAATTCTGGTCACCTGTCTGCTGCATATGACGGTTCCGGCCGTGGCGGGCGACGGAAATCGGCTGACGTATCTTGGCAGTGACAGTCCGTACTATGTCTCACACGAATTTCCAAAGCTGATTACGCCGCAATGGGTGGGTGATGACGCTGTGGAAGCCGTGGTTGTCCTGGCCATCGACGACATGCGTGATTCGGGCAAGGCGATGTCGGCCACGTACGAGAATTACCTGCGACCCATTCTGCAGCGGCTCAAGCAGATCGACGGCCGGGCGCCGGTCAGCATTATGACCAACCGCGTTGTCCCCGACGACGACCTGCTGCCGCCCTGGCTGGACGAAGGGCTGACCATCGATGTGCACACGATCGACCATCCCTGCCCGCTGCTGCAGAAAAGTGATTTTGCCAAAGCCAAATCAACCTATGACCGCTGCATCGACATGCTGGGGGCCATCCCCAACAACAACCCGGTTGCCTACCGTATGCCCTGCTGTGATTCTCTGAACACGGTGAGTCCGCGGTTTTTCTCGGAGATTTTCAACGACACCAGTGAAAAAGGTCGCTTTTTACACATCGATTCGTCGGTGTTTAACATCTTCACGTCGCATGATCCCCAAATTCCCCGCGAACTGATTTTTGATGCCGACGGCAAAGAGAAATTTGGGAAGTACGTTCCCTATGACCGATCGTTCGTCAACTCAATCGAGAATTATCCGTATCCGTACGTGATCAACCGCCTTTGCTGGGAGTTTCCCTGTGTGACGCCCAGCGACTGGTCCGCTCAGCATTACCACAAGGAAAAATGCTCACCGAAAACGGTCCGCGATCTGAAGGCAGCTATCGATATTACGGTGATCAAACAGGGAGTACTGAATCTGGTCTTCCATCCACACGGCTGGATTCGTAACGACCAGATCATCGAACTGATTGATCATACCGTGGAAAAACACGGCAGGAAGGTGAAGTTTCTTACGTTCGGCGAGGCACTGAACCGGCTGAATGACAACCTGCTGGATGGACAGCCTCTTCGCGACGAAACAGGACGTGACAACGGCGTACGACTGCTGGATGTTAACCATGACGGGTTCCTGGATGTTGTCGTCGGCAATCGTCGTTCAAAGAAGACCCGCATTTGGTCACCGGAAAAACAGAGTTGGTCTTCATCCGGTTTTCCTGCCCTGCTTGTACAACAGGAATCGAAGCACAGTCGATTTTTTGAAGTGCATTTTTCCGTCCTGCGCAACACCGCGCGGCCGACTGTTTGGCAAACACCGGTGTCTGTTGATACGGGTGACCTGTCAGCGGGGAAATCAACCGCTGCCGGTGGAGCATGGTGTTTCAACGGCACCAAGTGGGTTGCGGAACCTCGTCTTTCCTCACTGCCGGACGTTGATGCTGTTGCTGAGCTTACTGCAGAGACTCCGACAGGAATCAAAACAAGCTTCCGTGACCTGGATGGGGACGGAATCAATGAAGTCATTGTTTCTGCCAGGGATCATGACACAAATGTCATTCTGCAGTGGTCGATGGCCGACAGTCGCTGGAAGCAACTTCCGTTTAAGCTGCCCGAAGGTACGACTTTGGGCACACCGTATACCAAAGACGGATTGTGGAAGTTTCGCGGGTTTGGAACCGACGCCGGTCTCCGCTTTGTCGACATCAACGAGGACGGATTTGACGACATCGTGTTTTCCAATGCTCAGCGCTATTCGATTCATCTGTTTGATTCGATGCAGACCGGCTGGAGCCGGCAAATTCTTTCCGGCACACGCGGCGACAGGGATTCTTTGAAAGAGTTACCAATGATCGTCCGCGGGGACGGAACCAACAACGGCTTTTGGGTCCATTCCCGTCATCTGTGGTGGCAGAACGAAGATACTGCCACCTTGGATAATCTGGTCGATCGGCGTTCCTTCGATGACCTCCTTCAGGACGTTGCCCCCGGTCCCCGAACACCTCAGGCATCGCTCAAATCCATGGTGCCGCGGCCTGGTTTCAAAGTTGAACTGGTGGCCGCCGAACCAATGGTGCTGGACCCGGTCGCCTTTGACTGGGGTCCCGACGGACGTTTGTGGGTTGTGGAGATGGCCGACTATCCTCTGGGCCTTGACGGCCAGGGAAAGCCGGGGGGACGCGTGCGTGTTTTAGAAGACCGTGATGCTGATGGAACTTACGACAAGTCAACCGTCTTCCTGGACCGGATCGGTTTTCCCAGCGGAGTGATGCCGTGGCGAAACGGTGTACTGGTGACCGCTGCTCCGGACATCTTCTATGCCGAAGACACCACCGGTGACGGACGAGCGGATCACCGCGAAATCCTGTTCACCGGGTTTGGACAGGGAAACCAGCAGCATCGGCTCAACGGATTCACCTGGGGACTGGACAACTGGGTCTACTGTGCCAATGGCGACAGTGGTGGACGGGTGAAATCGGTCAGGACCGGGAAGTCGATCAATCTGCTGAGACACGACATTCGTATTCTTCCCGACGTGGGTGAGATCGAAAAAGAAATGGGCAGCACGCAATTCGGACGCAGCCGGGACGACTGGGGCAATTGGTTTGGCAGCAACAACAGCCATCCGATGTGGCAGTACATGTTTTCAGACCGATATCTCCGCCGCAACCCGTATGTCATTCCGCCGGAAGGTCGTCGGCAGGTATCGGTCAAGCCGGGAGCGTCTCCCTGTTATCCCGTGAGTCGTACGCTGCCACGGTTTAACTTTCTGGACGGAGCAGACCATTTTACATCTGCCTGCAGCTCGATTGTGTACCGTGATCAGCTTTTTGGTGAAGCGTTTGTCGGCAACTCATTCGTCAGCGAACCGGTGCACAACCTAATACATCGAGAGGTGATGTCCGCCGAAGGCGTCGTGTTTAACAGTCGCCGTGCTGATGATGAACAGCAATCTGAATTCCTCGCCTCGCGGGACAACTGGTTTCGCCCGACCACGATTAAAGTGGGGCCCGACGGGGCCCTGTATATCGCTGACATGTACCGTGAGGTGATAGAACATACGCAGTATATTCCCAGGGAGTTACAGAAAGATCTGGCGGTCCGCGCCGGGGAGGATCGAGGGCGCATCTATCGTGTCTATCCTGCCGAAAAAACTTTGCGCCGTGTGCCTCGCTTCGACAGAATGAACACGGCCGAGCTGGTGCAGATGCTGGAAAGTCCCGGTGGCTGGCAGCGCGACACCGTTCAACGACTGCTGATTCATCGGGAGGACGCCGCGGCTGTTGCGCTGCTGGAAACCATGGTTGTGTCCGGAAAGCATCCTGAGGCGAGACTCCACGCTTTATGTACGCTGGACGGCCTGAAGGCACTGAAAGCCGGCACAGTCCTGGTGGCTCTTGCCGATTCCCATCCTGGCGTGCGGCGGCATGCGGTGCGTCTTGGCGAAGAATTTGCGGATCAGTCGGACGAACTCGCTGTTGCCATGCGGGCACGAACGGCCGATACGGATCCCCATGTACGGTTACAGCTTGCCTATTCGCTGGGCCAGCCGAACGACAGCCAGGCGGGGGCGGCTCTGGGCAGGCTGGCACAGACCTGCGCTGACGATCAATACCTGTCCACCGCTATCATTAGTTCCCTGAACTCTGAAAACATCGGTGAGGTGCTTAATGCTGTACTGGCTTCTCCGACAGCTTCCGTGTCACATCAGGAACTGGTCGTTCGTTTGTTGCGTCAGGGATCGTTGCTGGGCAATCACAAGGTTTTGAACAGGATCTTTGACAGAATTGCGGAGTCGCCGTCCGGAAAAGACGACAGCTGGAGAATGCACGCCGTGGCGGAGATTTTGGAGGCACTTCACCATCGCGGCCAAAGTCAGACGGAATCTTTAATTCCGGAAATCGATGTTTTGCGTCAGGAGGCGTTCTCGCGTCTGTCCGGTCTGTTCGGAACAGCGTCGCAAATTGCTGTCGACGAGAATGCCGATGAGACCGAACGCGTTGCCGCCATCCGACTGATGGCCCGTGAAGAACAGCGACATCAGTCGGATCTACAGATTCTTGCGGGTTTGCTTGAGCCTCGTCATACGGGAGAAATCCAGTTGGCGGCCGTGCAGCGTTTGGGCGAACTGCAAGACGAGCAGATCCCGGCGCTGCTGTTATCCGAATGGAAATCAATGGGGCCCGAGTTGCGTTCACAGGTTCTCGACGTGCTGTTCAGCCGTACGCTCTGGTCAGCAGCGATTCTGGATGCGATGGAACAGGAACAATTTGCCGTTGGCGAAATCAATGCGACTCGGCGCGGGCAGTTGATCAATCATCCTGAGGAATCCATTCGACAGCGTGCGACTCACATGTTTTCCACTGTGGTTGATGCAGGTCGTCACCAGGTTGTGGCAGACTTCCGGTCCGCACTTACCCTGCCGCCAGACGCGGAACGCGGGAAACAAGTTTACCGCAAAGTCTGCTCGACCTGTCACAAGCTTGACGGTTTTGGCCACCAGGTTGGTCCTGATCTGGCGTCGTTAAAAGATAAGTCGTCTGAGTCTCTGTTGATCGCGGTGCTGGATCCCAACCGTAATGTTGAATCAAAGTATATCAATTACGTTGCGGTCACCGATGCCGGAAAAACTCACAGCGGCATCCTTGCGGAGGAAACCGGGGCCGGCATCACACTGCTGGCACCCAAAGGTGAACGCGTTTCGCTGCTGCGAAATGAACTGGAGCTGCTCAGGAGTACAGCGAAATCAACGATGCCCGAAGGACTTGAGAAGGATCTCAACACGCAGGATCTGGCTGACGTGATCGCGTATGTGCGGCAGGCCGCTGCACGAAAAGTTGAGCCCAATCAGCGCGGCTGGTTTGTACGGCGTGTCCGTCCCGGACAGGACAATTCATTTTTGCTGCTGGCAACCGAATGTGAAGTTTATGGGGACACGCTGACAGTGGACAGGACGCACGACAGTCTCGGACACTGGCAAACCATGAACGATCGAGCTGTCTGGCCGATTTACGTCGCTCGTGGCGGACGTTACGAAGTGTGGGCCACATGGGCATGTGACCGAGTGAACGCGGGAAATTCCATGGTGATCGAATGCAGCAGCAGCAGCCTGACACACGAAGTTGCCGCGACCGGCAGTGGGGACACCTATCAGCGGGAAAAATTTGGAACTCTGGACCTTTCTGAGGGAGCTCAGCGGCTGGCCGTACGCCCGCGGGACGGGATTAAGGGTGTGATGATCGACTTGAAGTCGTTGCAACTGGTGCCGGTGACAAGTCTTTGAACGTTTGATGTGGGGAGTAATGTCCAGAGGCTGAGGGTCTCGCTGTTACTCTGAACATTTCGACCTGACAATCGGGACTGTCGAATGGCTGTCAGCGATCCCACGGAAACCGCAGGGTGGGCTGGTTGACGTAACGCTGCATCTTCATTGTCATTCGGTCGCCTGCACCGGGAGCCAGATCGACTGAAAAGTATGAGTCGTCGATGCTTTGTTTCCGTCCGCCGATTTCCACAGACATGAATTGGTGCTCCGCATAGCCACCGGCCTGCACCACGATTTTGCAGGAATCAAGCGGACTGGTATTCACCAGAGTCACCACGACTTCATCGCTCGTCATTTTTTCAACCAGTGCAGCAACGTGCTCCGGAACACCGGCCCTCCGTCGATCCGGATCGAAGTAGCGCAGCCGGCAATGTAACACCATTCCCGTGCGGGCAGGATACATACCACCCAGCATCAGTTCGGTCAGCGATCGAACGGCGGTCGGAGTGTATTTTAAAGGATCGTCAGAAAGTCGCGTGTCGGGAGTTGTCGTGTCGGAGCGCATCCCGGCTACTCTCGCCCGAATGTGTTCGAAGTCGTCTCTGAGTGCGTGTTTGGGATACTGAGGATTCCTGCCATTCAGATAATCGAACCATGGATTCGCAGGGATTCGTCGAAAATCCTCCTCCTGCATGCTGGCGTAATAGATTCCCGTGGCTCCGGCACGGTAAGGCTGCGGCTGAAAGTTGTACCAGCCCTCATCGCCGTATTTGTGGGGATACAGCGTCCTGCCGTTCTCAATGCGTTTGTTACCATTAACGGTGTCCATTTGTTTCCGCCAGGGGTCGAGCAGACTGAGATCGCCGGTCAACAGAACTGCGTTCAGGAACCCTTGAAATCCACGATCAAACGTCTGGCGATGAGAGGGACCGGACGATTCTCCCACACCTTCCACCGTGAATCCCCAGCCGTAGACTCCACCGTACCATTTCCCACCGGCGGCTCCTCCGATTTTTCCGTCCAGACCGATGTTACTGGGAATCACGTTACCGTTTTCAATCATTCGATTCCGCCAGGCCTCCACGTACTCCAGAACCCACTCTTTGTATTTGGGCTGGTGACCAATCATGTAGGCATTGAGGGCAAGCGCGGTGGACAGCAGGTTTGAGGGATGATCACCGGCCACATCGTTGTAATCTCTGAAGTGTGCGAGGACTTCTTCATAGCTTTGTTCACCGTGACCGAGAACAAACCGGTTTTCAACTTCAATCGGATCACCGGCCCAGTCCAGTGCTGTGGCTTTGCGCAGCATCGGACCGCGACTACCGTTGATCAGACTGCGAATGAGTTTGTGTTTCGGATCATAATTCCGGGCCTGCGGATCTTCGTCCATATAAAACCCGGCGAAACGTCGTGTTCGCTTTTGAAAGCGGTGATCGTATGGGTCGGAAAGCCCCTGCAGGCAAAAGACACTCAATCCTTCTGCGTGGTGCAGCCAGTCGAACATGACAGGGAATTCTTTGTAATACATTCCGTCACGCGCAAACGGAACTTCAACCGTTTTGGCTGCCGTGTACTGTCGGAGGTGTCCTTCCCAGGCTTTTTTGTACATCTGCAGAATGGAATCAGACGCACCCAGAGCGTGCAGAACGGGCCAGTAAATCATATTTTCAATCGCGTCGTCAGGTCCGTCATCGCCCCCCCAGCGTTCAACGCAAAGCAGGAATCCACGTTCGTCGAAATATCGGTCGAAAAATTTCTGACATGCCTGAGTATTGGCCCGCAGCAACTCACGCTCCAGAAGTGCCCATTCGGGAGGTGACATTGACTGATGAATTGTCACACGGGGACCACTCAGACCGGGAGTGGCCGTCAGGATGAGGCCTGGGATGACCAACGCCGGTATACAGAAGAATGGACGCATTGAATTGTTCTCACTGTAATGATCAAGCTATCTCAACATGGAAAATAAGCCTGAAAGAGGCGTCATGCTGTGTGTCCTCATCCTGGATCATTCACGGACTGGTTCAAACACGGTATGCAAACAGCCAGATTTTTGAGAAACAAATGGAACCACAGTCGGAAACATAATTCAATGGGATGCCGGGGAAGCTGTCGGTCTTTGTGCACTGCGTACGTTGTCTGAGTTACCACTGTAAAACCAATGACGGACAGGAGAACATGAGTCACGTGTCGTTCAGGCCTGGGGCTGCGGTGAACCGGGCGGTGCGAAGCGGAACCGTGGGTGATGACGTTCGGTACAACCGGAAAACCGCCGCTCTGTTTGAGCGGTCGGTAAGAGCGAAGACTCCGGCAGGCGATGAATGGCAAGGAGATCGAACGAATGATCTTTCGGTATGGGAGGTAATCCTATCGATTCCGCAGTCTGAAAAGGTCGGGAAATTCGGGGACGCATCGGGCATAAGTGACGGAGTGTTCTGTATCGGACGTTTCTTTTGCGTTTGAGGTTTCGTTATGAGTTAACTGCATTTTCGTTTTGCGGTGAAGAATCTGACACAGCAGGTCGTTTTCTTTTTAAGAGGAACGGGAAAAATGAACGTGATCGTCACCGGAGGCAGCGGGTTCCTGGGGCGGTATGTTGTTTCGGAGCTGATTGCCCGGGGACATCACGTCATCGTGTTGTCTCGCAGGACTCCGGAAGTTCCGGACACCGATGATGTTGAGTACATCGCGTGTGACGTTGCGTCCGGCAAGCTCCCGCTGGAACGATTGCGGAACTGTGATGTGATTGTGAACCTGATGGGGATTAAACGTTCGTCGGGTACTCAAACTTTTGAGCAGGTTCACGTCGATGGTGTAAAATATCTGATCGAGGCAGCTCGACAGCTGGGCCTGCGGCGTTTTGTTCATATCAGCGTGGTGGCTGCCCGTCCGGATGATCGTCATGCCTATCATGACACCAAGTGGCGGGCCGAGGAGTTGTTGCGTGGCAGCGGTCTGGATTTCACGATCCTCAGACCCGGTGTCATCTACGGACGCGGCGATGATATGATCACTCATCTGGTCAAAATGATTCGCTTGACTCCGTTGTTTCCCGTGGTTGGCAGAGGAGATTCGGTTCTTCAGCCTGTCTCAGGGGAGGAAGTGGCGAGGGTGGTGGCGGCAGCACTGGAACGTGATGTTTCCATCCGAAAATCCTACGATGTCGTTGGTCCTCAACCCATGATGTTGAGAGATGTCGTGCGCACCGTTGCCGGAGGAACAGGTTTGAATGTGTGGATCCTTCCGACCCCGGTCTGGTTTCAGCGAGTGTCTGTGTGGGGGATGAACGTGTTGTTCCGGAACCCGTTGTCCACGCCGGCTCAACTGCAGATGCTGATTGACGGCCTGGCTGGAAATCCGGAAGCGGTGAAAAGCCAGCTTGGTGTGGAAACTCAGATGTTTGAGGCAGCGACCGTTGCCGAAGTTCAGGGATCGATTCCATCGCTGTTCGGACTGACTTTACGATTCATTCGTGGTTCCGGATATTCTCCGCATACAGGCGGTCGGGAAACGATTGCCGAAGCCGGTACGCATCAGAAGTAAAAGATGACGGGTTTAACGAAACCCGAACCGTTTACGTTTAAGAAATTTTGGCAGTACTTTGACGGGATTCTGAAACCTGAAGGGCAACGGCCGTCTTCATCGACTGTTTGGAATCACGGGCGAACTGCTTCTGCTTTCGACGTACATACGGGTACGCCAATTTTGACAAAAGCTGGTTAGGCCGCGAGAAGGCGAAGATGTCGTACCAGACTGATTCATCTTCACGGTTCAGTTCCACCTGAAACCGTTCTTCACCGGATGCGGCGTGTTTCGGCAGCGTGCCATAACCAAATGCGAATCTGCAGAGTCGTTCGTCTTCTTCTTCAATCACGTAGACGATTCGGCATGCATTCAAAACCCAGAGCCCCGAAGCACGGGCCAGGATTCCCACCGACTGCTGAGGTTCAGGAGCCGTATCGGGCCGATACAGCTCAATCCAGTCAAACCGATAATGATGCCATTCCTGCAAGGCTCGTTTGGCTGCTTCGAAAGTGGCTCGACCGGTTCCCAAATGAATACGGTTGTGGTCCGTAATGAATCCCGACGGATGGTCTCCATTTCGGGTTGAACCAACAGCGCGATAGGTGAAGTTGAGTCGGGATTGTGACTTGAGAAAGCTGCTGATCCGTTCTCTGTCCGGTTTGCTGAAGAAATACATCAGTTTTCAATCGTGCAGGCCGGCCTTAACCGCGTCATTTGCCAAGACCGTGTTCAGATAATCAACCCAACGGATCCGCCGAAGAAGCATCGGAGGGCGGTGTTTTTTTTGTCAGGTTGCGGTTTGCGAACCGTCATCACGATCAATGTCAAAACGTGTTCCGGATTAAGGCGAAAACCTGTGGGTTTTTTAAGTTCGGTCGATTCGATTGAACAGCATGTGTGCCACAGACGAGGTAACCGCTGCCTGTATCGGATCATAACAAAATTTCCGGGGACTTTCTGTTGTTGATCGTTGCCGTGCGCAGACGATCGGTTGCGCACGCACATCCTTGGGTATAAGGCTCAGGCGGCGTCACCGAGTAACAGACAGGAAATCGTCGGTTACGTCCTGCAGCACACTCTGCGGCCGGTAAATACATCCACCAGGGATACCGCAAAAAACGCGTGTCCGCCGCGAAACCGGACTCCCTGCAAAAATGGGATGGATCTTTGCCCTGACCAGTCTGCCCGGGCAGTGCCCCCAGGAAACATATTGCCTCCCTGACACCCCCTCATCAAGCTGCCACGAAGTCTGATTCTCAATTGATCGCCGGTACTTCCACAGGCACCGTTGCGATTTTGACATCAGAGAAGAGGGGGGTAATCAACTGGAGGTGGACTTCAGTACCGTGGAGTCACTGCGACGAGGTCAGGTTTCGCAGACGTGTTTCAAAGTGCACACGTTGACTGTTGAGAACGTCGATGCTGGTGAACTTCCAGTGGTGTGTTTCTGAAGTTGCATCCTTTCGCAGTACGGGAACAGGTTCTGCCAGAAAATCGGCATGGAACTGGTTGATGCGTTCATGGATGTGTCCCCAGTGCTGAACCGTTCCGGATACGTTCCAGCGACAAAGGCACCTGAAAGCATAGTCTGATGACGGTGAGTCAGGATTTGGTGTCATCGTTTGTCTGTGCGTGTCGATGATGTCGATCTGTTTGACTCGTGCAACCGCGCCACCCTGTTCTGCCATCCGCAGACTCTGCTGAATCTGCAGATACAGATCCTGAAGTAAATCACCGGACGTGCTGACGGCCAAAGCCTCGTAGACTTCGTCTTCATCTCGAAAGTGAAAGGCATCGTAGACACCGGACAGGAGCTGCGTAATTACGTGTCGTGCCTCATTATCTGAAATTTCCTGGGGGGATCCCCAGCGCATTTTTAAAGAGCCGGCGTCAAAGCTGTATGTCACTGCCGCGACACACATCAGACCGATGGTTGTGCCGATTGCAGTGCGACTGAGTTTACGACGAAATATTTGCATTACTGAGGCCAGAACAGTCGCCAGCAGAACCAGCGATAAGACAGGCAAACGAATCGTGGGGAGTTCGGAAAGTTCTGCCACGACCGCTGCCGGAGCTCGTTTCTGTGTCAGGGGAGAATCGTTTGGTGAACTCCACTTGAAGACATTGTTGGATCCGATTCGGGACAACGTCCTGCGAAAAGAGCTGTCCCTCGAAAACACGACCATGTTGACGGCCCACAGCGATTTGTGAAAACGATCCCATGTCAGCCTGAGTTTCCGGGGAGCGGTGTCGAGTGGATAGGTTAAGATGATTCCCACACGGGCGCTGGACATTGCCACCGGTTTTCGCTTCGTCAATTGAGCGAAATCGCGGAAGCTGACACCATAGAAATCGCAGCGGTCGACGACCGGTGTTCGATGCTCTTCGTTGATTTCCACGGGATTACCGGACGCGAAGAACTTTTCAATCAGCGGTCGAAGTGCATCCTGTTCGGAGACGGTCAGGAAGTCCGTTTGTTCGCGTTTCAGCGGCAGGATTTTTTCCAGTGTCAGCAGCGGAATCAGGATCTCATGACGGACCTCATGGTCTTCGATGTACAGAAACGAATACACCGAACTGTAACTGGTAATTCCCAGTGTCGCCTGCTGTTGCTGTTTTGACCACTGCCGACGTTCCTGGTCAGATGCATCCTTTGACAGAGGTGGACTGGTCCAGTTGAAGCGAATTGTTTCGGGTGCGTGGGGGACCAGGGCTTTGCTGATTGTCCGGTCTGCATGTTCGGGCCGGACCTGCAACTGCATTTCAGAAGGCAACACGCCGTCTGCATCGGTGAATCTTTGCTCAAACGTCAGGAATTCCGGAGGCGCATCGAAGCGGTACTGCATTTCAAATATGAGTTTGTGGGCCATCAGTTCCGCCAATGAGACCCCCTTGTCCGGAATGTCGGCCGTGACTTTGGGAGGTGTTTCCGGCGAGCGTATCAATCCTTCTGCGTCCTGAATCAGGAATCGTGTGCTCACAAATTCGCGATGCTGTTCTATTCCTCGTCGAATAGTTGCAGCGTTCAGATAATCGGTTTCGTCGGGCTGCAGATTATGAAACAGATACAGGTCTTCCAGAAATATTTCGATCGTCACATCAACCCGGTCACGAGCCACGTAAACCAGTGTTCGAGTAACTGACACCGGATGGACTGCGAAGGCGGATGACGGACAGCCTGAGATAAGAACGGTCAACACAACGCAGCTTAGAATCGTGACTATTCGCTGGTGCCGGAACTCCCGTGTTGCGGACAACGGCGGTTGCCTGTGATCTCGCAGATTCATCACTTCACCATGATCACAGCCTCTGCCCACTCAACAAACTCCATCCCGTCGCCGGCAACGTCAGCAGTGACCAAAAACTGTCCGCTTGCCGATGATGCCGTCACCGGAATACTAACCGTTCCCGACAGTCGTGGACCCAGATGCAGCGTGACCTGGGGTTGAGTCAGTTTCCAGTCCTCGGGCACGTGGGGAGTTACGGTAAATGTCCGCTCAACCGGAGAATGATTCGTGATCCGCATTTCAAGGTTCAGTGTCTCTCCCGCAGCAATTGTGACACCGTGTGGGTAAAGCACGGCCCACTGCTCGTCGATTCCGTAATTCGGATCATCCCAGGGAAACAATTCCCGCAGGATCGCGATCCGCTCGCGATATCGAGTTTCCAGGAAGTCCAGCTCATCATCCGTGAATGAAAATACGAACGGAATATGTTCGTTGACGAGCCAGAACGGTTCGTCAATGGCGCGCAGTTTCTTCAGACATAGCAGATATCCCGAATCTTCATGCACCAGGTTGCGATTGAGTACGCAATAGTCGTCCAGCCCGGAAGGCGCGAAAGAATCTCCAATAAAAAAAATCGGTTTCTGTTCAGCTTTTCTGGCAAACAGAGCACCGTGGTACCATGTCTGGCCGGGGTAGAAATGGAAGGTGAACTGGAACTCGTGCCATTTGAGCTGATGGCCGTCCTGCAGGATTTTGATATCCCTGATTGGATTAGCCGTCATCGCCGGAAGATGATACGCCTCCGGTTTCGCCAGCAGGTCCGCATATTCGCTCATGGCATAGACCGGACACTGCAGGGTTTCTGCGGCGACCTGGACCATGTCGGCGTGGTCATCGTGAAAGTGCGTTACGAAAATACCTTCCACTTTTTTAATGACTCCCTGAGTGATCAGCTGTTTCACCTCATCGATGATTCGCTGATAACCGCAGTCCAGCAGAAATGCGTTGCCACTGTCAGAAATCAGAAGTCGGCTGGTCCCATTTTCGAAAACCCACGACGGAGTCTGCTCGTGGTGAGAATACGGCATCAGTTCAACGTCTGCGTCTTTTCCCAACACACGCTCACCACACAACCGCATACGGTCTTCCTTGAAGTACCAGTGCAGTGCGTTGGTGGAAAGATAATTGCGATATAACTCCTGGACTCTGTGAATCAGAAGTTCGATGGCTTTCTGAGGGTCGTGAATGACGGGTCCGCGAGCGGGAATGATCTGGTCCGGCTTTTCGGCTGCAATTCGCTGTAAACTGGTCACCAGATCCGCCAGACGCGATCCATAGCCGTGGTAGCCCCGAATTTGAGCATCCGGGATCGCATCCTGAAAACTATACAGATCCAGGATCTGCCCGTCTCCATAAATCAGATCGCCCGTAAATGCGATCTTTGTGTCGTCGACTTCTGTCAGCCAGGAAACGGATCCCCGAGTGTACCCAGGCGTTTCGATCGCACGAAAAGCGAGGCCCTGCCATTCGATGGTGTCACCGTCATTCACCCATCGATCAACAGGAATCCTGGCCGGAAGAATTTTGGTGGACTGCTGACCGTAATCGTGAAATCGACCTGTTGTGAATTCATTCCAGAAATCTTCCGGTTTTTCCAGTCCGAAGCGTTCGCGGTTGGGGGCAATCACCTTCGCGCCCGATTTGATCAGTGGCATGGCTTTCCAGACAACATCCCGGCGCCCGTGTGCCAGCAGCAGGTGATCGATGCCGGACGCAGCCCCGAGCGTCCAGCCATACACGGCCAGTCGGTGCCCCCCTGTTTCCAGCAGGACTCCGTTCACCGGACCGTGATTTACAGAGATCGTTACATCTGCGGTTGCCGACGACGCAGACACTCCAAAAACGCAAACGACAGCAGATGTCAGGACAGCGATCACTTTCATGTTGAACCTCGCAGAGCACGGGCAGCGGGCAACGCCGGGCAGACCCGGCGAATGTGAGACCAGTGTGACAGAAGTGGATTCAAACCGCGACAAACCTGTAAGGCTGCGGCGCGGACGGTTCAGGCCCCGCACTGAAACACCCGTTTTGCAGCCGTTCTGAACTTGAGGGCGACTGTCGACTATGATTCGTCTTCGTGCATGTTCATGGAAGGTGCCCCCACCAGGCAACCACCGTCGCACAGGATGGAGGACCCGGTCAGGTAGTCCGCTTGGGCTGAGGTCAGAAACGTGACGACGTTAGCCACGTCGTCGGGGGTCTGCATCCGGCCGCGGGGGATGATCCTGCTGAATTTCTCGCGAAATTCGGGGTGTTCTTCCATCTCCTGTTTCGACAACCCGGCATCCAGAATCCCGGGGGCGACGACATTGGTGGTGATCCCGTGCGGCGCCAGTTCGATCGCGATGCAGCGTGCCAACATCCAGACGCCCGCCTTGGAGACGCAATAAGGGGTGATCAGCTGATAGGGGACATCCTGAACCCAGGAACCCATGAAGATGAATTTCCCCTGATGTTTTTCGGCAATCCACCGACGAGCGACGGCCTGACTGACGTGAAAATATCCATTCAGATTGATGTCGATATGTCGTTGCCATTCCTCAACGGAAACATCCGCGAACGGCTGATCGTTGGCCACACCCGCATTGCACACGCACACGTCCAGTCGTTCGAACGTATTCCAAAGCGTTGTCAGGGCCGTTTCCACCATTTGCCGATCCCGCACATCCGCTTCCAGGTACAGGACGTTCACTCCCTGATCTCTCAGCGGAGCAAGCCGTTCTTCGGCGACTTGTGTGGAAATCACATCCAGCACAGCAATGTCGAATTCACGAGCCGCCATTTGACGGGCAACGGCGAGGCCGATGTCGCCGGCACCTCCCGTGATCAAAACGGACTTCGACGAGTTTTCTTGGTTCATTTGTTGAGTTCCGTATCCACCTGCTGCGCCGGGTCCACACCCAGGATGCCGCCGACCTCGTAAGGGAAAGCGTGTCGACCAAAACGCTCAGGTTTTTCATGTTTTGGCCAGCCGGCCTGATTGAAGCGGCGCGGACGGTCCAGCAGGTAGTTTGCGTAGATCTTTTCGGAATAGGCTCTGTGTTCCGAAACCGCCTCCGCGCTGTACTGATAGCGTTTCAGACGTTCGGGATCGAGCGTCAGTCCGTGTCCGGGACAGTCCGACAGCTGCAGGTGTCCACCGGTCCAGTCGAACGGTCCACCGGTGATCACATCATCACTGATTGTAATGGTCTCGTTGTCGATTGGATGGCAGCGGCGCGGTGTCGTTCCCAGGTAGAGTCCCGCACTTTCGGTGTCGTAGACCACTGCCGACACCATTGCTGCCCGAAACGCCAGTTGCAGGCAGAGTTCAAAGTTACTGTGTACGGTGATGTGCATACCCATGAATCGGCTGAGTTCGGCCAGACGCCACAGACCCCACGGTCCCAGACCGATGTCCGGCACCGAAACGTCGGCGGCTTCGTAACGTTCCAGCATGTACCAGTGAGGTTCCCACTGATTTGACATAACCGATGCACCGGGCGGATGTACGATGGGTGGCGTCCACCAGTGGCAGGACAGTGGTGTCCGCAGACTATGACGCAGTTCCGTCATCCTGCGGAAATAATATTCCGACTGATAACTCCCCCCGGTGGCGCTGACAGCGGGAGGCTGTTCGCCCTGAGGATAGAAACGCCGGGGCAGCAGTGCGTTCACCGGTTGTTCGATGTATTCCGGTTTACAATCCTCAAGCTGCGGAAGAATGCGGCGCGCTTCCTGAAAATTCCAGGTGCCGTGGGCATCAATACGAATCTCCGTATCGGGACCCACCTTTTCCCGGATGCGATGAATCAGATCCACGTAGCTGTCGGGATCGTATCCGGTCATGGAAACTTTAATCGACGGGAACCCCCTGTCGGCCCAGGCTGCTGCGTGGTCAGGCCAGCTGTCAAGGGTGACTTCTCCGTGACCGCTGGCGTCGGGAAAACGTTGCCAGGTGTACGCAGCCATGGGCACTTTGCGCGGCACTGTGCAGTCGCGTTCAAACAATTCAGCCCACAGGACATGCAGGGGTTTTTTCAATACCTGGCCGACCAGGTCCCACCATACCATGAACAGTGGTTCCTCCAGATCCGGATCAAGCAGGTTTTTGTGAGGGTTTTGTTTGAGGCGTTCAAGGCAGGACCGTGTGTCATCACCCACATCGATGGACCATTCTCCGGTTCCCACCGGTCCTTCATTTGTCCGGATCTCGACAAATGCCCATGACACGGCCGGCAAAGCCTGCCAGCCCGGTGTGTAGACCCCCACCGTCGGGATCAGTACCTTGTGGACCTTGATCTCGCCCACCGTGAGTCGGTGTGGCGCCAGCCATGCAGAAAGTTTTTCGCGGAACCCGGCAACCCGGCGGACGAGCACCGCATTGAAGTCTCGCACATCATCTACGTTGATGTTCAGCTCGATTCTCCTTCCAAATTGGCCAGGTATTTGGTCTCGTTCAGAATGTCCGGAAAGACGCACAGAACAGGAAACCGAAAGAGTTTATCGGGAAACATCAGGGATGGGCAGGTTGCGAACCTGTTTCTGTAACATCGACTGAAGTATTGAAAGATCCGGGGTAACCAATCGAAAAAAGGCCGGTTAGCGTCGAGGCTCAGTCTGCCGTCCCACCGGACTGCATTTCTGTCCTTCTTTCCGGCAACGAAATGTTCGGTCGTCTCCGACAATCACAGTACGGTCGGCCTTTGAATCTACTGTGACCGGTTTACTGCCGAGGTCGGGACTGTGTACGCAAATATTTCCGGCTGCGGTGATGGAGTTGTTGATTGCCTGGCAGCGTCAGGTACTCAGTAGTTTGGTCACGGGTTTGTCGGGAACACAGGCTGATGTTGTGATGGCATGTGATCATTACAGATGAGTGATGTGAGTGGCCTCTGAGGTCATTGCTGAGGCGAGACCCAGACCGGTCGAAAAAAGCCGACGAAAAAAAACGGACTGTGATTTGGTCGGGGACACGGGGGGGCTCAGCCCGTGTTAGAGAAACTTGTTAACGGGCCGCCGGATCAAGGGGAACAGGATTTGAGTGTCACCAGGTGTGTCTGATATCAACCGCGGCGGCATCTGCCCGACATCAAACCATTTAATGACTTGCATCAACTGCAACTGCCACGATCACAGGTCATCTGGTAAGATCAGGGCACACAATACATCATCTGGCACTTGTAGAAGGGGGCGACCCATGGACCGCAGATCTTTCGTTCACACGCTGGGAGCAGGAGTTGCGGGAGCAGCAGCCATCACGCCGGTGCAGGCCCGGAACCAGGGATCCGGTGCTTCCGCACCCAAAAAGGTCCGTATGCGGCTTGGCAGTCAGCGGTCTCACCACGACCCCAGCGGAAACATTATGTCGGACGAACTGCTGCAGTTCTGCGTCCGGCACGGCGTCGAAGGAATTTGCGGCTTCCCTACGATCTCAGAAGAACGTCGCTGGGACCTGGACGAACTTCGTTACATGCAGGATGCCTGTGATGCATCGGGACTCAAACTGGAAGTGCTCGGCGGGGCTCTCAGTTCCGGCACACTTTACGGGCCGTTTCCGAATATTCTGCTGGGCAAAGATCCGCAGCGGGACCAGGAAATTGATCTGTTCTGTGACATGATTCGCACCGCTGCCAGGGCCGGGATCCCCTGTGTCAAATATAACCTGAGCATCATGAAGGTCACTCGAACAAAACCCACGCCCGGTCGGGGCGGTTCAGAGTACAGCACATGGGTGTATGACAAGGCTCCCCAATTACCACTCACACGTGCCGGTGAGGTACCCGGTGATCTGTTCTGGGAGCGGATCACGTATTTTCTTGAAAGAGTCGTGCCGGTTGCGGCAGAGAACAAGGTTCGACTGGCTCTGCATCCGCATGATCCCGGCATGCCTCCGCAGGGTTACCGCGGTATTGATCGTGTGCTGGGGACTGTCGCCGGGATGAAGCGGTTTGTGGATATTGCCGAGAATCCTTATCACGGTCTTAATTTGTGCATCGGCAGCACGGCGGAAATGCTGTTCGACCCTGCAGGTGAAATCGTGGATGTGATTCGCTACTTCGGCGAACGAGACAAAATTTTTAACATCCATTTCCGGAATATCCGCGGCACCCGTGACAATTTTGCAGAGGTGTACCCTGACGAAGGTGATATGAACATGCTCACTGTCATGCAGGCCCTCCGCGATGTTGATTATCCCTATCTGGTCATGCCTGACCACATGCCTCACCATAAGGACGACCCGCGAGGACGCCAGGCGTTTGCCTACGGCTTTGGTTATATCAAGGCACTTATTCAGGTGGTGGGCAACGAAGTCTAAATTGGTGGCTGTCCGGACAAGGCTCAGCGGATACCTGTTCGTTTGAGTCCGGTTCGATGATGGCGTACACGATGGCGTCAAATTGTGGAGCCGTCTGTTTGGGGGTGGAGCCGTCTGTTTGGGGATGGATTTGTGTTGAGATCTGGAACACGTCCCCATGTGTCCGGAATACCGGTTCCGGAATACCGTTCCGGACTATTGAAACGTTTCGGTGCTGTCAGTGGAAAGATCTGTTGACCGAAAATTTCGGATGACGGGGTTTACTGCCATTTCCATACGGTGAGTGCGTTCAGCTCACGAACAAATAATTGTCGGTCCGCAGCTGCCAGGTGGCCCCAGGTCTCTGATTCGCTGATACGGCGCCGGGACAATTCGCGATATTCGTCGGGACTCGCATCGATCAGACGCAGTTCCCCGTTTTGATCCAGTGCCAGCAGACGTTTGCCGTTGGAAACCATGCTCCAGTATTTACCGAACGGCCGAGTGGTCCAGTTCGTTTCACCATTCGCAGGGTTGATACAGGTCAGTCGTCGGTTCCGCAGGTGTAGAAAAACACGTCCGTTGATCACAGCCGGAGACGACATGTAGCCCTGTTTGCTGGTATTCCAGGCTTCTTTGACCTGAAATCCGCTGTCTGACCTGGTCACTTCATAAAGAAACGTTCCGCCACCATAGGTACTTGTGAAAACGGTGTTTCCGACTACTGTTGGAGTGAGAATGTTCATGCCGCGAAACGCTTTGACATTGCGGGACCACAGCCGCTGTCCGGTTTTCAGATCCAGCCCAAAGAGTGATTTTCGGCTTTGCACGACCAGTTGGCGATGGCCTGCAATGGTTGCCATCACAGGAGAAGAAAAAGCACTGGTGCTCATTCCTGACCCCAGCAACCCGCCGGATTCGGGTGTTGATCGCCAGATGATTTTGCCGTCGGATTTATTCAGTTTCAGGACTGACGCAGCCGCCTGCAGATAGATAAATTCACCGTCCGGCAGAGGCGAACAGACCGTTCCGAATCCCGGAACAGCCGCATTGAATGTTTTGACAAAGTCCACTCGCCAGTTTTCGTGTCCGGTTTCAGCGTTCAGACTGACAAGAACATCGCGAATTCCGGCCACATACAGATTTTGACCGTCGCTGGCGGGTGTTGAACGAATCCAACTTCCATTTTCCCTCGCGAAGAAGGGGACGTTCAGAGATCCCTGCCATTCGGCTTTCCAGAGTTGTTTGCCGGTTCGGCGATCCAGTGCTCGTACAACTTCGTCAGTTTTTGAAAGTGTTTCAGTTACGAAAACACGAGGTCCTGAAACGATGGGTCCCGAATAGCCGGGCCCCAGAGAAATTCGCCACGACCGTGTGAGATGTTCCGCACTCAGTGAGTCCGGCCACTCTGCCGGTGTGGAGATTCGACAGTCACGGGTGGGACCTCGCCACTGCGGCCAGTCTGCCGATTGTGTGTCAGCGGATGCGAACAACAACAAGCCGATGGTCAAATATCGGGGCATGTCTAATCACCAGTTAATCTTCAACTGAATCCGAATGACGCTTCTCTAGTTTAGACGCAGCGGACAGAATGCCCAGCTGTTTCAGAGTTGATTTGCGGACCATGTGATGTTCGAGAACCTAATCAGACCAATGATTCAGATCAACCCCACAGATGCCGGCACAACGATACTCACGGCAGAGCAGCAATTTTGTGGTTCGGTGGAATCCGTATTTGCCTTCTTCGCCGATGCAGGGAATCTGGAAGCGATTACTCCCCCGTGGCTCAAATTCCGGATTCGAACACCGCTGCCCATCGATATGCAGAACGGTACTCTCATTGATTACCGTTTGCGTCTGCACTGGATTCCGATTCGCTGGCGGACGGTGATCTCCGAGTGGGACCCGCCCTTTCAATTTGTTGACACTCAAATTCGAGGTCCCTATCGATTGTGGCGGCACACACATACATTTGAGGAATCAGGTAACCAGACTCTGATGAAGGACATGGTAGAGTATTCGGCTCCCGGTGGTCGTCTGGTCAACCGGCTGTTGGTCGAGCCGGATCTGAAAAAGATATTCCGTTATCGACAACAGTGTCTGGCAGAGAAGTTTTCAGCAACCAGGTCCCCTGTCGTTTGACAGTGGATTCCTCTGAATGTTGGCGGCTTTTGGATTCGAACTGGAAACGCGGGGCGGTCGAGACGGGTTCCGATGCAGACGACGTTGTTGACCGGCTGGCAGTTTTGACCGCAGTCTGTCCGGTCAGGATTCGTGTGAGGTCTCTGGCCGCCCGGGGAAAAACGCGTTTGTTCGGGAAATGTAATCGGCGTATTGTGGCTTTGTTTTTTTCAGTGTTTTCTCCAGCAGCGTGACCCCGGAGATTCGCATCAGAAACAACGACATCACGGCTGGACCGATCACTGTCCACCAGGCTCCACTGGCTGACACTGCAACGAAGTACAGCCCCCACCAAACGAGGAAATCCCCGAAGTAGTTGGGATGTCGTGTGAAACGCCACAATCCAGTATCGAGCACCTTTCCTGAACTGTCTGGATTCGCTTTGAATTGAGCCAGTTGCCAGTCGCCGACGGTTTCGAAAAATAATCCGATTGCCCACAGAGTCACCCCGGGGATCCGGAGCCAGTGCCAGCCGGAATCGATCGTAATCGCACCCCACTGCAGAGGCAGCGATACGATCCACATCACAACACCCTGTAATCCGAATATCGTCACCAGACTGAGCATTGGAAAAGTTCTTCCATGGCGTTTCCGCATGGCCTGGTAACGGTAATCCTCCGGCTGGCCATGATTTCGCCATGCCAGATAGCAAGACAGTCTCAGGCCCCAGACGGAAGTTAGCAACGGCAGAAGCCAGCCTGCGGACCCGGATGTCGTCAGAAAAGCGGTCCATCCAGTGAGTACGAAGCCTGGTCCCCAGATGAGATCCACGATGCTGACATCTTTGAGGCACAGACTGATGATCCATGTCAAGATCATCAAAGTACTAATGACGCATGCAGAATTGGCAACTACGCTGAAGAGTTGTTCGGACATCGCTCAAAAAGATAGTGGGACACGAACCATTCATTTCCGCCATTGAATTTAAACAATTCTTCGCAGGCCATGAAGAACAGACGCCAGCGGTGATGCCAGCGAGTTGCCTGCTCCTGACCGTAACATTCAATTAGCACGGGCCGCAGGCTGTCGGACGCCGCATCCTGGTTTTCGAGCCAGGCTCGACACGTCTTTGCGTAGTGTATTCCATTCCAGTTCCATTGATTGATCAGTGACATTGGACCGTCACATTTGGGTAAAAGATCCACACTGGGCATCATGCCTCCGGTGAAGAAATAGCGCCCCATCCAGTTATCTTCTCCGTCTGTTTCGAAAAGATAGGGAGTCTTTCGATGACAGAAGATGTGAACGAGCAATCGGCCCTGCGGTCGCAACCAGTTATAAATTCGTTGTAAGAGTTTCTGATGGTTACGCATGTGTTCAAACATTTCCACAGAGACAATTCGGTCGAAACGCTGATCTGATTCGAAGTCATTCATGTCGGCAGTCACCACCGTCAGGTTTCTGAACCCCAGTGACGTTGCCTGGTGCTGAATATATTCGCGCTGAGATTGTGAATTCGAAACGGCGGTGATGCGGCTCTTTGGAAATCTCTCCGCCATCCACAGTGACAGTGAACCCCATCCACAGCCGAGTTCGAGAACATCCATGCCATCGTGCACATCAGCATTTTTACAGGTGCGTTGCAGTGCTTCTTCTTCTGCAGCATTGAGGCTGTCCACTCCGTCCGGCCAGCAGCAACTGCTGTATTTCAGCCGTGCACCGAGAACCTGTTGAAAAAATGATGCAGGAACTTCGTAGTGCTGGTCATTTGCCTTCTCGGGGACCACCGCGATGTCTTCTGAGGAAGCAGACTTGAGGAATTCGCTAAACCGGTATTCGTCCGATCGGTTTCTCAGATCGCGCAGTCGATTTCTTAGCAGTCGGCGAATGCCCAGCCGGATCAAAGAATCCGGCAGGCAGCCGCGTTCCGCTGCCCGCAACAGTATTCCCGGAACCCGGTGACGACTTTTTGGTGCAGTCATCGATTGACCGGCTGATGATAAGGTTTGTCCCATACGATCTGTACTACTCTGACGGCCTGTTCAAGAAAAGCAGCTTCGCAATAACATAAGTAATACTCCCACATACGAATGAATCGGTCGTCGAAACCCAGTTTCCGTACATCACTGATATGATCAAAAAACTGATGTCGCCATTCCTTCAGCGTTCTGGCGTAGTGTTCGGAAAGATCTTCCAGTGACTCAAGCCGCAGATTTGACGTTCGGCCTACAGAATTCTGTATTGCGGACACCGATGGCAGAAATCCTCCTGGAAAAATGTATTGCTGAATAAAGTCGACAGATCGTCGATAACTGTCATATCGATCTTCGGGCATAACGATCGCCTGGATCACGAAACGTCCGCCGGGTTTGAGCAACCGGGCACAGTGTTGGAAATAGGTGTCAAGGTATTTCTCGCCAACCGCCTCCACCATTTCAATGGAAACGATTTTGTCATACTGCCCGTCAAGGTCACGATAGTCGTTATTCAGCAGTTGCACGCGATCGGATATTCCCGCTTCGATGATTCGACTGCGGGCTTTGCTGAACTGGGCGTCGGAGATTGTGGTCGTCGTCAGTCCGCAACCGAAGTTCCTGACAGCGTGCAGTGCGAATCCACCCCAGCCGGTGCCGATTTCCAGGACCTCATCGGTGGGTCTCAGATCCAGTTTGCGACAAATGCGGTCCAGTTTGGCGACCGATGCCTGGTGCAGGGATGAATCACTCGTTTCAAACCAGCCTGACGAGTACATCATCGTCGGGTCCAGAAACAGCTCAAAGAACTCGTTACACAGATCGTAGTGAGCTGCAATGTGGCGTCGACTGCGCTGTCGGGTGTTGCTGTTGATTCGAAAGGCCACACGATTCAGGACCCGTGACAGTACGGCCAGTCCGGAGGAACCGGCAGGGACACGAGCCAGATTGCGATACAGCATCCGCAGCAGGTCAGTCAGATCGTCAGTCTGCCAGTAGTTCCGCAGGTATGATTCGGCCAGTCCGAGACTGCCTCCGGCGGCCAGCTGACTGAAGAAGCGAGGGTCATTTACAATCCACTCCGTCTGCAGTTCTGTTGTGCCGGGACTGCCACAGGCGATCTGTCGTTCCGCGTCGACATAATGGATCTGGCCATCTTCCAGTTTTTCCAGCCAGGACAGTACGATTCGACGTGAGACACGCTGAATCCAGGTCAGAGTGTTGATGCCGCCTGTCTGCTGCGGAGTGGTCGTTAGACCGGAAGACTGCGTCTGTGATACAGCTTGGATTGATTTCGTACTGGAAGTCATTTCGTTGTTCTGAAACGGGTGGAATCCATGCAGTTTGAACACGGGTGCCCTTCCACAGGAAGTTGTGGTCAGGCCGGTCTGCGTCGACGGGGATGAGGGACAAATGGTGCACGCCGCAGCCACAAACGCAGTGCCTGCCAGTAGATGGCAAGGACAACCTGAACTGTCATCAGCGGAAAACGCAGCAACATGAGGATCGCACTCCAGGGGGACAGCCGGTGACGTTGCAGCAATAGTTTGGTATCAAATAAACGACCCTGGCAATCGTGACTGGTGATACAGACCGAAGTGCGGACTGCCGGAACTGTCAATCGCCAGTGATAGGTCATTTCCATCTCCATGAACGGCGAGACATGAAATTGTTTGTCGTTTTTGAAACGGATGACGTGATCCTGTTGTTTACAGGCAATCACGTAGCAATGTCGTTCGTTCCAGGGTGTATTAGTGACTTCCGCCATGACGGCTTCAACACGCGTATCTGATTCGTCAAAACAGTAGTAAATTGAAATTGGATTGAACACGAAGCCGAAGTAACGGACATGTGTCAGCAGACGTATCGGGCCATTCACACGCTGTCCCGTGTGTTGGAACACGGTATCACGCACACATACTGACAACGGACGTGTGGGGTCTCCGTGATAATCGGCTCGTCGAAACCGGACCAGACTGAAGCGTTTTGTGGACCAGATCCGTGGAATCTGAAACACTCGTTCAATCTCGTCCAGGTCAAGGTACATCAGAAATAACCGGTTTCTGAACAGGTGCCGTACGGGACGTCGGCGGTGGTGCTGGATCATTCCCTGGTAAAGACAGCTGCGCAGTTGTTCAGAGTCGCTGTCCGACGACGTTTTCTGCTGACGGTTTATCAGTTTCCTGGACGATTGTTTCCGGGGGGCCAGTGGCATTAAGCATCTCCCGGAGATGTGGCGTTAGACGAATCCACGGGCGAGATGTTGTGGCGTCGGACAATCGACGGCGATGCTTCCGTATCCGCGGTCCAGCCGGAGATTCCGAATTGTCTGCAAACCGCCAAGGCGCTGAGCACTCCGTCTTCATGAAATCCGTTGCGCCAATAAGCACCGCAGAACGATGTCCTTCGATGACGAATCACTTCGGGATGACGTTGCTGGACAGACGTGCGCTGCGTGGTGAATTGTGGATGTGAGTAGCGGAACTCTGCCAGAACCTTTCCGGGGTCAATCAGGTGTTGTTCATTGAGTGTGACGCAAAATGTATGTGGGGACTGAATGTGCTGCAGGATGTTCATATTGTACGTCACAGCAGGACGGACGGAATCCTGTCTGGCAATGTGGTAATTCCAGCTGGCCCAGGCACGTCTTCTGACTGGAAGGACTGTTTCGTCTGTGTGAAGGACAGCAGTATTGGAACTGTAAGGAAAGGCAGAAAGCAGTTCTGTCTCCAGCTGATCAGCGTCGCTCAGCAGGCGAAGAGCCTGGTCACTGTGGCAGGCGAACACGATTTCGTCGAACTTTTCCTGACCGTTGCGGTGACAGACGGTCACATGGTCCATGGCGCGATGAACCGACGACACCGGGCAATTCAGCTGAATTCGGTGTTCAAAAGGGGCTGACAGGCGTCGCACATATTCCCGCGACCCGCCCTGAACGATTCGCCACACCGGACGATCTCTCAGGCTGAGTAATCCGTGATGAACGTAGAATTCGAGGATAAAACGGATTGGGAACTGAGCAAAATCTCGACACGGACAGGACCAAATAGCGGCTCCCATTGGCAGCAGGTACTGTTCAGCGAACTGCCTGGAGTAACCTCGTTCAGCAAGATAGGTGGCCACGGTCAGTTCGGGTGACACAGTGTGGCAGTCGCGAGGGCCCTGTTGGTTAAAGCGGTGAATGTCCCGCAGCATTTTGAGGAACGACGGGCGGACCAGATTCCGTCGCTGAGCAAAAAGTCCGTTTAGCGACGTACCATTGTATTCCAGTCCCGTTCGGTCGCAGCGGACGCTGAAACTCATTGACGTGGGCTGCGTTCTGACACCCAGGTCGTCGAGAATGCTTGAGAAAACAGGATAGGTCTTATCGTTGTAGACGATGAATCCCGTGTCGATGTGATGAACCGTGTCGTCTACTGGCACCGAAACCGTATTGGAGTGACCACCGATTCGGGAATCGGCTTCAAATACAGAGACCTGGTGGTCCCGCATCATCAGGCGAGCGCACACAAGGCCGGAGATCCCCGATCCGATCACAGCAATACGCACACGTTTCTCCGGCCACGGTTGATGTACCACCAGATTTTTAGACTCCGGCCACGGCCTGACCAGTGGTCAATGGGGTGCCACTGGATTTCAGCGAAAATAGCTGGCTATTGCGCTCGCAGGATCCCCGTTTTTCCAGGTTTGAGACGACCTCAGGAATTGTGCCGGGCCGACTCGTATCAATCGATCTAAATTGTGTGGTCATACACCTGAATCAGTCTAAAATTGTTAAGCAGGCAATGCACCAGGTAAGATGAAGGATCAGTGGTTCATGATCGGGCCCCCACCGACTCCAAAATACTGATTCGAAGGTTTTCCGTTATTTTTGATTCCATTTTGGGTGTTTGTGGTCACTCAAAAGCTGAGGTTGAGTTGGCTGATCCGGACATTCAGTTCATTCCGAATGACAGCTTTAAGTCAGCATCGGAACGTGATTTTCAGGAAATTGACGGAGTCCTGTATGCTGCCGAAGCTGGCCGACCGGGCCCGCTCGACCCAGGTCAGGCAGCGGAAACATTTCTGAGTGCACTGGAAAACAGTCGATTATTGTCATTTGAAGGTGAGCAGTTTCTGTTCAAGAAACTGAACTTTCTGCGATTTCGCGCCAGTGCCCTTCAGACAACTCTGCACGCGAAAAATCGACCTTCTGCGAAAAAGTTAAAAGAAGTGTCGCGATTGCTTGCTGATGCCGAAAAGACACGGGAGGAAATTGCACGGGCAAACCTGCGACTGGTGGTATCGATCGCAGGGAAACAGGCTTCTTCAGAGGATGAACGTGAAGAGTTCGTTGCTGAAGGAAATGCGATTCTGCTGAATGCGATCGACAAGTTTGATTTTGCCCGAGGATATAGATTCAGCACCTATGTAACCCACGCGGTTCAGCGACACCTCTATCGATTGATGAATCGGCGAAACAGGCAGAAACGGCGAGAAGTGACTGAAAAGGAGCTGCTGTTATCAAATGCTTCGACAGATGACACCGACATTCCGACTCCCGAAGACATCACCGCGGCGGCTGACAGTATTCTGACTCAGTTAGACAAACTGCTTGATCCGCGAGAGTGTGCCATTGTGCGTGGACGGTTTGGGCTTGTCCCGTCCGGGAGAGGTCAGTCGTTGCGCGAACTGGGTGAAGAACTGGGAATCAGCAAGGAACGAGTTCGGCAGATTCTTCAGAAGAGTATTGAGAAACTTGGAAGGGTGGCCCAACCGTTTGAAGCAACGTTTGGGCCTAAATAGTTATCTGTACGGTGATACAATATGAATACGACTTACCAGCCGCGACCATGGATGAGCCCTCTGTTAATCGGGGCTGGTCTCTACAATTTGTTGTGGGCCCTGATCGCGATCGTGATCCCCAATAGAATGCTGGGCTGGCTGGGTGTGGAAACGACTGCGGTCTCCGTACATTTCTGGCAGTGTATCGGGATGATCGTTGGTGTGTACGGGATAGGCTATTTGATTGCCGCTCGTGGTCCTTACCGACACTGGCCAGTGACGCTGGTGGGACTTCTGGGAAAGATCTTCGGGCCGATTGGTTTTGCATTCGGTGTTGCGGGAGGGACGTTGCCGGCGTCACTCGGCTGGACAATTGTGACCAATGATCTGGTCTGGTTGATTCCGTTTGCCATGATTTTGTGGGGCGCTGTGCGCTACCACCAGGCGATGTCATCGGCATACGACATGCCCGAAGCTGATGATCCTATTCGGGAATTGAGCACCAACGATGGCAGACGTCTGGATGATCTGGCAGATCAACAGCCACAGCTTGTTGTTTTTCTGCGAGATACGGGCTGCATGTTTTGTCGCGAAGCATTGGCAGACATTTCAGCCCAGCGGACTCAGATTGAGGCGGCTGGATGTGGTATTGTTCTTGTCTATCCTGGCGAGGATGACCCCAATCATGTTTTTTCCGGGTACAACATGCACGATGTTCCAAGAATTAGCGATCCGTCGTTGCGGTTGTATCGTCAGTTCGGCCTGGAACTTGGCGCCTTTGCAGAATTGTTAGGCCTGCGTGTGTTGGTCAGGGGGCTGTTCGCCGGTTTACTGCATGGACATGGTATTATCCGTCGCAACACTTTTCAGATGCCTGGTGTGTACCTGTACCATTGTCGTCATATTCTTGGCGGTTTTCGGCATGATCGTGCTTCGGACAGGCCGGACTATTTTGCCCTGGCACAACAGGTTCAGGCGACGCCTGATTCAGTCGTTGTCTGATATGACAAAGCCGTCGTACACGGAGTCTCAGTTCTTGTCGTGTTTTTGAAGAACAGATAACTGCGTCATCGTCGCACGTTGGCGATTATCTGCTGACCAATACCTGTCCGGATGGACGGTAACGGAAAAATTTTTTTTTTCACGATCTCCTGACCGTCATGAAGGACTCAGATGACGGTCCCCTCCGATTGTTGTCGCAAAATTCTGTGGCATGGCAGTGATTCCAGGGGGCAAAGACTGCTTCGATCATAGATACCGAACAGAATGATCTGCTTTGTTGAAAGAGTGCGACTGTGTGCTGCAGCGATCTTTCGCAGATATTATCATACTAAGCAGGATTATCACCGGTCTGCTGAATCCCGCGATGACTTCGGAGTGGTACTACAACAGGAAGTGCCGGGACGGCTGACAGTCCGTAAATGGATTCGGACATCGCCAGATCTGTAGTGTCCGACTGAGTCGTGTCGTTAGAGGTGTGTTCTGCGACGGGGTGCAGACTTTGCGACGAGTTCAACGAAGAGAGACAGACACAATCCATGATGCAATATCTACCCGCGCTTTATGTGTCCGCATGGATTGCAGTCCTCCCCGTCCAGCAGTTAGTGGGTGGTGAGTCGCAGTTGGTCCACTCGAGCTTTGAAGATTTTGCGGCCGGCACACCTGGCGATGGCGGCGTGAATCTGTACGTTGCGAAAGCCGGACGTATCGAGATGATCAACCGTCTTGACTTGAACAATGACGGCTACCTGGACTTGTTTATTTCCAATGATCATAACCACGTTGAAGGTGCTGATGTATTGGTCTACTGGGGCAGCAGTCAGGGTCCCCGCTCCCTGATGCCGCCCATTCCTGAACAATTGCCGCGGCTAAAACTTCTCGATGAAATTCGCAGTCGGCAGGAGGCTGCGACCCGGCTGCCCAGCGACGGCGGAGGCCGATCGATTCTGGCAGACCTTAATAACGATGGCTATGAAGAGATCATCTTCTGCAATTTTAAGCACAATTACACGATCAATTCCGGTGCACTGATTTACTGGAATGAAAGGGGGGGGTTCGATCCGAAAAAACGGACCGAATTGCCAACGCTGCTGGCGGGGGGCGTTGTGGCAACAGACTTTAACCAAGATGGATTTGTCGACCTGGCCTTTGCCAACCGGGGGAATTTTGAGCATCTGTCTATGGTCAAGCCCCACGGACATCTCGAATCGTACGTGTACTGGAACGGTCCCACCGGTTTTGACGCGAAACGTCGTACGTCGGTTCCGACCGTCACCGCAGTCGACTGCGTGGCCGGAGATCTCAACGGCGATGGCTACCCGGAACTTATCTTTGCGAACAACAATTTGCAGCAGAAGAGTCTTTATCTTTACTGGGGAAGCGCCGACGGATTTTCCAGACAAAGACGCGAAACATGGAAGTCAAGAGATCCCGGGTCGCTGTATCTTGCCGACCTCGACCGTGACAAACATCCGGATCTGGTCGTCGTTCACAAAAGCGGCGAAGCTGAACTGCTTCGAGGCACCGCTCGAGGATTTGAACGGTCTGCCTGGCTGACACTGGCCACTCAGCGGGCAACACGCTGTGCTGCCGGTGATCTGAACGGAGACGGTTTTCCGGAACTTGTGTTCGCTGATGCCGGGACGCCGTCCCGGCAGGTTTCGTTGGTCTACTGGGGAAGTGAGGAAGGGTATCGGGAGATGCACCGGACGGAACTACCGACATTGGAACCGAGCGACGTCGTGCTGGCTGACTTCAATCGTGATGGCCAGACCGACATCGCTTTTTCGAATACATCCGACGCGAAAACGCTCGATGTTAACTCGTACATCTACTGGAATGGTCCGGAGGGCTTCACAGTTGCTGACCGCAGCGAAGTTATCGGATTTTCACCCAGCGGTGCCAACGCTGCGGACCTGGACCAGGACGGCCATCAGGATCTTGTCCTTGCCAGTCATATCAGCGGGACTGATTCTCGAGCCGGTATCGATTCGTTCATCTATTGGGGAAACGTTCGTCATCGCTATTCGACTTCGTCGATGACAACCCTGCCCGACTGTGCGGCACTGGGGATCGCCGATTTAAACCAGGACGGATATGTCGACGTGATCGGCGGCTATCAGGGAGTGATCCATTACGGGGGGCATGACGGGTTTGAGTCTCAGCGGATCAGGCCCTCCGGCAAATTGGAAGGACAGGGGGTAGGGATCGCTGATCTCAACCGTGACGGCTACCTTGATCTCGTAATGCCGGAAGGGTTCAGGCCGTTGTACTCTGAGGCGGGGCAGGAAATCGAATCGACGCGCGGCGAGATCGTTTGGGGGTCCAGGGACGGTTTCAATCCCGGCAACACCACCGTGCTCAGGTTACAGACGCATTTCAGTCAAAGTGTTAACATTGCAGACCTGAACAGGGACGGGTTTCTCGATCTGATATTTCCGGGACTGGAGACAGGCCTCACACACATTTTCTGGGGTGCTCCTGATGGAATGTACACCAATGATCGTGAGACAACTTTAAAGGCCCACAATGCCTCGACTATCGAGATCGCCGACTTAAACAGCGACGGTTGGCTGGACCTGATTTTCGGCGGGGGATGGGATATCAATAACGGAGCGCGGCCGACCAAATTTGCTTCCATTCTGTGGGGGGGGGCTGACGGTTATTCAAAGGAGAGGTCACTCCGACTGGAAACATTTAATTCCTTAGAAGCATCGGTGGCAGATCTGAATAAGGACGGCCATCTGGATATTGTGTTCACGAATTACCATGCGTATTTCACCCGCCGAATTCCAGCGCTGATTTATTGGGGGGGGGCTGACAAATCATACAGCGAAGCAAGACGAACACTCCTGCCGGCCGAATCATCCAGCGCATTAACAATTGCCGATTTTAATAAGGACAGTTGGCTGGATCTGTTCATCTGCAACCATGTGATCCAGGGGGACCATACCGTCGGATCAAACATCTTCTGGGGCGGCCCGGAAGGATACACCGCTGCACGTCGACAATGGGTGCCGAGCTTTGGTCCCCACTTTGGCGTCGGCAGAGATATCGGCAACATCTACGATCGTCGTCTTGCCGAGCAGTATGTTTCAGCGCCGCTCTACTGTCCGCAAGGAAAGTCCCCTAATCGCCTCAGCTGGAAAGCGCAAACCCCGCACGGAACGGGCATCAAGTTTCAAACTCGCACCGCTGTCTCCCGTCAGGCCCTCGAACAGGAACTGTTTCAGGGGCCCGCCGGATCGGACAGTTACTTCCGGAAACCAGATGTGGAACTGAAAACACCCGACGGGCATCGCTGGGTTCAGTATCGCGTCGTCTTTACGACTCCTGATGGTGGGAACACCCCGAGTTTGGAAGAAGTGACCATTGGTCTTCGCAGGTAATCTTTATGAGCAGAACAAGGCAAGTACCTGCCAGTTCCCTCTGGTCAAAGGTGCAGTGGTTCGGTGATTTCTGAATCACCCCACGTCCGGAAAATCTGGCTGGTCCTCGTTGCTTTCATCGTGACACCTGCCTGGGATGTTTAGGCGCCATCTTTTCTTTATAGAGATTGGCTAACTCCCGTTTTTCTCCGGGACACTTCTCACACCGCTCAGCGATACGTCGGACGTAAAGCACCGAAAGACTGCGTTGACATCGTGTTTTGGATCTATCATGGTCACATTGCCATTGCTCAGCAGTATGCATTGTTTTGGGGGCTGACATGAGGAATCTATGGATCCATGTTGTTCCGTGATGAGCTTAGTGAGGCCCCGGTGTATGGTGTAACCTTGTGGCACGTGGTCGTGCAGAACCGTCGTGTCTGTGCAGGTGGCCCGTTATTTTTGGTAACATCAGCCGGCCAGACGACGAATCTGCTGCCTGCCACGGTACGCAGCACGAACGTATTTAAATGTTCCGGCAGCGGATCGCCGAAGTTTTAGACATTTTTGTCGCGCAGCAGCAGGTCGGTGAAGCATGAATAAGAAGTACACAGCTGAGGCCATTGGTACATTCTGTCTGGTGTTTGCCGGGACCGGTGCAATCATCGTCAACGATGTCTCTGAGCAAACAATCACTCATGTGGGGATTGCGCTGACGTTCGGACTGGTCGTGATGGCCATGATTTACGCAGTCGGCGACGTGTCGGGAGCGCACATCAATCCGGCCGTCACAATCGCCTTCTGCCTCACAAATCGTTTTCACGTTCGTGACGTTGTTCCGTATTTGATCGCTCAACTGAGCGGAGCGGTGGCCGCCAGTGCCCTGCTGAGAATGCTGTTTCCTGATCATCCCTATCTGGGAGCGACATTGCCGGCCGGAGCGTGGTGGCAGACGTTTGTCTTTGAAGTTGTGCTCACATTCATACTGATGTTCGTGATCCTGAACGTATCGACCGGAGCCAAAGAGAAGGGGATCATGGCCGGGGCAGCGATCGGAGGCGTGGTTGCTCTGGAAGCGATGTTTGCTGGACCGATCTGCGGCGCCTCCATGAATCCCGCACGGTCAATTGCTCCGGCAATCGTCAGCGGCAACCTGAACCATCTCTGGATTTACATTGCCGCGCCGGTGTTTGGCGCGGCGCTGGCCGTACCCGGTTGCCGCTGCGTGCAGCCTGCCGGTTGCTGTGACGGCGATACGTCTGCCACAGACACCGTCTGTGAAAATACTTCATCAACCTGAAACTGTTTCATGAAACGTGTCCTGATCCTCTGCACCGGAAATTCCTGCCGCTCTCAGATGGCTGAAGCGCTATGGGAACACCTTGGGAAGGATGACTGGCAGTCCGAGTCGGCCGGCTCGAAGCCGTCCGGGTATGTACACCGTCTGGCCATTCTCGCGATTGCCGAACTGAACATCGACATCTCCGGGAACACAAGCAAATCACTGGATCCGTTCCGGGACCAGTCATTTGATCTGGTGATCACCGTTTGTGACAACGCCAAAGAGTTGTGTCCGGTCTTTCACGGAGCAACGCAGACCCTGCACTGGCCGTTTGACGACCCGGCAGACGCCGGCGGTACCGACGAAGATAAGATGAAAGTTTTTCGTCGTGTACGCGATGAAATCAGGTGCGCAATTCAGCAGTATCTGGACAGCGGCAACGGACCTTGCTTAGCGAGTCCTGATGCGAAGTCGATTTCTCAGGGAATCACCGAATCCCCGATCGGTTGACGGTTTTCGATCCTGTCACATCGAACACCATTCGTCATTCAACTCACCCCATAGCGGGGACGTGACTGCAGGTCTGCCGGTAGTTGCTTCCGGGACGTTTTGTTAAACGCAGGTGTCTGCTGATTCAGACAAGTGGCGACACCAGACTGTGGCAGACTCCGTCGTTCCGGCGAGCACAGATTTTTCGTAAGAGGTTCTGACCAGATCAGGAGCATCGCGGCATATTCATCTGCGCCATAATCGTTGCAACTGTTGTCAACGGAACAGAAAGCCCCTTTTTTCCAGGTGATGTCTTTGGCACCAGGAAAGGTCTGTTAACAGGTATTGCAGACTGTTCATGATTTTAAGCGCACTCGAATCATGTGGATTCGATTTTTCAATTCCAGTGTTGAGGATTCCAAAAATATGAAACGTTTTATGATTGCTGCCGCAGTGACGCTGTGCGTGGCTGCACAGTCATGTTCGCTTCAGGCGGGGCTGCTGGACGACGTGTTCCAGGCTGGTCCGCTAAAAGATGTGATGTCTATTCCCCGACAGGTTGTCAATGTGGAACTGAACCGCCTGACGTTTCCGTTAATCGATTTGTCACGCGCGATGCCAAGTCCAGATGAGTTGAATACTGTTCCAATGCCTCGCCCGAATCAGGTGCTGGGTTATCCGGTAGAATTGGTCAACTATGGGTTGAGTGTGTATCCTCCTGTGAGAATTCTGAGACAGAACCTGGGTCGCCTTTAAAAGAACCTGTCTCTGAGTTGAGTCATGTTATTGGGTCACACGCAATTTTCTTTGTGTTGACCGGGATCAGCTCAGGTACGAATTCGATTTGCGGGCCCCAACTGCCTCCCGGCAGTTGGGGCCCGGACCTGCAGCAGGACGCGTTCGGTTGTCTGAGTCGTCGTTGACAACAGTCATGCAGTATGCGTTGTGTCAAAATGGTTCGGTGGTCCGAATGACGGAATTCGGTTGATCACCACAAAGCGAAATCGGTGTTACGGATCATCCTGGCTGTGGACACCGCTTGATGATGCAGAACAGCAGACACGGCGTCGGACAGCAGACGTCGTGAATCGTTTTGCGGGGTTGTGGACGCACGAAATGTGGTTCTTCGGGAAACCTATTTGCGAAGATTTTCGGCAAGCCTGATGTGTCCCGGTCGGACTCACGCATCATCACCGCCGTCGAATCAGGCCTTCCGGTGCACGCGCGACGGAACAGTTGATCAGAACACGTTCAGAAATCCGCGTCCAAAGATCCTATTGGACCAGACGACGGGAACTGTGCTGACGTATGTTGAGTGCGGCTCCCACGAATCCGGTAAACAGTGGATGCGGACTGTTGGGTTGTGACCGGAATTCCGGATGATACTGTACTGCAACGAACCACGGATGATCCGGTACTTCCACCACTTCTACCAATGTTCCGTCCGGACTGGTTCCGACCGGTGTCATTCCGGCGTGAATGAATTTTTCACGATATTCGCTGTTAAATTCGTAACGATGTCGGTGTCGTTCATTCACTTCGCCGGTTCCGTACGCTTCGGCGGACCGTGATCCCTCTGCCAGCAAACAGGGTTGTGCACCAAGCCGCATGGTTCCTCCCTTGGCAACCACGCCCTCCTGTTCATCCAGCAGACAGATGACCGGGTGTTGAGTATCACGTTCAAATTCACTGCTGTTGGCGTCGTTCAGATGCATGACATTGCGTGCAAATTCCACTACAGCACACTGCATCCCCAGACAAATCCCGAAAAACGGGATGTTGTTTTCGCGGGCGTACTGAACCGCCTGAATCTTGCCTTCGATGCCCCGCATCCCAAATCCGCCTGGCACCAGGACACCGTCAATACCGGCAAGAAGAGCGTCGGCCCCCTGTCGCTCCAGCTCTTCCGATTCGATACGTTTTACGATAATGCGAGTAGAATGGTGAAACCCGGCATGATCCAGGGATTCGTAAATTGATTTGTAAGCGTCACGGTGATCGATGTACTTACCAACGACTGCGATTTTAACTTCGTGTCGTGGATTCCGAATGCGGTGAACCAGGTCGTGGTAATCTTCCAGTTCCAGCGGACCGGCGGTAATGTTGAGTTTCTCAACGATTAATTCATCCAGCTGATGCTCAACCAGGCCGACGGGGACTTCATAAATCGAATATTCCTTGTCGATTTCTTCGATGACAGCTCGTGTTTCCACGTTGCAAAATAGCGCGATCTTGTCGGTATGTTCGCGACCGATGGCCCGCTCTGTACGACATATCAGAATATCAGGCTGGATTCCGATTTCACGAAGCTGTTGAACACTGTGTTGCGTAGGTTTGGTCTTTGCTTCGCGGGCTGCTTTCAGATAAGGCACCAGAGTCAGGTGGATGAACAGGCAGTTTTCCTTCCCCACATCAAGCGGAATCTGACGGATTGCTTCCAGGAACGGCAGGCCTTCAATATCACCGACGGTTCCTCCCAGTTCGGTGATGACGATATCAACGTCCGGAGAGGCGAGTTTACGGATACAGCGTTTGATCTCATCAGTGATATGTGGAACAACCTGAACGGTGCCACCCAGATATTCTCCTCGACGTTCTTTCTCGATCACCGTCTGATAGATCTGCCCGGTGGTATAGTTCGAATCACGATTCAGCGGGCTGGATGTAAAACGTTCGTAATGTCCCAGATCCAGGTCTGTCTCAGAACCGTCATCCAGTACATAAACTTCGCCGTGCTGGTAGGGACTCATCGTGCCTGGATCGACGTTAATATACGGATCCAGTTTTTGCATACGGACTGTAAGCCCGCGTCGTTCCAGCAGCATACCGATGGAGGCAGAGGTAAGTCCTTTGCCAAGTGAACTGACAACGCCACCGGTCACAAAAATATGCTGAGTCATAATCGTTCCATTCCATTGAAACAGCAGCGTAAACAGAGGATGCTGTATCACGTGTGGAGTCAGCGTGTACGACTGTTGCCTGTTGTGTGAACCTCCCACCGGATGCAGGGGCGATTCGGTACAGTTCCATGGTCGTAACGGACTCCAAGGTGTCTCAGTCAGCCCATTAGAACGGATCCTGTGGCATCCTCAACACTGCTGGCATTCAATCTGAGTGGATCGATGAAATCTGCCGGAAAGCCCGGCTTCTTCGTTGCCGTTGTTACATCTGTCGATCAGGCCCGGTTATTCAGAAAGTTGCGGTATCGGTGTTGATTGCCATTCCCCTGACGGGATTGCCCGTTTTTCCGGCAGTGGCTGAACAGAGGCAGATCAGGCCAGATTTTCCGAGACTTCGCGGCAGCCGTCCGGACAGGAAAAGGCAGCCGGGGATCAGAACAGCCGATTCAGTCCGTTGAGCGCAGCGACACGATAGGCTTCGGCCATTGTGGGATAATTAAAGGTGGAATTGACGAAGTACTCAAGTGTGTTGTTGTCTCCAGGCTGAGACATGACGGCCTGGCCAATGTGGATGATTTCGGATGCGTTGGCTCCGAAACAGTGGATACCCAGCAACTGCAGCGTTTCGCGATGGAACAACAGCTTGAGCATTCCCACCGTCTGACCGGTGATCTGAGCACGGGCGAGGCTGCGGAATGTTGCATGTCCGACCTCGTACGGAATTTCCGCTTCGGTCAGTTCACGTTCCGTGCGTCCCAGCGAGCTGATTTCCGGACTGGTATAAATACCTGTGGGAATGTCTGCAATTAATGCGCGATCGCATTGTCCGCTGATCAGATGATGAGCGGCATAGCGTCCCTGAACATAGGCAGCACTGGCCAGAGCGGGGGGACCGATCACATCACCCACCGCATAAATGTTTGCTGTCCCGGTGTGAAAATGCTCATCCACTTCCAGCTGACCGCGACTGTTTGGCGTGATACCGACGTTAAACAATCCCAGATCATTTGTATTACCCGTACGTCCGGCTGCCCACAGCAGATAGTCCGTCTTAATCTGCTTTCCCGAGATCAGATGAGTGATCACACCATCTTCAACCGTCTCCACACGTCCAATCGCTTCTCCGTGTCGAATGATGACCCCGCATTCACGCAGGTGGTAACTGAGTGCATCAATGATTTCATCATCCAGAAACGAAAGCAGCTGGTCACGGGTATTGATCAGATTGACCTTCACACCGATGTTTCGAAAGATTGAAGCATATTCGCAGCCGATGACACCTGCTCCGTAGATACTGAGACTGCGCGGTGTTTCCGGGATCTGCAGGATCGTGTCGCTGTCGCGGATACGCGGATGCGTAAAATCGATATTGTCCGGTCGCCACGGACGGGAACCGGTGGCGATGACGATGGAATCGGCTTGAATCGTTCGTTTACCACCCAGATCGTCTTCCACATCAATCGTGTGTTCGTCGGTCAGCCGGGCGTGACCTCCAAAGACCGGTACTTCGTTACGATCGTAGAATCCCTGTCGTACCCGAACCTGTTGTGCAATGACAGAGGCTGCCGACTTGCGCAGAACGGGAAAGGAACGAGCCTCTGACTGCACTTCCGTATCCACCTGCGGCGTCTGATGCATCGTCGTTAATTGCTGAACAGCGAATCGCAGCGCCTTGCTTGGAATTGTGGCTCGATGAGTGCAGTTTCCGCCAATGCAGTCGAGTCGCTCGACAACAGCAACACGGCGGCCCAGCTTTGTGGCCTGCATTGCGGCACCCTCGCCGCCCGGACCGGTTCCGATTACCACAACATCGAATGAATATCGGCTCAATCTCAACTCCCCGGGAGGAAACATTGCGGGCTGAAAAACAACGACACACCAAATTCCCCATGACGGTTATGGGGGAAACAGCTCGACGAGCAATCTTTCCTGCAGCTCCGGAATCAATTCTGATTCACAGATTGAATTCACAGAATGAACACTGATGATCGCGTCTGCAGGTCTGTCTGTCGAGCATAAATACTGACCCGCATGGTGTGCTGTGATACCCGCTCACCCATAGATTTGATGATCAAATAGTTTTTAGCCCGAATGATTCGTGATCTCAGGAAAATGGGTTCCGGTGCACTGACGTTCGTGCAGGATCTCCTGACCCTGACCCTGACCCTGACCCTGACCCTGACCCTGACACAAAGGACGTTGATTGACCGACCATGATTAATAAAGCTGACACTGCAGAGTTTATGCAGATATGAAATGCGCTGATTCAGGTGAAACGACACAGGGCCAGGTGATGTCTGCAGCCTTTCCGTCGGCAACCGTGAGTCAGACGGAGTCTCCAATTCTTGCAGTTCGGTCGGGAAAGAATCACGGGAGGTGCAGTACGCAAAATCCCGAGTTGAACGTATCGGAAAAAACCACAGGATATCGGCTGCTGCCACCAGGTGGATTCCGGGTCGTCGATGCTGTCATCGTTGCAGTGGCTGTCGGCCAGGATCAGTTAATCTTAAGCAGCTCGACCTCGAAGTTCAGCGTTGCATTTGGTCCGATTTTGCTTCCGGCACCCTGCTCACCATAGGCCAGTTCTGGCGGAATGATGAGATTCCATTTCGAGCCGGTTGGCATCATCCGCAGGGCTTCGTTCCAGCCTTTGATGACTCCGTTTACCGGAAATGTTGCCGGCCGTCCGGTGGAGTAGGAACTGTCAAACTCGGTGCCGTCTGTGAGTGTGCCGCGGTAGTGAACGGTAACCGTGTCATACAATCCCGGCTTGGGCCCATCTCCCTGGGTCACAATCTCGTAGATGAGCCCGCTGTCGGTGGTGACCTGGCTGGACGACGGAGACGCATCGGTACTCGGGCCAGGTGACGGAGGCGAATCACTGGTTTCCGGGTTACCGCATCCGGCAACAGAGATCAGGAACCCCAGAGACAGGACAGTAGCCAGTTTTTGAATACGGTGGTTTTTCATTTATGCTTTTCCGATTAGGCGACAATCTAAGTTCGAGTTTATCATCCTGGTGTGATGAGTGCAGATCGACTGAGGTGATTGGGTCCGCAGGATAGCCAAATAGCAACAGGACTGCGAAATAAAGTGTTCCGGATGCTGCCAGCAGGAAACGCTTCATCTGGATTTGTAAATTGTTGTTTTCGCGTCACGTGGCAGTTTTCCTGTGAGAGCGACCTGGCCCGGGCGTTTTTACATAGTCTGGTGTTCCTCCGAGCATCCCTGTATCGGGACTGCGGGTAGCTCACTGGTTTTATGTGCGAGATGAATTTTACCACAGCTCTTGCTTCCTCGGTACCGGTTCCTGCTGGTTCAATGACAGTGATTATCTGACTGCCGGATTCATAGAACATCAAGTGGCAGGGGGACCACCAAAGTCAGTGGACGATTTCGAAATTTCGTTGGTTGTTCGTCAGGGCCGCACAGTCAGGCTGTCTTTGACTGTCTGCCGTACAGGGACGTCTGTCGCGGTCACCGGCGCAACGATTCAGAGCCCTCAGTTGCAATTGCGGCAGACTTTGATTTCGGTCGGAGTTCAGCCACAAATTCAGGAAGTTCACTGAGCAGATCATAAGCGTCTGCGTCCGGGTCACCCTGATGATCGAGTGCCCGAATCTTCCGGACGACTAACTGAGAATCTCCGGATTCAATGCGATCAGCAATCAATTGCAGTGCTGTGAATGTATCCCGTCTGGCGGTTGAACGTTCCACTGTTCGGGCAGCCAGAAAACCTGCCCCCAGAGACAGAACAGCAACCATCAGTACAAAGACGGCGCCGCACGAATGGCGAATCCAGCGGATGTCGTTCGATTCACCGACAAACAGCCCCCAAAGGATCCAGCAGGTGAAAAGGATCACCAGCAGTAAAATGACAATCATGGTGACGGCTGTGCAATAGAATTGTGAGGTTGAGACAGTTAGCAGGATGTTCATCGTCTGACCTGCGCCGAAGACGCCCGGGATTCTGTAAAGCATGTTTGATTCTGCCTGAACCGAACCATTGAAGCAGTCGCTGTGATTGCGCGGTCACATGCAGTTTCTGCAGTCGTGCAGAAACAACAATCACGAATGGAATTTGTAGGAATTGCAATCGGAAACCTGATCACCCGATGTGCGTCCCCAGGAGCAAAAGGTGACGTAAACCATTACATAATTGTGGTTTGCGCTCAGTGATCCGGATAATTCCACTGGAAAACGGTGTTTGGATCGGCATTTGCTGCCGGTAGCTGTCTCGCCGGCAGTGGAAGGATCCACAGCTGTGATTTCGAACTGAGATAAACTGACGGGCTGAGCATGGATGCTCTGATATACCGAGTGACACTGATCCTGATCACTCTGTTCATTAGTACCGGTGCCAGTTATCGCACCCGCAACTTCATTGCGACGGCAACCAGCGTTAAAGAAGCCAGATCGGTCGCAGAGGCCGCCGAAGAGTATCGTCGACGTCTGGCTGTTTTCTGGACCGGCAGGACTCTGAAGAACTGGTCACACCCCTGTACGATCAATGTCCGTTCAGGGGTCCTGGGCGCCGCGGGTCAGACCACGTTTCAGTTTGTGGGTACGGCGGTCATCAACTGGAAAATGATGGTTCAGGGCAGTCCGGAACGTATTCTGGATTCTGTCCTTCCGCACGAAGTGAATCACACGGTTTTTGCCAGTTATTTTCGTCGTCCGCTGCCGCGGTGGGCAGACGAAGGCGCTTCCACGCTGTTCGAACATCGTTCGGAGCAGCAGTTGCAGCTGGACCTGCTGCAAAACGTAGTGAGAAGTCGTCGAGAATTTATTCCGCTGCGAAGATTGTTGAGTATGAAGCGCTATCCGGCGGGTCATCGTCCCATGCTCATTCTGTATGCGGAGGGATTCGGCTTGGTAGATTTTCTTATGCAGCAGGAAGGTCAGGAGACGTATCTGAAATTTCTGCACGATGCACGTGGCGGACGCTGGGAAGCCGCTATTCGTAAACACTACAACCACAGAGGGGTAGACGCCCTGGAGAAAGACTGGCGCAGCTGGGTTGTGGCTGGTATGCCGCGGTATGGAACTTCGCCGGAGGAAGCAATCACCATGGGGGTTACTGAATCCCGTGATACAGCAAAGCCATACAGTGATCGGGATCGCAGGCCGTCAGGGGCTGTTGGTCGGCAGAATCTGCGGGACGGCAGTCGTAAGGCTGATCGTTCGGACCGTCGTCCGTCACCACGGCCAGGCGAAAATCCCGTGCGGAGGGCAGATCAGGATGTTTCCCGCGAACTGGCCGCGTTCAAACGGGATCGTCGCTACCAGGTGCAGGCTCCGCAACATCATTCATCATCCATCAAACGACACAGTACGGTGTCGAACGGATTAGAACACACAGCCACTGACGAAGATTTGGCGGCGAAAAACGCTAGTTCTATTCCGTTCACTGAAGGAACCCGGTTTCAGCCGACACATCATCATGACCAGTCCGTGAAACGGCATAATTATATTGGCGCAATGCTCTTCCGGAAACGCAGCGAGGAAACTGGTTCCATCCCGCAATGGGCCGGATTCCCGGGGCAGATGGAATTGTTCTGATTCCGGCGCGGAGGACACGAGTCATTATTGACCCGCGTTCCTGTCAGCTTGACTTCCTCCTCCTAAGTCGATGCTGTCTTCCGTGGATCTGTCGGCGTTTCCACCAGGGCGAGTCACCATTCCCGCACGGTGGCTCGCCCCCTTTACCGGTCTACCGGAGAATGAGCTTCATCTGCGTGCGAAATGATGAGTCTGATCTGCGTGCTGCCTCTGACAATTCCTGTCATGTCAGTCTGTGCACACCGAAATGACCGGCTGCCGTCAGGCGACCAGCGAAGCAGTTCAGTCGGTCCAGTCCGGGTGAAGTTTTGCGCGGACCTGCGACATGTCCAGGTCCACTCCCAATCCCGGACGATCCGACAGTTGAATGACATTCCCGTCCCATTGCAGCGGATTCTGCAGAAAACTGTCGTAAGACTTCTTGCAGCTGACGGCGTGCTCCAGCCGGTAGAAGTTGGGTACGGTCATCGACACATGAGCTCCGGCCAGAATTTGACCGGGTCCCTGGGCATTATGTGGACTGATCGGAATGTAGTGGGCTTCAGCCATGCCGGCAATTTTTTTCAACTCCGAAATTCCACCCGTCCAGACGACGTCCGGCATAATGAAATCAGCCAGACGCTGCTCAAAGACCGGTACAAAATCAAAGCGGGTAAACAGACGCTCGCCGACGCAGATGGGAGCTGTGACCTGTTCACGCACCTGGTGAAGCGCTCCATAACTTTCCGGAGGGACCGGTTCTTCAAACCAGCCGATCTGTGACTCATCGTGCAGACGGTTGGCAAGTCGCACGGCGGTGGGAACATTAAAGTGACCGTGCGCATCGATCAAAATTTCAACCTGAGCGCCAACGGCACTGCGGATTGCCGCGACAATCTCACATCCCTGTTCCTCACCGGCGGGCGAAATTTGCCCATCCACATAGGCCGTATGGAACGGACTCATTTCCAGAAACGGATCCAGCTTGAGAGCGTCATGACCTGCATCGACTGTGGCTTTGGCCGCGGCCCCAAACTGCTCGGCAGACGTGCATCCACCAAACCAGGCGTTGGCATACACACGAACGCTGTCACGGAACGTGCCACCAAGAAGATCATAGATCGGTGTGTTGAGTGCCTTACCTTTCAGATCCCAGAGTGCAATGTCGATGCCGCTGACGATTGTGCTTGGGAATCCGCGTGATCCCATGTAGGTGTAGCGTCGATAGAGTTTGTGCCAAAGTCGCTCAATGTCAGCGGGGTTTTCTCCTACCAGGGCCTCGCGCACCGCACGAATGCCGGCTCCGGTGAGCAGAGATGCATTTCGCGGAACGCTGGATGCCTCACCCCACCCCTGTATTCCTTCATCGGTATCGATAGTCACGAATGTCCACTGCCAGTCACTGGTGTCGTTAGTCAGCGACCCGTAGTGAGGCACGACGACATAAGCATTCACATCGGTGATTTTCATCAGCTACTCCTGTAGAGGACGTGTCCTGCGTCTTATCTGAGTCATCCTGGGAATCCTCTCCTTCCGGGTCACACCGGGTGGAAGCACGTCGCGAGGTATTGTACCGAGGCCGGCAAAGCCCCGGATTTTGGTCAGGTCACGACAGTCGCTCAAACAGTCGGTCCGATTTTTCGCATTCCGTCGATAAAGATTCAAGTGTATCGCCGGGCAACTGAATCGAGTGATTGCATGAAGTCGCCGCAGTTATTTTGCGGAACGACATGGAAACGTTTAAACTGAAACTAGATTTCGTGCCGGATCACACCTAACTTTTTTTCAGGGGTGACCTATTGAATGCTCAGAATGCGTATAAGCTCAGTGCGGTTGCCAGTATCGTCATGGTTCTGGTGTCGACCCTGATGGTGTTGTTGTGGATTTGGGGCGATCCCTGGGGCATCGCGTCAATGCCCGAAGTGTGGGGGACGGTCGCGACTCTCTTCGGAACCACGATATTGATTTTTGCGATCACCCGTGAGATGGTCAAAGTTGCTAAGAGTAATGCCTCGTCCGATGAATGACCTGGTTCGATGGTGTTGGGGGCTGTGGTGCCGGTCCGAACTTCCAGGATTAGGAGTGCCGGCGTGCGTGTTTTTGTGGACCTTGGTGTGAGTGGACTTGTCTGTCATTCAGCGACTCGTCGGCGGCCGTCAGCTTGAACATCTGCAGACAGTTGTGGCTGAGCGTCAGACAGAAACGTCTCTCAGAAAGAGATCGAACTGGCCGTTGCGTTCTGAGACGCTGAGCAGTCTCCGGCCGTCAGGGTGCCATGTGGGGTAGTCATCGCGTTCAGGATGGTTCGTGACTCGTACCTGATTCGAGCCGTCGGCCTGCATGATGTAGATTTCCAGGTTGCCGTCCCGGGCACTCGTAAACGCAATGCGTTTTCCGTCAGGTGACCAGGCAGGTCTCAGGTCACGGAAGCGGCCATCCGTCAATCGGTGGACATCACCACCGTCGGTATTCATTACGTAGATATCGAAGCTTCCCTTTCGACTTGAACTGAAAGCGATGTTCCGCCCGTCCGGCGATATCGAAGGCTCGCGATTGATACTGTTTGACTGCGTCAGTTTTTTAAGGTCCTGCCCCTGATTGTTCACAGACGCAATCTGCCGGCCACCATCTGACGACAGCGTAAAGATAATCCGTTCCTGATTCGGGGTGAACTTCGGACTGCGTGCCGTACTTCGAGCACCAATCGGCCGAAACTGAAATTCCTGCTGTTCACGTGTATCTTTGATCACCAGGACGGTCTGAGGACTGCCCGTCGACATCGCAAAGCACTGAAATCGTCCGTCGTTGGAAAACGCTGCATCCAGCTGGTGCGCGTTGATGGATGGAAACAGTCGTTTCTGCGAGCCGTCGGAAAGCTTCAATTGCATGAGCGATACCTGACGGGGGACATCGTGTCCGGAAAAGACGATCGCACTACCGTCCGCAACAAAGGCCGGAGCAAGTTTCATCGTCCCATCATTTGTCAGTCGCTCACAGGAGTCCATCGATCAGGCGTCCCCCTTCCAGAACTTTTAATTCCGCTCGTGCTTCCGTACTCACACCGGCAAGATCAAGGATCGTCGTACCCACCATGGCCGGTGGAACGGGATCTGTTAAGGGAAACTGACCCAGTGCATCACTTTCACCGATGACCCGTCCTGGTTTGATTCCGGCTCCTGCCCAGATGGAAAAATAACATTGCGGCCAGTGGTCTCGAGATCCAATATTGTTGATCCGAGGCGTTCGGCCAAACTCACCCAGACAGACAACAAGCGTGGTTTCCAGCAGACCACGTTGTTCCAGATCATCCAGCAGAGTTGGCAGGACACGATCCAGCAGCGGACCGTGCCAGTCTGACAACAGTTCAAAATTATCGGCATGGGTATCCCAGCCGTTGTCGCTGTTCGGATAGTGAACTTCCAGTGTCTGACTCCAGTTGACCTGGACATAAGGAATGCCGGCTTCCACAAGACGCCGACCGAGCAGACAACTTTGACCGAATTCGGTTTGTCCGTAATCGGCGCGAACTGCCGCTGATTCACGTGAAAGGTCGAAGGCATTTGACGCGGCCCCCGATGTCAGAAGTTCGTAAGCCCGTCGAGAGGAGATGTCCCATTTTTCCACGTCGGCGGTTGATGAAAGGTGAATCTGCCGCAGACGATCGAGATCGCGAAGTCGGTCCTGCGCGACATCTTTCTGCCGCAGGCCACTACCGTCAGTTGTGCCTGAGTCAACGAATCGTTTGACGTGGTCAAGTTCCCGAAGGAGCGTTCGTCGTTCCGACAGACGCGTGGGTGTCAGACCCTCCAGCAGATTCAGCTGAGGAATCGCCACCTTTCCGGTTGCTGAACAACTGACCATGAACGGGTCGTAGCCAATTCCCCAGGGGCCGCCTCCGTAACCCTCAAGCAGTGAGCCGTCTGTACTGCCCAGTAAACCACGAGCAAGCGAGACAAATCCAGGCAGTCCGGCAGACTTTCGGTGCCGGGCAAGAATGGAACCAAAATTTGGAGGGACCTCTTTCAGGCCGTCTTCCGTTGCACCGGAAAGTGAAAGTCGGCCGCCGCCGAAATGGTCTCCATTGAAATTGATATTCGATCGAACGAGCGAAAATCGGTCGCTGCGTTCAGCCAGTCTTGGCAGAAGTTCCGTAAAGTGGACGCCTGGTATGCGTGTTTGAATCGTGGCAAACGGGCCTCGATACTCAACCGGTGCATTCGGCTTGGGATCGCACAGGTCCAGATGGCTGGGAGCTCCCCACAGCCAGATCAGTAATACGGATTTGGCTTTGGCTGATTCTGCTGCACTGGCCAGCTGTTCAGCGTTTGAAAGTCCGTATGCAATCGGGAGTGAGGTGCCGATTTTCAGGAACGGACGGCGACTGATTCCCTGACACGATCCGGCACGGAAGCTTCCAAGATTGATCACGGTTTTTTTTCCGAACTCGATGTGATATCACGGAACCACTTCTGAGGATCCATTATGCCACGTAAAACAACCTGAATCAATCCGACAGCGGGACTTCAGAGTCGTGCTGGTTTTAGCGATAACAGGGTTAATGAACGTTTGTGTGCAGAACCACCTGCACCTGGTCCTTCCTGTCGGATTTCGGCGATTCCGTTACTGCGGACCAGTGGATCTAACTCGACTCTCAAAAAAACAAGCTTTGCTGCTGATTTGTCACCATCCACAGAAGGTCCGGTTCTGCTGCCGTGATTTGTGATCTGTTTATGTTCCTTCTGTGTTCGTAGTTTCTGCGAAGCCGACAGATGCAGAGACCGGCCAACAGTTGCTTTGTGTTCAAAAAATCGTCTGCCTCCTTCCGTTGGTACGGAATTCCTCGCTACGATCAGGATTCCGGCTCCCGGATTATTCGAACGGGCGGGCAGGAACTTGTCTCGACAGTCCGGCATCAGTATGCGGGAGCTTTGACTTGATAACGGGAGTCGGTGTACTGGTCGTGCCTTCTGGTACATGTGCTGCTGCCGACCACAGCAAACGGCTGATCACAGGAATCATGTCTTATGTTGCAGTATCTGTTCCTTACGTTGTTGGCCGTCTGCCATGCCTCCGTCTTTGCAGTGGCTTCAGTACCCGCGAAGATTGATTTTAATCGCGATGTGCGTCCGATCCTGTCGAATTACTGCTGGAACTGTCATGGTCCGGATCAGGATGCCAGGCAAGCCGGACTGCGACTGGATCTGCGTGAAGGGGCACTTGCCAAAACAGAAAATGGTGTGCGTCCAATCGTGCCAGGCAATGTGAAATTGAGCGAACTGGTTGTGCGAATCGAAGCACATGACGATCAGCAGATGCCACCGGCATCTTTTCAGAAGCGTTTGTCCGGCACTCAGCGGGAAATTCTGAAACACTGGATTGCAGAGGGAGCACCGTACGCGGTTCACTGGGCATTTGTCGCACCGCGGCGTCTACCAGGACCACGTATCAGTCAGACGGACTGGGTACGAAATGAGATTGATGCATTTGTATTGCGACAGCTGGAAGCCGGCGGGCTTGCACCTGCGGTCGAGGCCGGCCGTGAAACCTGGCTGCGCCGGGTGACACTTGATTTGACCGGATTGCCGCCAACTCCCGCAGATCGTCAGGCGTTTCTGTCGAATACGTCACCGGACGCCTATGAAGATGTCGTTGATCGTTTGCTGGAATCTCCGCGTCATGCTGAACGTCTGGCGATGCACTGGCTCGATGCGGCACGATACGCAGACACCAATGGATATAATAACGACGAGTTGCGTACGCTGTGGCCATGGCGAGACTGGGTCATCAGCGCGTTCGCCCGCAATCTGTCCTATGACCGTTTTCTGACCGAACAGCTGGCCGGCGATCTGCTTCCGGACGCAACGATCAGTCAGAAAGTGGCCACGGGATTCAATCGTAATCATGTCCTCACGACAGAAGGAGGAATCATCGAAGAAGAATATCGCGTTGAATATGTTGCTGACCGGGTGCACACTACATCAACGGTCTTCATGGGGCTCTCCCTGCAGTGTGCTCGCTGCCATGACCACAAGTACGATCCGTTGTCACAACGGGAGTATTATCAGTTCGCGGCCTTCTTCAACAACATCCCGGACAAAGTGGTCGGCTACAGTAAGGGAAAAATGGCCGAACCATTACTGAAACTTCCTTCGCTCGCTCAGCAGGCACAACAGGACCGACTGGAGTCTCGTCGGGATGAACTTTCCGTACTCCTAAAAAACAGGTCAGCTCAGATCGATAATGCACTGGAGGAGTGGGAGGCGTCACTGACTCCCGGGCAAATCAAAGTCATTTCGGCCGATGCAGGTGATGCATCCGCAGTGGACGCGGCCGATGACTCGTCCGAAGAAATCAGTGAGATTTTGTTAACAGCCCGCACCAGCCGGTCGGATGATCAGAATCAACGTCTTCAGATGTGGTATCTGAATCACATCGACGCGATCTCCAAAGAGTGGCAGACGGAACGGACCAGGATCCTGGAACTTCTGAAAAAACTGGATGACTCAATACCCGTGACGATGGTGATGGGCGAGATGTCTCCGCGACGGCGTACGCACGTACTCAGGCGGGGGGAATACGATCAGCCTGGCGAAGAAGTGCAGGCCGGTGTTCCCGAAATTCTGTCCGGTCCGTCTCACGCGGCAGCGAACCGTCTTGAAATGGCCCGTTGGTTTACTGATCCGCAACATCCGCTGACGGCGCGTGTCGCGGTGAATCGCTGGTGGAAACTTCTGTTCGGCACCGGACTCGTCGAGACCCTGGAAGACTTTGGTGTCCAGGGGACACCTCCCAGTCATCCGGAACTGCTCGACTGGCTGGCCACGGAGTTGATTCGGCGAAACTGGAACACACGTGAGATGCTGAAACTGATGGTCCTGTCCGCCACCTACCGTCAGACATCGGATGTTACCCCTGAAAAGCTCGAACGTGATCCCGGAAATCGTCTGCTGGCTCGCGGACCTCGATACCGGCTTGCCGCTGAAACAGTCCGTGACAACGCCCTGGCGATCAGCGGACTGCTGGTTGAACGTATCGGCGGCCCCAGTGTCAAGCCCTACCAACCTGCCGGCCTGTGGGAAGATGTGTCGGTCGAACGCCGTGAGAAGTACGCACCCGACACGGGAGACGGTTTGTATCGTCGCAGCATGTACACCTTCTGGAAGCGCACCTGTCCGCCACCAGCCATGTCGGCTTTTGACGCACCTGATCGCGAAACGTGTGTCATCCGTCGAGCGCGAACGAATACACCCTTGCAGGCGTTGGTACTGCTCAACGATCCGACTTATGTCGAAGCCGCCCGGATTTTTGCTGAACGCGTACTGTTAAAGACCGGCTCCGATGAAGAACATTTTCAATCAGCGTTTGAGATCGCACTGTGCCGATTACCGCAGTCGAATGAAATTGTCATCCTGAAGTCTGTCCTGCGGAAGGCGAGGCAACGATTCAGCAACGATCCAGCCGCGGCGGAAAAATTGCTGACAATCGGACACTCGCCGCATACGGACAGGATTGGTCCCGGAGAATTGGCTGCATGGACCATCGTCACCAGTCTGATACTGAATCTGGATGAGACGATCTCAAAAACATGAAATCGTTGACTTCTGAATCGAAGTGTGCCCGTGTCCACGGACCTGCCAGGATCAGTCCAGTATGTTGAAGGAACATCAATGAAAAATCCCTGGATCGAATACCGGCACTTGCTCAATCGTCGGGGATTGCTGCAGCGTTCCTCGTCTGCAATTGGTGTGGCGGCTCTGGCAGGATTGATGGCACGTGACGGCGTTGCTCAGAACGCTGCGGTTGATCAGTTGACGCATTTTGCTCCTCGTGCCCGTCGCATTGTTTATCTGTTCCAGTCGGGCGGTCCGTCTCATCTGGAATTGTTCGATTATAAGCCTGGCCTTGGAAGACGACACGGCAGTGAGCTTCCCGACACTATCCGCCAGGGACAGCGATTGACAGGGATGACGTCGGGTCAGAAAAGCTTCCCGGTAATCGCTCCAAAATTTAACTTTCGGAGAGCCGGACAGGCAGGAACGTGGATTAGTGAACTCCTGCCGCATACCGCGAAAGTTATGGACGAAATCTGCCTGATTCGTTCGGTTCACACCGAGGCGATCAATCACGATCCGGCTATCACATTTATACAAACGGGTTCGCAGCAGCCGGGTCGACCCTCGTTAGGTGCCTGGCTGAGCTACGGGCTGGGGAGCGATGCGGAAGACTTGCCGGCTTTTGCCGTGATGATTTCACACGGTTCGGGCAGGGACGCTAATCAAGGACTGCTGGAACGATTGTGGGGCAGTGGATTTCTGCCGTCCAGTCATCAGGGAATCAAGCTGCGAAGTCGTGGGGATGCGGTCCTGTATCTTTCCGATCCCCCCGGGATCGATCGGGACCTCCGCCGAACGATGCTCGATGGTCTGGGGAAACTCAACGAACAGCAGCTCAATCAGTCGGGAGATCCCGAAATTGTCACGCGGATGGCACAGTACGAAATGGCGTTTCGCATGCAGGCGTCAGTTCCGGACCTGACAAACCTGTCCACAGAGTCGGCTGAAACATTCAAACGTTACGGCGACGATGCGCAGAAGCCGGGAACATTTGCTGCCAACTGTTTGATGGCCCGGCGAATGCTGGAACGTGGAGTTCGCTGTGTACAGCTCTATCACCGCGGATGGGATCAGCATGGAGGTATCCCGACCAACATTCCAAAACAGGCCCAGGATATTGATCAGCCTCAGGCGGCGCTCATCACGGATCTGAAACAGCGTGGAATGCTTGAAGACACACTTGTTGTTTGGGCAGGAGAATTCGGTCGTTCAGTTTACGGACAGGGCGGGCTCAAGGTCGATTACGGTCGCGACCATCACGGCCGTTGTTTTTCGATCTGGCTGGCCGGGGGAGGCATCAGGCCTGGTATGGTGCACGGCGAGACTGACGACTACGGATACAACATCGTCCGCGATCCGGTACACATTCACGATCTTAATGCCACGATCCTGCATACACTGGGTTACGATCATAAACGACTTACCTTCCGTTTTCAGGGGCGCGATTATCGGCTGACAGATGTCCACGGCGAAGTTGTGTCGGATGTTCTGAGTTAACCGGTCAGTGCTTCGAGGACACTCACCGGAACAGGTTGTCGTCCGAGGTGTCCCCAGTTACATGAATTGCCTCTGAACTCAGGAAACGGACCTGTAACAGTGACCACGGTTGTCCTGTCAGACTCCTTGATCAGGTGTGTCAATAGTTGCAGTGGCTTGAAAGATCGCTGCGCCGGCAGTCAGGAGTTGACGTAGTAGCCTTAGTCGCGGATTGACAGTCGTTTGTGAAAATTGACTGAATGTGGAATCACGAATTCACAGTCTCGCGCGAGTCAGGACCGCGCCGAGCTCGCCATCGACGCCGATAGTTTGTCCCGTAATTCAGTTGTTGGCAGAACCAAGCACAAAAGCGATAACGCCGGCGATATCATTCGGTTTAACCAGACGTCCCAAAGCGTGCCTTTGAGACGACAGTGCCGGGGCTTGTTCGGTTTCCCACAGCTTTGGTTATCTTTGGCCGGGTCGGGTAGCTAATTCAGGGACCAAAATCCATAATTCAAAATTGCGGCAAAACTCACCCACGCTAAATACGGGAACAGCAACACTGCTGCCGGGGACGAATGTCGTTTAAAGGACAGTATCGTGGTTGCAATCGTCAGCCACAGCACGCCTATCTCCAAGAGTGCCCAGCCGGGCTGGTGCCAGCCGAAGAAAATTACTGACCACACGGCGTTTAAAAGCAACTGAATACCAAACATCGTCAGTGTCAGACGTTTGCCGGTCGACACGCTGGATTTCCACACCAGCCAACCGGCGACTGCGATCATCAGGTACAGCACTGTCCAGACCGGACCAAACACCCAGTTCGGCGGAGCGTAGTCCGGGCGATTCAACGATGCGTACCATGAATCCGGCGGAAATAACCGACCGAAGGTGGCAGCACTGAAGCAGAGTATCAGGAAGACGATGAGTGATGGATAGCGTGCAGTCACACCGCAGCCGACAGTAGCGTTTTCCGTCCGGGTTTTGGTCATAGTGATCACCATGATTGAACGGAACGTTAAGCCGGGCTCCGCTACTCAGTCAGACAGCTCGTGAAATTATGACGGTGCACTTCTTAGTCAGCACAATACTGAATGCAGACGTCCTGAGTTATGTAACCCTCTTTATCTCACAACTTGATCAGCTGCTGCACTGAGAAATCGCACCGTTTTAGGTGTCGATCAACTTGTGAATAAGGCAAAACGACGACCGAGATGTCGGTGTTCGGCTGAAGTGTAGTCTGAGTCGATTTGAAGTTGGCCCTTCCGGGCATGTTTCCGCCGATTGTTTTGATGCGACGAGCCAGTGTTTGTGCGTGCGTTTACTCTTCCTGTACGTCGGCCTCCAGGGTTTTTTTGATGTCTTCCGCCTGGACACTGTTGAGATAGATCGAGTTAGCGACGTCGTTGGTTACAGTCTCAATTTCCATCCAGTATGCGAATTTGAGTTCTTCGATAATCTGATTATTAACAGGTGACACTAATTGTTTCCCTGTTCAAAAAGGGTGACGGAGCAAAGGTGGTCTGTTTTACAGTCCCTTACTTTGCTGAGTGTGGGACAACTTCGCACTGGTCCCTGCAACGGCCTGTCAGCCTCAGACGATGTCGTGCGAAGACCGCATAGCTCAGATCGAACAGGTGGCTGATGATCGGCAGCCGAGTCAGCCAGACAATCGGACGCAGGCCAACGGCAGAATACAGTCTCCGAAAGACTTCGCCCCCTGATACCCAGGTGCCGTCAATCAGGCGTCCGTGCATTTCGGCCATAAATTCATCGTGCGACTTGCCGTAGTCGGCTGCGACAAAATCCGGTGCGGCAATGTTTGTGAAACGAATTCTGTTCTGTTGATCCAGACGCCCAAGGAGTCGAGTCTCACGCATGCACAGGGGGCAATCGCCGTCATAGAACATCTCAATATCGAATAAGTCAGTCATGAAAATTTTCCTCGGAAATGATGTTCAGATTCTGCGCAACGTCTTTTCAAAGTGACAACGAAACGTTTCCGGGTATCAGTTCGCGTTGGGTCAGGGGCCATGACCCTGTTACGATCGTCCTGTGAGCTGACGTTCCGAAGAATCAGCTTGAATGCGTTCCGAAATTGCGTTCCACAGTTGCAGTCGTGCCTTAAGTGACTTTTCCGCCGCGTCTTCGGCAGATTTCCAATTCCGTTTGTCGTCACCGCAGAGTTCGACCATCAGTTGTTCTGCCATATGGCTATGTTCATTGCCGTCAAGCTGAATATGCCGCTGCAGGTAGTACTCGAAGGAAGAAAATCGACCTTCGTTTTCGCAATTGAGCCGCGAAACAATTTGCTCAAACACGTCGGGCAGCAATTGCTCGCGTCCGAATGTGAAAGCCGCAGCGATTGCACACAGGTCACCGCTGTCGATGATGTCAAAGGTTGAGTCGACGAAGTTGCGAATGCTCGGCGGAGTTGGTGGTACGGACAGAGCATCGCGCCAAAATCCACCGCCCTGAATCGTGCCGATGAGCGTGTCGATTCGGGTGGTGTCGGCATTGGCCGCTCTCATCGCCGACAGATACAGTTCGAAGTGACTGGCAGGGTTTCCCTCGGCACTCATGTCCGATTCTTCGGCCAGGACGATTTCGTTAATTAGTTTGGCGGCCGAGCGATTCTTTGGTGGAGTCCACGGGACGGACACACATGTTAATTCACGCTGGAGTGACTTGAGTAAACTCATGAAGTCCCAAACGGCGAAGACATGGAACTCCATGAAGGTGATCAATGTTTTCTCACACGTCAACAGCGAATAAGCGGGATGCTGCAGCAAACACTGCCGCAGTCGCGAGATTCTTTCGTTCAATGAATGGCAGGAGTTCATGGGAACCGGGTTTCCTTAACGGATTAATGCGCAGGCAACGGAGTCCTGAGATAACCGCGAGACGCCTCGTGTCTCAAACGCTCATTTAGTGTTCCGCAGAGGGTTTCTTCTGAAATTTGTCGACACCGGGATGCTGACTGATCTTTGCGGCAGGTTCTGTGATGTTGCCAGCATGCCAGAGAAGATGAACTGGTGCAGAGGACAGATCGAATACCAGTAGCAAATCCTAAATAAACCAACTGGGTCGAACATAGCCGTTTGATTAATTTCGCTGCTGCTTTCTCTGGGAGTGACGACAAACTGCAGCCCTGCCCGACCAGGAAGTTTCATCTCGGCCGGTAAACGCAGTGTTCGTGGGGCATCGATGATTTCCACGTTCCAGCGATCCGGAGTGTCGCTGACGTTCAGGTCCACCGGATGGTAACGTCCGGGTTGCCGTCCCGGTCTGCCGGCCGGAATGTCCATCAATCCGCCAAACTGTCGTAGCAAGTTACCGCAGTACCAGCCCGTTTAACACCGATATGTTGAATGGAATCGAACTGGGTTTTCCCGGATCAAGTATCCTTGCGAAGGCAATCGCAATAGACGGTACTTCGACAACAATGCTGTTTCATCGCCACGAACGTGAACATGTCGGTTACCAACGTCAATCGTAAGGTCTGCAGTGAGGGATAGCAGTCGACCTGTCATGACGAAGAGGCTCCCTTACAGGCAGTCACGCGTATGCCCCCGTTTACCTTCCAGTGAGCATGTCTTGTACCCGAGTCGGTGTTCCGGAAATGGTGACGTCGAAGTTGTACGCAATCTCAGCACCTTGGTCCGTCAACTGATCGTACAAACGGATGGCCGGTTCGTGTCACGTCTTTGTATCACGAGATTCCATGATTGTGATCTCCCGATTTGAGTTGAAGATTACAGAACCACATCTTCACTGTTCAGTTCCTAGACTCAACGATCGTTTTGACCAGACGATCACTGCGTAGAATCAAAATTGAGATGAAATTTAGTCCGGATGAAAACGGGCCACCCGTGTCCGGACGCCCTCTTGGGCGTGTCATCGGCTTCCCCAGTTCCGGTGTTGTGTATTCGCCGTTATTTCCGCGGTGGCAGATCCTACAGCATATTGTGAAGCTGATCTTTCAATTTGGTTCTGCTGACACTCAATGAGATCGGCGAGTCGTCAGCCCCACTGTGATTGACTCGTACTGAGGGATGATTGAAGAAGTTCGATTTTGTTCAGGACACCCAAACGTCGATCGAAACAGGTTGCAGAAAAAGTTTTTCATTCGTTGTGGCCGACTGAAAGTGGCTTTCTATAAACAGCCAATACTCAACCCATGCGTTGATAAACAGCTAACTCAACCTTTTTGTTTAACGGACCGGAGTCAGAACCATGAACAAACTAATCACACTCATCGTTGTGGCAATGTTTGCTTCCACTGCAGTCGCCGGAGACAGATGCAAAGGAACCGTGATTCTATCGAGAAAGATCCGCCAACCGTGCCCAGGTACGTACATTCGGGCGGCGCACGCAGCAGCCAGGCCGGATATTGTTGATACCGCCGTTGAAGCGGGCTCATTCAAGACACTGGTTGCCGCTGTAAAAGCCGCCGGGATGGTGGAAACCCTGAAAGGCCCCGGCCCGTTCACGGTATTCGCTCCAACCGATGAAGCCTTCGCCAGACTTCCCAAAGGAACGCTCGCAAGTCTGCTGAAGTCTGAGAACAAGGCCAAACTCCAGGATATTCTGACGTACCACGTGGTGTCAGGAAGCGTGAAGGCCGCCGATATCGTGAAGCTGACCGGCGTAAAGACTGTGCAGGGTCAGCAGGTTGATATTACAGTGAAAGATCACAGGGTGAGTGTCGACGGTGCGAATGTAGTGAAGGCCGACATTGAAACCGGCAACGGGGTGATTCATGTGATCGATCGTGTGATTCTGCCAGCCGATAAAGACACCGTCGATACCGCTGTTGAGGCCGGGGGGTTCAACACGCTTGTTGCCGCTGTGAAAGCCGCAGGCCTGGTCGATACGCTGAAGGGCGAAGGACCGTTCACGGTATTCGCACCAACCGACGACGCTTTCGCGAAACTTCCTGACGGAACCATTTCGAGCCTTCTCAAGCCGGAAAATAAGGACCAGCTGGCTGCGATTTTGACATACCACGTCGTACCTGGAAAAGTGCTGGCCAGTGACCTCGTGCAAATCTGCTGTGCAAAGACGGTGAACGGCAAGTCCGCGCGTGTCACTGTGAGTGATGCGGGTGTTATGATCGACAGGGCCAACGTGGTGGCGACAGACATTGAGACCAGCAATGGGGCAATTCATGTCATCGATAGAGTCATGCTCCCCTAGCTGTTACCCGGCGATGAGCGACTCGGTGTGGGCCACCGAAAGTTTTCGGTCGCCCATGTTTACGTTGGTGTCAGTCAAGTCCTGATCGGAAACGTCAGGAGTTGACTGACTTTTCGGCTGGTCGTCGTGCTTGCGACTTGGGTGGCAGTACCGGATGTTATCATGTTGCTGTGTATGACTATGACGAAGCAGGGCAACGGAACTGGTGAAATGATTCCTGGTGGCACAACGCTGTTCAGTTCATCGTTCGATAGGTAATGATCAGCACCAGAATTGCTCGCACCGTCCATGTCATCGTGCGAATCCAGTTGGTGGCAACAAGTTTGTTATGCGTCACTGTTGAATATTCCACCGTCAGTGCGTTGTGTGCCGGCACAGATAAAGTTGCTGTCGAAAGCCAAAGGACAGCCACGAGTGCGGCGCCGATCCATGCCAGAGTCCCGCATTCTACCGGCAGATACTTGAGCAACAGCAATGCCGTTGCCAGTTCGACCAGCATTGCCGGGCCGACAACCCATGTCGTTAAATACTGGTGCCGCTTTTCGTACGTCTTGAATTCGTCAGATCGAATATTGGCAAACAAGGGGTAATGCACGATCTGTACGAACCAGATCAGTCCCGTCATAAACAGGGTGGCGAACACATGGATGAGCAGAATGAATTTCATAGACGGTTCATTGACCGGGTCGTCGTGCGGCGTTTGTCAGTCCTTTGTACTTCACAAGTTTTAGATACCGTTGCGGGCTTCGCATCTTGCGGCACATCGGCTGCTGAGTCATGTCCAAAACCTTTCAGCAGCCGTCTGTTATGTAAAAACTATGGTCATCTGAAGTCGTTGTCGTTCAGTGTTCCCGGACCTTCAGGCCAGTGTGATTCCGGCCGGTTAGGGCGTGATTCATGTCATCGACCGTTGTTTGTTCAGCCGTTTTCCGGGTTATCAGCCATGTTTTTTTCTCAGGGTGTGTGCGGCCTGACACATTGATTTCAGTTTCAAATAGGCCTGGTCCAGGTCCATTGGATTCTGCACGGAAGGCGAGAACCCGCAGTCGGGGTGCAGGGTGATGCGTTCCTTGTCTACGTATTGCATTGCTTCTTCGACACGTTCCATAACCACGTCCGGTGTTTCGATCTTCCGGTCGCAGTGATCGATACAGCCCAAACCCAGTCGCGGTCCGTCGGGGAATTGTGCCAGGGATTCCATTCCTCCCGCAACGGGAGTGGCGTACTCCATTGAGATGGTGCCAACCCGTATTTTTGCCAGAGCAGGCATGATGAGATCATAGGGACCTTCAGTGCCGTGTGTGTAATTGAAGTGTGCATGGCACAGGTGCATACCTGTGTTGATGGACGTGAAGCCATCCAGCACCTGATTGATCAGATCGACGCACAGATCCATCTCGTATTGAACATCTGTCAGACCCTCACGTTCACGAAACCTGGGGTCCACAAGGGTACTGAGCCACGGTTCGTCGAGTTGTATGGTATTGATTCCGTTTTGGATGAGGTTTTCAATTTCGCGTCGGAGTATGGGAACGCAATCTTCCATCAGCCGTTCCGGCACGGGATATGCCTGTTTTGAATGGTCCGCATGCCACATCCGTCTGCCAATGATATACGGGGCGGGCAATGTTACTTTCAGACGGCATTCAGTTTTCGTACGGGCAAACGCAGCCTCTTCCAGGACGAGAGGGCGGTAGTATTCGATGGGTTCGACCACCGCGGGATACAACATCTGCCGGATGTCGATTAAGTCCGGTTTGAAGCCCCTGACACGTTGCGCAAAAACTTTGACATAACTTTCCCGACGCCATTCACCGTCCGTGATTTCATCCAGACCCGAACGTTCCTGCAGTCGCATCACGGATTCCACGGCCGGGTCCAGCAGTCGGTTCGTTTCGTCTTCGGAGATTGTTTCGTCTTTGCGGTCCAGGATGATTTCCCGTATCCACTCAGGTCGAGGCAGGCTGCCGATAACGGTTGTCGGAAAAAGTGTGTCTGCCATCATTTTGTGCTCAGCAAAAAAACAGGACAGCGAAAAATACAACCATTCCGGCCAGCCCGTTTCCTTACGGGCACGCTTGCATCGGCTGAAAATGTCCGCGCAGAAAACGCTCGAGGAGTGCTTGAGATAACAGCAGCAACGTCGATTGTCCGCACCCAGGTTCTCTGGTCATACACCACACAACCTTCGATGTGTGGACGTTTTTTTCGCCGAGTCTGACTGGTTTAAGCAGACTAACGATGAAGCATCATGCTGTCCATTTGTTGACCACAGGCCTTGGAACAGCGGTAACCGCTGCGGCGGCAGTTGTGTGTAACGACTATCGATCTGTGTTCGTTCCCCTGCGCTTTTGTTGAGTGCATGCTGGACAGGTGCTCAGTCATCGGTAAGCTTGGAGCTGTGTTTCTGCTTCTGAATCGAGTCGCAATACCGTGTCCACCGGGTTCAACCTGTCAGGACACCTCCATTGGAGGCAAAAAGAGTCTGCTGCGCAGTAAATGTTGATGTGTTGATGAGTTAATTTCATTGTCTGATGATGTGGTCACTCGGAAGCGTTTGCGGTACTGGTGTCCGTCCCGGTCTTCAAAACCGGTGAGATCAGCTTGCCTGGTCTGGTGGGTTCGATTCCCATCCGCTTCCGCTCTTTGACTTTACGTCACGTCAGCTGTTTTCCATTCGCCGCCAGATTCCGTTGTGACATCAACCACCTCAGTGTTAGTGTCAGTGAACAGTCGTCCCATCCGTTCAGCCGCGTCTGCCTGAGCAGCCCGCAGCAAATGGCTTCATGTTCCCGCTGTCCGTTCGAACGTGGATCGTTCCATACGCTGCTGAATCAGTTCCGGGATTGCCAACTGACGTGATCCGTCATAGGGTGTGCTGTGCTTTCCTGTTCCGGACGAAAGGGGTTATCGTGGTTGACCAGACCGTTCGATACTGTGTCGTTTTGCCGGATGGGCGAAAATCGAAGCCACAGACGTTTGATGCTCTGAAACTTGCATTTGAATCGGAGCAGATTCCGGAAGGTTCCCAAATCGAAACCATCGGTAGTCCCAAGACCCAGCGCTGGGACTCGTCCGAGTTTTTTGTGATGCCGGAAGATGGCAGTGAGTCCAAATTGCCGGACATCGAAATCCCTCCGGCTGAGAAACACGTTACCGGGCCGTTAGTGCTGCCGTCCGTTCTTGGTATTGCCGGAGGACTCGGCATGCTGCTGGTATTTGCCGTGCCACTGGGAATGGTTCTGGTATATGGACTGGGAGGCTCACGGCACTCGGTATTGATTCTTAACGTGGTTTCCGGTCTGGGACTGGCCTGCTTCGGAATGTTTCTGATCGCCTTTGTTGGGTTCGCGGAAACCTCACTGCGAATTTTGCAGCGAATCCTTGAGTCAATTAACCGTCAGCATTGATGCTTGAAACATGGCGGCTGGCGAACGGACACCGCATCGCGGGCGCTGAACTACCCAGGGAAGATCCGACGGATTGTCGCTTCTTGCTGTTGCCGAAACCGTGAACGCCGGGATTTTACTGACCGCTGTAGAATCGATCGTCTGACAAAATTCGGACTGCAAAACGCCGACGATTACGGGGCAGATTCAGGATAAACGGTTCCGGTAGTCTTCGTATGTGAATTTGCGTGTGACGTTGATCCTGTCTGTATGCGGATCGTAGTACGCAATCACTGGCAGCGGCACTCCGTTGAACGTGGTGTTCTTAACCATTGTGTAATGGGCCATGTCGGTGAATACCAGTCGGTCACCGGGTTTCAAATTTTCGTCGAAGGAGTACTCACCGATGACATCGCCTGCCAGACAGGTCAATCCACCCAGCTGAATCGTATGCTGTCGTTCGCCCGGGGACCCCGCCCCAAGAACTGTTGGTCTGTAGGGCATTTCCAGGACATCAGGCATATGGGCTGTTGCTGACGTATCCAGTATAGCGACCTCTGTGTCGCTGCTGCGAAAGCGATCCAGAACTGTTGCGATCAAAAAACCGGTGTTTAACACGACCGCTTCACCTGGTTCCAGATACACACGCACGTCATAGGTTTCACGCATTCGCGATACACAATCGCACAGCAGGTTGATGTCGTAGTCGTCTCGGGAAATGTGGTGGCCGCCACCCATGTTCAGCCACCTGATGTGCCGCAGCGCGTTTCCAAAATTCTGTTCTACTTTTTCCAGTGTTCGGGCGAGTGTTCCTGAATCCTGTTCGCACAAAGTGTGAAAGTGCAGCCCCTCGATTCCTTCCAGATTGGCGTTCTGCAGTTTTTCGGCGGTGATCCCCAAACGTGTTCCTGGTCGGCACGCGTCATAGAGTTCCGTTGTCACCTCAGAATATTCCGGGTTAATTCGCAATCCGTATGAAGCCTGGTTTGCCGGCCCGGTTGCTACCGACCGAAAGCGGTCCCACTGACTGAGGCTGTTGACGGTGATGTGTGTCGCGACTTTGGAAAGCCAGGAGATCTCCTGTTCGGTGTAGGCGACACTGTAGCAGTGAAGCTCACCGCCGAATTCTTGCAGACCAAGCCGGGCTTCGTGTACCGAACTTGCCGCTGTGCCCTGCAGGAATCGGCGAAGTTGCGGAAACACGGAAAACATGGCGAAGCCCTTCAAAGCCAGAATAATTCTCGCCCCGCAGCTCTGCCGGACTGAGTCCAGAATTCTGAGATTGTTTTCCAGCAACCCCAGATGAATCAGATAGGCTGGTGTCGGCAGTTCATCCCGCCGGCAAAGGTCAATCAATGCAGTTTCGTCCATGTCCACCAGTCTAACGGGGCTGTTTCTGTGACCATGTGAACCGTCGTGTTGCGGGCCCTTTTCGCCCGGTCGGTGCACAAATCTGATTCAACAGGAATATGTTTACTGTGACGCAGTACTAACGAGGTAACTGATCGAAGAATGGTTTACCTTCGATTACCTGCCAGGGCAGTCCGTACTGATTGAGATCCTCCATGAACGGGTCAGGATTCAATTGTTCCATGTTCCAGACTCCCGGTTGTTTCCACACGTCTGTTACCATCAGTTTCGCGCCAATCATGGCCGGGACTCCCGTCGTGAACGAAATTGCCTGCGAGCCCACTTCGCCGTAACACTGTTGGTGATCGCAGACGTTGTAGAGATAGATCTGTTTCTGTTTTCCGTTTTTGGTTCCGTCAAACACGCAGCCAATACACGTTTTGCCCTTTGTGCGAGGTCCCAGACCGGCCGGATCCGGCAGCAGCGTCCTGAGGAATTCAAGAGGGACGATTTTTTCTCCCTGAAAATCAACCGGTTCGATTCCCGTCATACCGACGTTTTCCAGTACCTGCAGGTGCGTGAGATACGAGTCGGAAAACGTCATCCAGAAGCGGATACGTTTCAGCCCCTGCATGTGCCGGACGAGAGACTCCATTTCTTCGTGGTACAGCAGATAGATTTCTTTCGTACCAATCGCCGGATCCGGAAACTCAAAAGACTGATGCACGGCCAGTGGATCGGTCTCCTTCCATTCCTGTTCCCAGTAGCGGCCAGTAGCTGAAATTTCACGAATATTGATTTCCGGGTTAAAATTGGTTGCGAACGGCAGGCCGTGCTCTCCGGCATTGGCATCGATGATGTCGATGTGGTGAATCTCATCGAACAGGTGTTTTCGGGCGTAGGCGCAGTAGACGTTGGTCACACCAGGATCAAAGCCGCTTCCCAGCAGAGCCATCAAACCTTTGTTCTCAAATTGCTCGTGGTACGGCCACTGATATTCGTAGCTGAATCTTGCTTCATCGCGTGGTTCGTAACAGGCCGTATCCAGGTAATCCACTCCGGCGGCCAGGCACGCTTCCATCAGGTTCAGATCCTGATACGGCAGCGCGACATTAATCAGTACGTCGGGATGGACCCGTTGCATCAACTCAACCGTTTCAGCAATATTGTCGGCATCGATCTGTTCGGTGCGGATCGGGCGGTGAAGTTTTTCTGCAATTTCATCGCACTTCGATTTTGTGCGACTGGCGAGGCAAATTTCCGAAAAAACATCAGTTGCCTGGCTGCACTTACTGACAACCACCTGTCCGACGCCCCCCGCGCCAATGATTAACACCCGTTTGCCCATAATCGTCTTCTCAGGTTGCCGGAGTCTGTGTCACACGGAGTCAACCTGTCCATATTTTGAATGTTTGCATCGAAGCTGTCAGCCTGATAAGAAAATTTTCCGCGCGTGGCAATCAACCGACGTCGCCGTGTTTTGCACTGAATTTCTAGCTGAACCGGAAACTGTGAGCACGATGATTGCAAATCACAACCCACCACCCACTCGGATGCGGGATTCCGCCGTGAACTCTGCAAGCCGCACGGTTACCTGTGGACAGTCGGATAAGTTCACTGGTGATAACGGGGTAACGGATAACCCTGGCCGGGCAAACCGGACATGTGACTCAAAGAATGTTGTCTGCACGATGCGACCGGCATGTTGCCGCCAGTTGTGCGTCAATCACGAAGTATCGCACCGTGTCGTTGAAATCGCACCGTGTCGTTGAAACAGTGAACCGGGATCGACGAAAGAAGCGTATTCCATGACTGAGGAAGCAAGCCAGGCTCTGGCACGGACTAACTTCGGAACGATCGACACTGTCATCGTTGTTATCTATCTGCTGGTGTCTCTGGGCATTGGTCTGATGGTAAAACGATATGCAGGTTCGATGGAGAACTATATCGGTGCAGGACGCAGAGTCGGCACATGGCTTGGCGTGGCGACGATGACGGGAACCGAACTCGGCCTTGTTACGGTGATGTATTCAGCACAAAAAGGTTTTACAGGCGGGTTTGCCGCATTTCATGTTGGTGTCATCGCCGGAGTCGGGACTCTGTTTGTGGGGCTGACCGGATTTATCGTAGGCCCGCTCCGTCGTATGGAAGTGCTGACAATTCCGGAATTCTATGAGAAAAGGTTCAACAGAAAAATTCGGATCATCGGTGGTGTGATCCTCGTACTGGCCGGCGTCCTGAATATGGGATTGTTTTTGAAAACCGGATCCATGTTTATCGTTGGTGTGACCGGAATGGCCAGTGAGGGAGCTGCCCTCAGCTGGGTGATGATTGCATTACTGGGACTGGTTCTGATTTACACGACGCTCGGCGGGATGATTTCAGTGATTCTGACTGACTACGTTCAGTTCGTCGTCCTGTCGATAGGTTTGTTGTTCACAACAGTACTGGCCATCCGGACACTGGGCTGGTCCGAAATTTTCACAGGGGTTAAAGAACAGCTTGGTGCTGCCGGTTTCGATCCTACGCTGGAGGGCTCCGGTTTCGGCTGGTCCTATATTTTCTGGATGGTTGTGACAACCGGTTTTGTTGGGAGTGCTGTCTGGCCCACGGCTGTTGCCCGGGCTCTGGCGATGGAGAGTGAACGTGCCGTTCGTCGCCAGTATTGCTGGTCATCATTGTCGTTCGCCGCGCGTTTTATCATTCCATACTTTTGGGGCATCTGTGCCCTCGTGTTTATCACCGCTTCTCCCGCGGGCGCTGACCTGAAAGATCTGTTTTTGGCGCAATCCGGTGACAAACCCGAGTTGGAGAATCTGTACGCGATGCCCGTGTTCCTGGGGCGACTGTTGCCGACGGTTGTCATTGGAATTGTGACAGCCGGAATGATTGCGGCGTTTATGTCGACTCATGATTCGTATTTTCTGACATGGAGTTCGGTGATTACTCAGGACATCGTTGCTCCTCTGAAACGAGGTCCGTTCACTACGGAATCTCGTGTCCGGCTGACTCGAATCCTGATTGTTCTGATGGGCGGATACGTGTTGTACTGGGGAATGTTCTATACCGGCGGGGAGCATATTTGGGACTACATGGCGGTCACGGGCGGGATTTACTTCACCGGGGCTTTCGTGGTTTTGATGATGGGTATCTACTGGAAGGGAGCCAGCAGTTTTGGAGCGTTGCTGGGGCTCCTGTCCGGTTTGCTTATGCTTTTTGCCCTGGAACCGGTCCAAATTACTGTCGGACTGAAATATCAGCTGGAATCGGGTGAATGGGTTGAACGCCTGACCAGTCCTCAAATTGGTTTGATGACTGTTGCGACTGCGATTGTCCTGACAGTTGTTGGTTCTTTGATTCGGCCCGAACAGGCCAATACTGTTTCTGCCCGCCCGACGTTCGATGCTGCTGATTAATGAGATTCTTTTGATTCGATGGACAGGTCTCTGTCATAGAAAGTGTTGTTATGAACTGGCCCCTGATCTGGCAGATCGTTTTTGTCGGGCTGCTGCTGGCATTCGCAGTCATGTCTGTATTGATCGTCATCAACGGAGCTCACGATATCCGCAGACTGCTGTCGTACCTGGAGGAAACCAGTGGAAACGCTGATTCCGGTGACTGCGATGTCACGAAGCCGGAGTGATCAGTACCGGCGGAAGGACTGGCAGTTTATCGGTAACGAACCAAGAGACAGGTACACATGGCCAATCATTGTTTTCCCGATTATCCCGTGACTCGATTGATATTGTTCGCTTTGGCAATTGGTGTTTCTGTTCGTGCAACCTGTGGCAGTGATCCTGAGAATCCACCGGTGCCGCGACGCATCTATCTGGATGAATTCCGGCCCGTGTCGGAACTTAGAACATTCCGGCACCTGCAGAAACGGGCCAGGTTTCCCTGCGTTAATGTGCATTCACACCCCGGTCGACTGTCTGAAACGCAAATTGATGAGATGGTCCGTGTGATGGATCAGTCCAATATTGCTGTAAGTGTCAGCCTCGACGGACGGGCCGGTGCTGCATTTTCCGAACATCATCAGAATCTCACGTCCCGACATCCCGGTCGGTTCATTGTGTTCGTACGTATGGACTACATTGGTGATGGCGAGGCCCAAAACCCGGAAACGTGGCAGGTACACGAGCCTGCCTATGGCAGCCGGATGGCGGATCGTCTGACTGAGGCTGTGCGACAGGGAGCATCGGGTTTGAAGCTGCTCAAGGATCTTGGTCTTTCCCTCCGCGATCCGAGCGGTCGTTTGTACCGCCCGGATGATCGGCGGTTCGATCCGGTGTGGCAGCGGGCGGGTGAGTTAAAGATACCTGTGTTATGGCATTGCGCTGACCCTGTGGCGTTTTTTCGACCGATTTCGGAAAAGAACGAACGTTGGGAGGAACTGCATCGACACCTGGAGTGGAGTTTTCACGGGAACGACTTTCCGAGTCATCAGGAACTGATCGATGCTCGCAATCGAGTGATCGCCCGACATCCAGGAACGACGTTCATCTGTGCCCATATGGCGGACATACCCGAGGACCTTCAGAAGCTGGGCCGCTATCTCGATCGTTATCCGAATATGAATGTTGAGATCGCTGCACGTGTTGCCGAACTTGGTCGCCAGCCCTACACCGCGCGTCGCTTCTTTCTGGAATACGCGGACCGAATTCTGTTCGGCACAGACGGAGTGCCGCCGATATCAGAACTGATCCCGCACTGGAGATTCCTCGAAACATGGGATGAATATTTTCCCTACGAAGACAATCCGTTTCCTCCGCAGGGCATGTGGAACATTTATGGAATCGGTCTGCCTGACGAAGTTCTGAAGAATGTGTATTACCGGAACGCCGCCCGGCTGATTCCCGGTGTGCATTTTTCACTGACTGAACAAAAACAACCAGACAGCGAAAATTCGCCACCTTAAATACACCGCAGCGGGCATAGTCGTTACGAGACGTGGTGTCGTATTCGCAATGGACGACGGATTTAGTTATTCCTGCCGGAATGGCGTCGGTGATGCCTCTCGGTAATAACTTTCTGCGGCCCGGTTAGGAACTGTTCTGAATCTGATCAGGTTTCTGCGGCTTAAACAGACGATCCGAACCACCCCGGGAGGATCGATGAACCGCTGTTATGACTGAGCAGTGAATACCGTCGTGCGCTTATTGTGGCCGGTTTGCCAGGCCGGTCTCCGTGAGGGGCGCGTGGTGGCGCAACTGCAGCCTCAGCCGGCTATGCTTATGAATGGCCGCAGGGTTCCAAAGAGATCCTGACGACCGTTTGTCAGCTGACGGGCTTTGATCCGGTGACTGCTTGTGTTCACAATCTTCCGCCCCGTCCGCAGCCACTCCTCCTGTTCGGCAACATCGTTCGCGAGATGCTGCCGAAAAACGGTAGTTATCATCCATGGAATCCCGACAACGCCTGATCGCTTTCGGATTGAGTTTCATTGCCACTGTGACGGTGATCCTCGCCACATTGATGTCCACCGCTTCCGGGTTCAGCCAGATAATTATCACAGTGGGTTCGATGATTCCACTGGTGAGTCTTGTTGTGGGCGGACGCGATCCGATCAGAATCGTTCCGGACGAGACAGGAAAGGATCCGGGCGGGAATGTGGCAGCGGTCGTTTCACCTTCGCACAATGATGATCGGGCAACGTTTGAAGCCTGGCGTGAACAGGCGTGTCAGTCACTGGAAGACCAGGGGCGGCAACTGGACCTGCAGCGGCAGCAGTTGAACGATCGTCTGCTGCGATACCGGGAATTTCTTGAGTATCCGGCTAACGATTCTCCTGAAACTTCGAATGACGTCTTAGATCCGGAGTTGTCTGAAAAAGACCGCGAAGTCAATCGTATTCTGGAAACGGAGGCAGCTCGGATTTACGAAAAGATTCGCGCCGACGGGTATCGCTCAGAGGATCAGTTGAATTTGTCCATGATCCGGGAGGAAGTCTTTGACATCATTCAGCGGGTTGCCCGTGTTTACTCACCGGACAGCGCTCACCCGGTCATGGAAACCAGTTTCGATCAGCTGGCACGTGCTGCCAGTCGCACGTGTCTTCAGGCACTGGTCCTTGTGGAACAGCTTCCATTGGACGTGCAGCACTATACGATTTCTGAGCTCTACAACTATGTCCGCAAAGCCGTGACGGCCTGGGGAGCCTGGCAAACCGTGTCTCCATGGATGACGCGGCTTGGTCGAGGAATTTATGCCGGCCGAATTGCTGCAGGAGCCAGTCCTTTGACATTGGGAGCGTGGTGGGTGGCATCCGAACTCGGACGTCGTGGTTCAAAGAAATTGATCGAAAACTACGTCGATCAGCGCGCTGTTGCCTTCTTCAGCGATGCCGTGCGGCTGATTGGAAATGAAGTGGCTGCTGTGTACGGTCCGGGTCTTCGTCAGCGTGACCCTGCCTGGGCCTATGGAGCTGAACTCACAGAACTGCACCACCGGTTTCCGCCGTCACGTGACAGCCTGCAGGCAGGTCTGCGGGAGATTACATCACTGCCGCTGCGCAGTGAGTACGATCGCATATACCTTTACCGCTGCCTCGCCGAACACAAAGCGTCCGGCCTGCGGGTGACCGACCCGACGGTTCTGACGCGTGACGAGCGGGAAAATATTGCCGGTCGACTGGAACAGTTTTTTCAGAAACACATTCACGGAGCCTGCGATGCAGACGTTGAACGATGGCGGACGAGTGTTGAGGACCACCTTGATATAAGACTGAGTCCGGCGTCAGTCACGTTCACGCCCGACCCGTCGGTCAGCCTGCGAGCCGTGTTACGAGCTGTTTATATGTTCCTGACAGATATCGGAGGACTGGAACAGCAGAAGACGCTGGACACGATTCAGTCCAGCCGACTCTACAGTCGTTTGAGCCCCGATGAGGCATCGTCACTGTGCAGCGAACTGAGGACTGACGATGTCTCTGTGTTTGAACCGCCCGAACTCGATCCGAGTGATCCGATGACATCCGAGTTTTTGGATGATTTGATCGATTGCTGTGTTCGAGTTCCACTCCCGGACGCCGCAGTCGAATCATTACTGATGGAAACAGGTCGATATTTTCGACAGGGGGCTGAGGAAACCCGGCAACAGATCGCAAATGCCTGGATGCAGCAACTGGGAAAACGGACACTGCCCGACGTATCCATGTCTCGCAAGGTGCCGGTTCCGGCACGTCAGCTGCTGCGGCTGATGGAATCTGAGGAACAGGTTTCCGGAATCTACCATGACATCGAGCTTGAACCCTCATCGTTGTGTAACGGAGTCGAAATGACCGAGCTGTGGTTGGCCGTATTGACGCGAGACGGCAGACGTCGAGTCCTGCTGCTTACCAGTGCACCGGAATCGGAAGTGTTGTGGAAAGCGAACGATGATTTCAAAACGGAGCGCATGAGCGGGATAGTCATCGACGACTGCATCATCAGCGGCGGTCAATGGACAGATCATACAGCTTCCGGAACAATCATCCTCTCGGGAAAATTTGGAACTGTCTTCGAAAGTCGGTTTGCGCCGCTGCTTTCATAAGGGCGTGCGTGCACAACTGTTGAGCCAGCTGGACCGTTTCCCCGTAACTGCTACCGGTGCATCCGAGTCCATTCGGCAAGTTCAGAAAGTTTTTCAGTTGCCGCACCGCTGTTCAGCACAGCCTGTACGTGTCCCACAGCCTGCCGGAGATCCTGAAAACGTTCTGCTGCCAAAAGTGCGGCCGCAGCATTGGCCGTTACGATTCGGGTTGCCGGAGAATCCTGTCCGGCCAACGCCAGTCGAACGAATTCTGCACTTTCCTGAGCAGAATCCACGCGCAGTGAACGGACATCACATGTGGATAATCCAAAATCATCCGGTGTCCATTGACTGTGTTTCACCTGTCCGGCATGGACCTCAAAGACGGTTGTCGGTCCCCACAGACATACTTCATCCAGTTCATCATTGCCACAGACGACCAGTGCCCGGCGTGTCCCCAGTTCGCTAAGTGCGCCGGAGAGTAGTTTTGCTCGTTCGATGCGACTGGCACCCAGCAGTTGATACTCTGCGCCGGCAGGATTGGTGAGCGGACCCAGCAGGTTGAAAATGGTAGGGAAACCGAGTGCTTTGCGAATCGGAGCCGCGTGTTTCATCGCTCCGTGAACCAACGGTGCAAAACAAAACGCAATACCCACCTCATCCAGACATTTGGCAGCCTGTTCCGGCGTCAGCTGGATGTTTACGTCCAGGGCTTCCAATACGTCGGCTGATCCACTGCTGCTGGAGACGCTGCGGTTTCCATGCTTGGCAACGGAAATGTCACAGGCGGCAGCCACGATGGCCGTGGCCGTACTAATATTGAATGTGTGCAGCTGATCGCCACCGGTGCCACACGTATCCAGAAGAGGTTTTCGTTGCGTCGCGATTCGGGAAGCCCGGTCCCTCATGGCCTGTGCCGCTCCTACGATTTCAATCGCTGAAGGGCCTTTACAGGAAATTGCTGTGAGCAGCGATGACACATCAATTGCGTCGCACTCACCATCCATGATCGCTCCGACACAGTCCCTCATCTCATTTGCCGACAAGTCCTGTTTGTCAATCAGCTGTTTAACGGCCGGTTGTAACGTCGGATGCATGATCAGTCTGCTCGATCAGGTTCGTCTCTGGCGGGAGACAGGGAGTGTGCTGAGAACTTCAGTCGACAGTTGCAGAAAACACACGAAGACGAATGATTCCCTGCAGTCAGAACACTCTATCTCCGATGGCCTGATGAGAACAGGCACGAGGTTTCAGGAAACGTAAACAACAGGGAGGCCCGCAGCGTGTTCTTTCCTCCGAGAGGACACGAAAACGGAGGCAGTCGATATCAATTAATCGGAAGAACTGTCTGTTTTTGTACCAGACGATTTCGAGTCGCCGGACGATTTACTGTCACCTGATGATGACGAGTCCTGTGACTTTTTGTCCGCTTTTTCGCCCTTCTTCCATGAGTCACTGCGGTAATCTGTCTGATAGAATCCCGAACCTTTGAAAATGATTCCACCGCCGGCACTGATGATTCGTTCAGCCTTAAGCTTTCCACACTCCGGACACTTGCGTAACGGTTTTGCTTTGATCGACTGGAATTCTTCCCATTCGTGCGCACACGATTTACAGCGATATTCATAAGTGGGCATGTCTGTCTCCTATTATTCTTCTGCATCTGCTGCGGGAGTTGCGTCTGACTCCGTTTCAGGAAGGGCGCAGCTGACAATGACTTTTGCGGGTCGTACGATGCGATCATGCATGAGATACCCGGATTCAACCACCTGAATCACGGTCATTGGCGGATGCTCGTCAGTTGGTACCTGGCTCAACGCTGCATGGAGATTTGGATCGAACTGCTCGCCTTCGGCAGTGATTGGCTGAATTGCATGTCCCTTCAGTGTGTCGAACAGCTGTTGAGACACCATGCGGATCCCTTCCAGCAGAGTTCCAACATCACCGGTCTGCTCCGCCGCATGGATGGCCCGTTCCAGATTGTCCAGTGCCGGCAGCAGGTCACGTACCATCGGCAGGGACTGGTATTTGCGGGCTTCATCTGCTTCGCGATGAGACCTTCGTCGAAAATTTTCCAGTTCCGCCTGTCCTCTGAGCAGCTGATCCTGAAGTTTCTCGATCTGTAACCGCAGGTCATCCGGATTCACCGGTTCAGCAGCAGGTTCACTCGTTTCCGATGCCTCAGCTGCAGGGACATCGTCTTCCGGCAATTCCGGCTCATTTTTGGTTTCTTCTGTCATTGTTCCTCTTCACCGCCACCGAAAAATTCCTTCAACTGACCGAAAAATGATTTTTGCTCCGGCATCACGTCCACCGCCTCAAGTTCGGCCAGTTCTCTGAGCAGTTCCTCCTGTCTTCCACCGGTCTTTCGCGGTACTTCCACCTGAATTTCAACCAGCAGGTCGCCAACCTGATGTCCATTCCGCGGATCCGGCATCCCTTTTCCCCGCAGACGGGTCACGCTGCCAGGTTGTGTTCCTGCAGGCAGAGTAAAATCCTTTCGTCCGGTGAGCGTCGGAATTTCCAGCTCTGTTCCCAGAACGGCCTGGGAATACGTTACCGGAACCCGACATTTTAAATCCATTCCGTCTCGTTCGAACAACGGATGTGGACGAACTTCCACGTCAACATACAGATCACCTCGAGCACCACCTTTGGCACCGGCTTCACCTTCGCTTCGCAGGCAGAGCTGCATTCCGTTGTCAATCCCCGCAGGGATTTTGACTTCTCGCACGACTTCCTTCATGGTGCGACCGTTGCCGCTGCAGTCAACGCACGGGCTGGAGACTGTTTTTCCTTCACCTCGACAGGCGGGACAGGTGGTCTGCACACGGAACAGTCCCTGAGCCTGAATCACCTGTCCGTGGCCACCGCAGGTGGAGCAGGTGACAGGCTGGCTGCCTGGCCGTGCACCGGACCCATTACACGTATCGCACGGTTCATGCCGGGAAATATGAAGCTCACGAGTACAGCCGGCCGCAGCTTCGGTCAAATCGATTTGAGCCGTTGCCTGTAACGAAGATCCGCGACGTCCTCCCCGTGTACGTCCTCCTCCACTGCCACCAAATCCAAAATTCTCAAAGATGTCTCCGAATGCACTGAAAATATCACCGACATCCTGGAAACCGGTACCTCCTCCACGGGATCCGGAAACACCGGCGTGACCAAACTGGTCATAGCGTGACCTTTTATCTTCATCGCCCAGAACGTCGAAGGCTTCAGAGGCTTCCTTGAAGCGTTCAATGGCTGTTTCGTCACCTGGATTGCGGTCCGGATGATTCTTCAGAGCAATGGTTCGATAGGCTTTTTTGATTTCGCTTGCCGTCGCGCTGCGTGCGACTCCCAGTACTTCATAGTAGTCGCGTTGTGTCGGCATTTTTCAAATTCCCGGCCAACAGCGGCGGCACCAAAAGTCACAGGCAAGAAAAACGGGACACCAAAATCTGGTGTCCCGTGGTCGTTTCAAAATTCGTCCTTGCGGATGACATTGTTCCTGCAGACGAGTCGCCGGTGAGTATGAAATTTCAGACGGATTCCCTGCACCACGAAGCTGTTCGTTATCGAACGGCACCTTCCACGGTTGGCTGTTTTTTGCCGTCCGCATCATCAGTTTTGGTAACCAAAACCTGCGTGGTCAGCATTAATCCAGCAATTGATGCGGCGTGGGAAAGCGCACTGCGGACCACTTTGGCCGGATCCAGAATTCCGGACGCCAGCATATCCACAAACTCACCCTGAGACGCGTCGTAGCCGTTTGGTCCCTTCAGCTGATTGACTTCATCGACGATCACTGCACCATCTTCGCCACAATTGTCAGCAATCTGTTCCAAGGGTGACATAATCGCTTTCGCGAGTATGCGTACTCCAATGGCTTCATCACCTTCAGCTTCAACTTTATTGACTTCTTTCACAGCACGCAGCAACGCAACGCCACCACCGGGAAGGATACCTTCTTCGACTGCTGCACGCGTCGCATGCAAAGCATCTTCCATCCGAGCCTTGGTCTGCTTCATTTCTGCTTCAGTCGAAGCCCCTACGGAAATCACAGCTACGCCGCCGGTAAGTTTCGCCAGTCGTTCCTGAAATTTTTCCCGGTCGTAATCGCTGTCAGTCTTCTCGATGTGGTCTCGAATTTGTTTGACTCGGGCAGCGATTTCATCACTGCTTCCGCCACCTTCGATAATAATGCAACTGTCTTTGCCGACTTCGACGCGCCGGGCAGAACCCAACTGGCTCAGTTCAACCGTATCGAGCTTGATGCCAAGGTCTTCCGAGATCAGTGTACCGCCCGTCAAAACAGCCATGTCACCAAGCATTGCTCGGCGGCGATCACCAAAACCTGGCGCCTTCACAGCACAAATCTTCAGGACTCCCCGCAGCTTATTCACAACCAGACCGGTCAGAGCTTCGCTGTCGACGTCTTCTGCTACAACCAGCAGTGGCTTACCGGATTGTGCTGCTTTTTCGAGTAGTGGTACCAGATCTCGCAGGTTGGAGATTTTCTTTTCGAACAGCAGAATCAGGCAGTCTTCCAAAACCGCCTTCATTCCTTCCGCTTCGGTCACGAAGTAAGGAGAAATATAGCCCTTGTCAAACTCCATACCTTCAGAGAATTCCAGGGTCGTTTCGTTGGCTTTTCCCTCTTCAACAGTAATCACACCGTCACGACCAACGCGTTCCATTGCGTCAGCGATCAGATCTCCGATTTTACGGTCGTTATTTGCGGAGATGGCACCAACCTGAGCAACCTGTTCCTTGGATTCAACCGGGCGAGCCAGTTTTTCAACGGCCTTTAAAGCTGCGGCCACAGCTTTTTCGATACCACGTCGAACGACTGTAGGGTTGGCGCCCATCGAGATGCTGCGCAGGCCTTCCTGGTAGATCGAACGTGCCAGCACAGTCGCCGTGGTCGTGCCATCGCCCGCCAGATCACTGGTTTTGCTGGCTACCTCATTAACCAGCTTGGCACCCATATGCTCAAACGGATCGTCAAGTTCCACCTCTTTGCTGACTGTGACACCATCCTTAGTCACAACAGGATTGCCAAAGCTCTTGTCGATGATGACATTGCGACCTGTCGGCCCCATTGTCACTGCGACGGCCTGACCCAGAGTATCGACACCTTGCTTCAGTTTGAGACGTGCCTGATCGTCAAACAATATTTGCTTTGCCACGGTGAATGCTCCTGCAGCACACCAGCGTGATTGTTCCTGCCGGTGTTTGTTGCTGTGAGGTAGTAGGAATTCTAAAAAATGCTGCCCGAATCATGTGACAGCCAGTGAATCAGAACCGCCGGAAACTTTTACAACACCTTTGCGAGGATATCACTCTCGCGAAGGATCTTGACTTCTTGCCCATCGATTTCGATATCCGTTCCGCCGTACTTTCCAAACAGGATCTCGTCTCCGACATTGATGCTCAGAGATGCACGTTCGCCACTGTCCAGCAGACGACCGGGGCCAACCGCCACAATCGTGCCTCGCTGAGGTTTTTCCTTGGCGGCATCCGGCAGCACGATTCCGCCGGCAGTCGTTTCTTCAGCTTCGTTGGTACGCACAACAACGCGATCGTCAAGTGGATTGATTTTCATGATTGACTCCGTAGCGATTCCATTAAATGATTGATTGTGGCCTGGTGAGAATTCGAACTCAGTTGTAATCAAAGTGACCGGTACTGATGTTTCAGTATCGAAGATACCGAGGGCCGCTGCAGGTTACATCATACCCGGCATGCCTCCCATGCCCGGCATGCCTCCCATACCCGGCATTCCGCCTCCCATACCCGGCATTCCGCCTCCCATACCACCCATGCCACCTCCCATGTCATGGTGATGGTCATCGTGGTGGTGATCGTCGGTCTCTTCGACCGGTTCGTCAACAACGATACAGTCCGTGGTCAGCAGTAACGACGCCACACTAAATGCATTCTGCAGTGACGACCGAACCACTTTGGTTGGATCAACAACGCCAAAACCGAACATGTCACCGTAACGATCATGCAATGCATCGTAACCCGCAGACGCTTTTCTTTCTTTGCGAACACGGTTAGCGACCACGGATCCCTGGAGGCCTGCGTTTTCTGCGATCATTCGCAATGGCATTTCAAGTACGTCGCGGACAAGGTCAACACCCAATGCCGCATCGCCCTTAAGTTTCAGGTCATCCAAGGCCTTTGCCGAACGCAGAAGTGCAACCCCGCCACCCGGCACAATACCTTCTTCAATAGCGGCTCGCGTGGCCGACAACGCATCGTCCGTGAGATCCTTACGTTCCTTCATTTCGGTTTCGGTTGCCGCACCAACTTTGATCTGAGCCACACCACCGGCCAGTTTCGCCAGACGTTCCTGAAGCTTTTCGCGATCGTACTCACTGTCAGTGACTTCGATTTCGCGACGAATCTGTTCGGCTCGTCCGCTGATCCCGCCTTTTTTGCCACCGCCTTCGACAATGACTGTCTTGTCGGCATCGATACGAATCTGCTTTGCCCGTCCCAGATCCGCAAGTTCGATATTCTCCAGTTTGATTCCCAGATCTTTGAAGAACGCTTTTCCGCCGGTCAGGACGGCAATGTCTTCCAGCTGGGCCTTACGACGGTCACCGTATCCCGGGGCTTTCACAGCAGCCACGTTGAGAATGCCGCGCATCTTATTAACAACCAAAGTTGCCAGTGCTTCGCCTTCGATATCTTCGGCGATGATCAGCAGAGGAGCACCGTCTTTCGACACGGCTTCCAGTACCGGCACCAGCTGACGGGCATTGGAAATTTTTTCCTCATGAATCAGAATACGGCAGTTCTCCAAGACGACTTCCTGAGCGTCCTGGTCCGTCACAAAGTGCGGTGAAAGATATCCACGGTCGAACTGCATCCCTTCGACCAGGTCCACTTCTGTGTTGACATTGCGACCTTCGTCGACCGTGATCACGCCGTCTTTGCCCACTTTGAGCAACGCGTCGGCCAGGATTTCACCGATTTCCGGATCATTATTGCCGGCAATCGACGCTACGCGGGCGATTTGATCTTTGTCATTCGCCTTCACGTTTTTTGACATGCGACCCAGTTCCTCAACGACCGCATCCACGGCTTTTTGTGCACCGCGGCTCAGGGCCATCGCATCGGTTCCGGCTGCAATGTACTTCAGTCCTGCCTTGTAAATGGCATGGGCCAGAATTGTTGCAGTCGTCGTGCCATCGCCAGCAACATCGTTTGTTTTTGATGCTGCTTCCTTAACCAGCTGCACTCCGACATTTTCAAACGGGTCTTCCAGTTCGATGTCCTCAGCTACCGTTACACCGTCTTTTGTGACTTTTGGTGCTCCCCAGCCTTTGTCGAGCACTGCGTTCCGGCCGCGAGGCCCTAATGTACTGCTGACTGCCTGTGATAGTTTTGCAACGCCGGACAACAGTCCTCTGCTGGCGTCTTCGTCGAATGTTAAAATTTTAGCCACAGTTACTCCTCAACGAGTCATCCGCCAATATCTGGCTTCGGTCACCGAACTGTAAAACTGCTGTCAGCGAACCCGCTTCTCTGCAATGACGCTTTCCGGTTACGGATCGATTTGCGATCACGAATTTCCCGCTGAGCCATGAAAAATCGGACATCGACGGCTCGACAGGAACTTCTCCCTACCGGACTCTCGGACACACTCTGACTCGAGATGGCAGTGATGGGCTCTTCTCGCGTGCAAACAGCAAACAGCGTGCCGGGCATGAAAAGGATGTTGTAAGTCCTTTATTTAAAACGTGTTGTGTCTTAATTTTCAGTGGGGTTCGGCATGCGCAGTCGGGCCAGGTGTCGAATTGGCAGTCTGTTCTCGTTCGCCACTCAGATTCTGTTTCTATGGCGATTCCGCAGGTACAGGTTCGCCAATATGAGGCGCCGCCACAGATGAATTTTCAGAGGAGCAGAACCACTTTGATGACCTTCTTCCACTGATCAGCATCCTCTAAGCCAACCAGTGTGGGGCGTGCGGCGAGAGTAGTACAAATCCAGGGGGGGAGTAACTTCTCGGGGTGCTCCGTTCGCGGTTTGAAGTTCTGTTCTGCCGGCTTTCACTCATTCGGGGTAACCCAGTTCACTTCCAGATAAGCGAGGATGTTCAGACAGCAGTCGATTGAAACATTCGTGTGTGATGTGGACAAAAAGACGACAAGTTCACCAGATAGACAAAAACAGCTGCTGCGAGTTACTCGCAGCAGCTGGGAAACGGTCGATGTTCCGGACAGTTTCACCGGAACGCTCAATAGGACTGGACCAAAAGGCGCGCCAGATTCACATGAATTTCGATAGAGGTGTCAGCTCCCTCTCGAATCACGTCCAGCTGCAAATGTCCACCCGAAACCGCGATTGCTTCGGAAAGATCGAACTCGCTGCTGATCGGACTGCCGTTGATTCCAACGATCATGTCACCCACTTCTAACCCAACGGCCTCTGCGGGGGAACCGGCGTCGATTTCCTGAATCCCGTATGCAGACAGATCGGGAATCAGAATGCAGTCGATACCAAAATACCAGCTTGTGGCAACCACTCCCGCCCTGGGCGGACAATGGATCACGCGAAAATGGCAAGGCGTCCAGCAGGACCAGTAGCCTGGGGTTACACAATAGTCCCACCAGTGACAGTGGTGAATGTCCCAGCAGTATCCGACGACAAAGTCCAGCCACCATTGGCCGTGTACCCCTAGCGGCAAATGCATCAACGCTGCATTGCGAGCCTGTCGATAACGATTCGTCAGGCCAAGTTTTGTGTGATATGAACTGCGGTTACGTATCCGTGACAGGTTGCCACGAAGTTCCTTCCAGTTTACCTGCTTTGTCAGATCCGGTTTGGGACCTACTCGGTCTCTGAGAACATCTTTGAGTTGTTCCAGTCCTCGATTTGGTTTTCCCGATTCGATGGGAAATTTTCCCGGGAGAGTCACTCGAGGAGGTGCGGGTTTACCGATGGGAAATTTTCCCGGGAGAGTCACTCGAGGAGGTGCGGGTTTACCGATGGGAAATTTTCCCGGGAGAGTCACTCGAGGAGGTGCGGGTTTACCGATGGGAAAT
>JAKVAZ010000008.1:0-260543 GCA_022447225.1 Fuerstiella sp. | reverse complement strand
GCGATGGGAAATTTTCCCGGGAGAGTCACTCGAGGAGGTGCGGGTTTACCGATGGGAAATTTTCCCGGGAGAGTCACTCGAGGAGGTGCGGGTTTACCGATGGGAAATTTTCCCGGGAGTGTCGTACGGTTCGACCTTGGCTTCTGCACTCGTGTTCGGTTTGAAACCCTGGTTTGTCCGGGAGGCGGTGGCTGAGGATTGAGTTTCAGCCGATTGGTTTTGTTTGTGAAGGAGAGTTGAGAACGAGGCTTACTGACACGTGCCGACCGCTTGTTTAGTGATGGCGAGCTTTTTAGAGCCTGGGGAGTTCGCGACTTGAAGACATTTTTGCGTGAGGACTGTGCGAAAATATCGGAGTCGTTGGTGAATGGCATCATCAAGCAAACAGCAGCGATGCCGATTTTTGCAGGTGAAAACATGAGATCACTCCTGTCCTGGTAGAAAAATCAGTGGCGGCCCGCCAAAGATGCTTTCAAACAGTTGCGTTCCTCATGCCAATTCAATCATGATTTTTTGCGCTCACTCACCTGTAGCATGCATGTGAATCTATAAGACGTCGTAAAGTGTTTTTAGTAAATGGGTTATGTTTATTAGTCTAAGATCCGTTGGTCGATGTGATGGCGAAAATCCTAACTCTGGTTCGGCAAAGGCCTACGTAAGGTGTATCCAAAGTGACTCAATATTAGGCGTGAGCGCTATCGATATGATGTCATTGTGTTTGTTTACTCACCAGTTCACTTGAGGTGTAGTTGCGACGGCAGATATGCTCAGATTTGCGTCCCGTGAACGGAGAAATGCTGAGGCTTGAACGTCTTTTTCTGTTTACGGTTATCCTTTGGTTTGCAGGATCGCATTGGCAAGGTTCGTAATGGTCAGGTCTATCAGCATCTTTGTCAGTCTGGTGATATTCACAGGCTGTTTGACGGTGACTGCGCCGGCTTTTAGTGCACAGGCGACTCCGGAAGATTTCTTTCGTCGCTGGGATCGCAACCGGGACGGGGCGTTGACGCCAAATGAACTTCCATCACGGTTACGTCGTATCTTTCCGAGAGTTGATCGGAACGGTGATGGAAAAGTGACGCCCGCGGAGCATCGTGCAGTCCCCGTGACCGATTCTGGTCAAACAGCGAAGGTCAACAGTCGACGGATCAAAGCAGATCAGGTGATCAGGATCGGTCAGCGATGGTACCAGGAACCAGACGGATTCAGTCGACAGGCGCTGGTCCGGCTTTCAAAGCAGACTCAGAAGCGTCACCCTGTGGTCATCATTTTTCACGGAAACGGAGGAACAGCAGAGGGAAGCCTGGCACGCTGGCAGTGGTTGAAGGACTACATCCTGGTTGCTCCGCAGGGGTATCAAAGATCCTGGAATGTGTACGGCGAGAGATCAGCAGCGCCGGATGTTGAATTCTTCCGTCTGCTGATTCAGGAAATCAGAAGAACAACACCGACGGCGGACCTGGATCGTGTGAGTTTGATTGGTTCTTCCAACGGTAGTGGGTTTGTTCAGCGTCTGATGATTGAAGTGGATGAAAGACCGTTTCAAAAGGTGATACTGCTGGTTGCCGGTCTGATTGATCAGCAGTACCACGACGGTCACTTCTGGGCGCCATCACAGAGCACTCGGATTTACGACAGGCAGCGGACTCCGAAGCCCGGTGTGCAGTTAATTTATGTTCATGGAACAGCGGATCGTGTTGTGCCTTACACAGGAGGTTATCGCAGCGGACGCTTTCTGCATCTTGGTGCCCAGGAGACTGCGTGGCACTGGGCCACGGCTTTCGGTTATTCGGGAGCGGCATTGAGTGACCGGGATGGTAAACGGGTGTCCCGCGGTATCTTCAGCTATGCCTATCCGGATGCTGGAGTGACCCATTACAAGCTTGATGGGGCGGGGCATGGTGTTGGACAATATTCTGCACAGGTGCATCGAATTGTGCAGGAATTTCTTGGTTCGAACACCGGCGAGTAAAAACGTCTGAAGTCATAGACGCTGACTTTCTCGCGAAGCATGCTGGTTGAGGAATTTTACGGGCAGTTTCTGCATCTCCTTCGGTGTTGGCGGGCTTGCGGCTTTGGAGTCCGTACCGGGATCACAGGGTGCCGGTAACTGTTTGTTCAACTCTGCGGACATCAGTGTTACGAAAGCCAACGCTGATACAAAAAACAAAGAATGCTGCCAAATCTCCCCGGATGTTTTGTCCGGTTAGCGTTACCTCAGTTGATACATCCGGAATTGCAGGCAAAACAATTCGTGCCAGGCGGCAAAACGACAGGGCATTCGGGAATGAAAACAATTTTCACCACGAGGTCCTGAAAAAAGTCTTACCGTTTTATCCGCTTTTGACTCGTTCTGTCTGACTGTCCCGTTTGCATCTTTTGTAAGTCGTCGGCGGCCAGCGACTTGTTGTGACGTCCTGAATAATGTGCCTTGTGTTTTTCACAGGGCTGTTCAGGTTTAAGTTCTGGCACGGATATCCCGGCGGCAGAACAAAACTTGCATCAACGAGGGTCCGTATGTTCTGCTTTCCGCCTGCTCCACGCTGTCGACGTAAATACAACGCTTCCTTCAATGGGACTCCCGCGGCCTTCTGTCAGTCCCTTGAACAGCGTTTGATGTTATCCGGTGTCACGAGTCTTAGCGGAGGCGAGCTGGTACCCGATCAGCTGAGTTCTGACGACACACAGAATGTGCCCATACAAAGTGTGCACCGGGCGCAGATCCCCGATCAGGTCTATGCACCGTATGTGGACACAACATTGTGGCCACTGTTCGACATTGTCAGCACTGCTCAGCAGCAAAATGTGAAACACTTCACACTGGCGTTTGTGGTTGCTGAGCCAGGCACCAACGAACCGAGCTGGGGTGGTTACTACGATGTGTCGTCTAATTTTCGCGGTGACGAGATTGCGGCCATCCGAGCCATGGGAGGTGAGGTCATGGTCTCGTTTGGAGGGGCGGCCGGAACAGAGCTGGCTGTGGCCATTCCGGATGTGAATCAGCTCACGGCGGCCTATCAGTCCGTGATTGATCAGTATCAACTTACCTGGATTGATTTTGACATCGAAGGTATGTGGGTACGCGATCAAAGTTCCATCGACCGTCGCTCTGCTTCGATTCGCGATTTACAGGCGGCTGCAGCTGCCGAGGGGCGTCCGCTTGAAGTGTGGTTCACACTGCCTGTGCTGCCATCCGGTCTGACACCGGACGGAGCTTATGTTATCGAATCGGCCCTGCGTTACGGGGTTGACATTGGCGGCGTCAATATCATGGCCATGGATTACGGAGACGGCGCGGCTCCGAATCCTGAGGGACAGATGGGGGCGTATGCCATTCAGGCTGCGGAAAGTCTGTTTGTTCAAATGCAGACCGCGTATCTCAATGCCGGAATCCAGCGCACGGAACAGGAACTCTGGACTCAGATCGGAGTCACTCCGATGCTCGGACAAAACGATGTGATGTCCGAACGGTTTTACATTGAAGACGCTCAGCAACTGCTGCAGTTTGCTACAGAAAAAGGTGTTGGCCTGCTGTCGGCATGGTCCGTCAATCGGGACAACCCCAGTGAAATACCGGGTACACTGGAATGGACGGCGAGTGGTGTGCCACAGGAACCGTTTGAGTTTTCGCAAACCTTTTTTCCATTCACCACCCCGCCTGGTATTGGTATCACCATCGACGACGTCACAGTCGTTGAAGGCAGTTCGGCCGGCGGGGAAATGTCATTTCTGCACACATCAGGAAATCAAATTCTGGATGCTGCCAGTCAGCCCGTTCAAATCACAGGTGTGAGCTGGTTTGGCATGGAAACAGACACCTTTGCTCCTCACGGGCTGTGGGCACGCAACTGGAAATCCATGATGGACCAAATGCGTGACACCGGGTTCAATACCATTCGTCTGCCATATTCCAATCAAATGCTGGATACCGGCAGTGTGCCCAACGGAATTGACTTTTCTTTGAATCCGGATCTGCAAGGACTGTCCGGTCTCGAAATTCTGGACCAAATCATTGCATACGCTGAACAAATTCAGATGCGGGTTATTCTGGACCACCATCGTTCCGACGCCGGTGCCGGACCGAATGGTAATGGACTCTGGTACACCGACGGCTACTCAGAAGAACGCTGGATTGCAGACTGGGTCATGCTGGCTGCACGTTACCAGGAAACTCCTGCAGTAGTCGGGGCTGATTTACACAATGAGCCCCACAGCACTGCCGAATGGGGCACTGGCAACACGGCGACGGACTGGCGTCTGGCGGCGGAACGGGCCGGAAATGCAGTTCTGGCAACCAACCCCAACTGGTTGATCATCGTAGAAGGGATTCAGAATTTCTCGGATGGATCGAGTTACTGGTGGGGCGGAAATTTATCTGAAGCGGGTGAGTCGCCGGTTCGTCTCAATCAACCCGACCGACTCGTGTATTCCCCGCATGCATACCCTGAATCGGTCTTTGCACAGGAATGGTTTAACGCTTCCGGTTATCCCGAGAACCTTCCCGAAATCTGGGACCAGACGTGGGGTTACCTGTATCAACAGAATACTGCTCCCATACTGCTGGGAGAATTTGGCAGTCGTCTTGAGTCCGTCTCGGACCAGCAGTGGATGCAGGTCATGGTCAGTTACCTTGGCGGAGATCTGAATAACGACGGGATCGGTGATTTGTCCGCAGGAGATTTGGGGATGAGCTGGACCTGGTGGTCCTGGAATCCCAATTCCAGTGACACAGGCGGGATTTTAGAAGATGACTGGCAGACGGTTCGTCAGGACAAGCTCAATTTACTTGCCCCCATTCAATTTTCCTTTCCGGATTTGCAGAACAGTCCGTCCACCATCGTTGATGTTGTGATTCGTCTGTCTTCGGCTGCCAGCGAACCGGTCACCGTGAACTACAAGACAACTGACGGCACAGCGACTGGTGTGGATGATTATACCCCCGTCGAAGGGGTGCTGTTGTTTGAGCCAGGAGAAGTGGCCAAAGTTGTTCGTCTGCAGGTCACCGACGATACGGTACAGGAATCGAACGAGGAATTTTTTCTTAACCTCTCCGATTCCGCAGGTGCAGATCTGCGTAACGACCGGGCAACGATCCGAATTCTTGACGACGACGGTCCAAATCCACAGCCGTTGCCGATCGTGAGCATCACTGACGCCGCTGTCACTGAAGGAAACAACGGTTTGACCCCGGTTTCTTTCGTGGTCAGCCTTTCACAACCAGCATTTGCAGATGTCACGTTTGAGTATGAAACCGTTGACGGGACTGCGACAGCCGGTACGGATTATCAGGCTGCTGCCGGACAAATTATTATTGCTGCCGGTGAAACGGATTCTGTGATTACCGTCAATATCCTGGGAGACACGCAGCAGGAAACCGATGAACACTTTTTGATCCGTCTGACGGGCCCTGAAAATGCAATTCCGGGCAGCAGTGAAGCCGTTGCCACGATTAAGGACAACGATCAGCCTGATGTACCGGCTGGAGTTGAATATGTGACAACAAGCGACTGGGGCAGCGGATTCAACGGAGAAATGACGCTCACAAATCTCAGCAGTCAGGCCTGGACAGAATGGACGATTGAGTTTGACTGGGACCGCAGTCTCACGCAGATCTGGAGTGGTGTCATTGTCAGTGAACAGGACGGGCGTTACCTCATTCGGAATGAATCGTGGAACAGTTCCGTCAGTCCTGGTCAGTCTGTGAGTTTTGGCTTTGGTGGCAACCCGGGGAATGTTACCGCGCCGCCACAAAACATTTTGGTGAATGGTGTCGCATCCGAGGAACAGTTGCCAACCCCTGAACCAATCCCTGAACTATTGGTCAGCGATGTGGATATGTTCGAGGGTGACACAGGAAACGCCACGGCAGAATTTGTGGTGACTTTGGCAGCAGCCTCGGGAACAGACATCACCTTGAACTACAGGACACTGGATGGAACCGCCACTGCCGGCATCGACTATCAATCCGTCAGCGGACAGTTGACGATTCCGGCCGGTGGAATCAGCGGGGTGGTCGTTGTCCCCGTGCTCGGGGACGGGAATCCGGAAAACGATGAGACGTTCTATGTGGAGTTTTCATCCGAGACTGACGAGGCGATCGCCACCGCTATCGGAACCGCAACACTTCGCAATGATGATTTCAGTGCTGGTGATCTTTTCGAATACGTTACTGTGACTGACTGGGGCAGCGGGTTTACCGGAGAAGTTACGCTTACCAACAACGGTAATGCTACCTGGGATAGCTGGACAGTGGAATTTGAGTGGGGTCGCCAAATCACTCAGGTCTGGAGCGGAACACTGATGGCAAACGCGGGAGACCGATACACAATTCGGAATGCCGGCTGGAACGGAAGTGTCGCCCCGGGACAGACTGTCAGTTTTGGATTTAACGGTACGTTCGGTAACGTCACTACTCCTCCGCAAAATGTAACAATCAACGGTACTCCGGTTGGTGATGGCATCGTCATTCCGGCGCCCGTTGAACTCAGTGTTGGCAGTGCCACTGTGACTGAATCGACGGAGCATGGCCAGGTGTTGAATTTTCCGGTGACTCTGTCGCGTCCCCTCACGTCAGCCGAAGAGGTTACGGTCGTCTATGCCACAGCCAGTGAATCCGCGACGGCGGGAGAAGACTTTGAATCTGTAGAGGGGCAACTCACATTTGCTGCCGGACAAATCGCCGCCGGAATCCAGGTTCCAATACTGGACGACGACATTATCGAAGGGGAAGAAACATTCAGGCTGGTCCTTGAAGAGATTACCGGCGCCGTCCCGGTTGCTGCTGAAGCGCAGGGAATTATTTTGGACAACGATGTCGTGGCGGCCTCACCCTCGGTGGACTGGCAGGTGACCAGTCAGTGGAGCACAGGATTTGTCGCTCAGGTGGTTGTCACCAATCCCGAGTCAGAGGTTTGGGAAGACTGGGTGCTGGAATTTGACTCCGAGGCAGAGATCACCCGTATTTGGGGAGCAGAGATTATCGAACGCACAGGAACGCGTTACCGCATTCGACCTGCAGCCTGGAATCAACAAATCTCACAGGGTGGTTCTGTCACTCTGGGTTATCAGGTCAGTGCGAATACTTTAGCTGAACCCACGAACATCGTGTTGACACCTTATCTGCAAAGTCCGGGTTGAGATCGAAGTTGAGCAGGAGCATCTTCGTCAGCGTTGCATGATTTCCTGTGTCCTGTCCATTTAATATTAACCAGGCGGATCCTGCTCATCAGAATCCGCTGTTTGCGCCTCCGCGGATGACAGCCGTGTTTTCACCTGCAGGTTGACTTTGAAGGTGTGCACAAACAGATTCCGTGTGCTGCACGAAACCTCGAAAGGCTATGCTCCGGAATGAACGCCTGATTGGACAGTGGAACCGCGGGCGGTGCTGCGAACTCCGGAATATTCGAATCGTAGTGTTCCTGGAGTGTCGGTACCGGCATGACCGGTTCCCTCGGCTGACACCCCGTTTGATTTTGTGAGGTTCAACTTTCGGACCCTAAACACCCTCGGTGAGTGTCCGTCATCCGGAAATACTGTTGATCACGGTCAAAAATTGAGCCTGACCCTGAGTGGTTGACGGTGGATCAGTCTGCAAATCACTGAATGGACCGGTCGTTTTAGTGCTTCCTGGAATTTCCTGGTCGGAATAGTGTCAGACGTTGTCCTGACTGAAGTTCATCCGGGTGCCTCGGACTTTGTCCTGCAGGTCTGCGGCTTTCATTGACCGTGTCAACGTGCGCCAATTTTCTTTGTTTTTGCCATGTGCAGGGTTACTGAGTCTGTTCAGAGAAAAAATCTCGGCCCGGCGAATCATGAGGACATCCGTATGGAAAGGGTGCCCTGTTGACCGTGAATCCAGATTTTTAACCCACGATACCGGTCTGTCTGTGAGTGAAAACAACGGGACGTCATTCATTTGAGTGTTATTCACGGGGCACGACGACGGAGGTCAGTGAATTTACCGGTCGGTCAACGGTGTTTTTCGCTGTTCCTGATCAAAACTCGTTCCATGACCTGGGTAAATGTCACGGTGAATTTATCAACGACTGACCAGGGGACTTCCATCTGAACATCGCTTGAAGAGAATCGCCGGATCGATTAGTTACGCCACAATGACCCAATGGATCCATCTGACCGGCGACCGGTAACCTGCCAGATTTTCGGTCGAATGTCCTTCGGGTGAATTCGCTTTTTGCACCATGATTCCGGGACTCCAAGTCACCATGAGTTCATTCACGAAATATTCGATTCTGGTTCTGTTCATGATTCTGCCGTTGTTTGCCTCCGGGTGCATCAGAAGACAGGGCGACGATGTCGGCAGTGAAGAACATGGAATGGAAACGGACTCCGGACCGGATAGTCTTCCGTTTGCATCCGAAGGTCCTTCCATCCGGACTATTGCTGAAGTTAAATCGGAACTGGAGGCGAACGGCGGGGATATGGTGCCGCTATTTGAGTCGGTGCCCAACCTGCTGGCGGAGTACATCGGGCAGGACACAGATCAGTTAACCAGGCTCAACGAACAACTTCTAAAAACCCATAATGAGCGAAAGAAAATCGGTCAGGCGAAGCAGCCCGAAGAGGAATCTGTTGAAAACGGCGGTAACGATGACGGTCAGTTCCGCCTGGGTGATCTGGTTCCGATGGCAGACGAGGACTTTCCTGAACTGACTGACCTGCTCAACGACAACACCTGGGTTGACAAGCCTGTTGTGGATTCCACCCGGTTGATGATGCAGCGGCAGGAGCAGGAGAAACCGCTGGCGACTGTCCAGGAAGCCCTGGAATTGAGAAATGACTCGCCCGAACTCAATATGAAAATTCGTTCGGCTATGGGACGACTGGCGTCCGGGAACACCGCAGTCGATTTTGACGCTACCTGGTACCGGCATACTTCAGGCGACGTCAAAAGCACCAACCCGATTATGATCAGTTCGACCGCGGAGTTTGATGTTTCCGGTCTGACCAGTTTTGGATTAATGGGATTCGACTGGACTTTCACTCCGTTTGCCAGCAACGACACGGTGGTTTCCTGGCAGAGCAGTGAAAATGGTCTGCTGGACAAAGTCGTGATGCGTGACGATGTCTACTGGTCCGACGGAACAAGGATCACGGCTCACGATGTCGAATTTTCTTACCGCGTCATTATGTCTTCCAAAGTACCTGTACCGGCGGTTCGCAGCGGAACAGACCAGTTGCAGGGTGTGAAGGCCTACGATGACCGGACCATCGTATATTTTCATCCGGCTCCCCTGGCAACGAATGTCTGGAATATCAACTTTCCCGTCCTGCCCAAACACATCTATGAGAAATCTGTTGCCGAAGATCCAAGTCTTGCAGCCAGCGAATACCACGTCTCTATGGACGAGGACCCGGTGACAGGCGGACCATACGTGATCACCAAACGAACCCGGGGCCAGGAGATCGTGCTGGAACGTCGCGACAGTTACCACACCGTCAACGGCAAACAGGTCCGTGATGTCCCGCACTTCAAAAACATTCGATTCGCAATCATTGAGGATCCGAGCACGGCACTGCTGTCGATGAAGAAGGGCGACATTGAGGAGATGCAACTCACGCCCGAGCAGTGGAAGGAACAATCGAATGACGAGGAGTTCTACGGGAGGAATACCAAGGTCTATGACATTGAGTGGGTCTACTTCTATTTTGGCTGGAATAATCGATCGCCGTTTTTTCGCGATGTGAGAGTTCGCCGGGCAATGAGCTTGGCGTTCAATCATGCGGAGATGATGGAACGCCATCGCAAGGGCATGGACGAACAGTCCCAGGGAATTTTTCATCGTACCAGTCCGTGGGCTCCGGAAGAACTGCCACCCGCCTTTCAGCAGGATCTGGATACGGCTGAGGATCTCTTGGAGTCTGCCGGCTGGGAAGATACCGATGGTGACGGAATTCTGGACGGCATGGCTTTCCTGGATAATGAATTTGACGGACAACTCGAAGGAGTCAGAAGGTTAAAGTTTGAGTTCACGATTGCGGTCAGCAACAGATCGGATCGAATTGCTCTGTGTGAGCTCCTTCGCGAAAACCTGGATCAGATTGGGATTATCTGCGATGTTCGGCCGGTGGAATTTACCGTATTGCAGCAAATGGCGCGGGACCACAAATTCCATGCGCAGTTCGCAGGTTGGGGGACCGGTACCGATCCTGATACCAGTGAGAATCTGTGGACCACAAAGGCGATCGACAGCGGACGCAACTACGTGGCCTACAGCAGTGCGGAAATTGACCAGCTGTTTCAGGACGGAAAGTACGAACTCGATCCGGAAAAGCGACGCAGGATTTATCAGGACATTCACCGGAAACTTTATGAGGATCAGCCGTACACCTGGCTGTTCTACCGGAACGCATACTTTGCGTTTAGTAAGTCACTCAGAGGGTACAACTTCAGTCCGCGTGGTCCCTACAATTACGGCCCCGGCCAAGGCACGATCTTCAAGTCTCCGGGCCTGCAATAAGGTTCTCACGATCACACGTGAGTCCCGGCAGGACCGGGCCTTGACACTTTGGGCCTCGACACTGTGGGCACGGACGCGGCGCTGGTAACAGTGTTGCCTGGGAAAAGGTTACGCATATGCTCAGCTATTTGGTTCGTCGCCTGCTGATTGGGCTGCTGACGCTGTGGCTGATCACATGTCTGATCTATGCGCTGATTCGTTTAATGCCCGGCAGTCCGCTGGACACGGATCCGGCGATGATGGATCCGAGCAAGATGCCCAGTAAAGCCGATATCCAGCGGATGCAGGAGGTCTACGGACTGGATAAACCGCTGCACGAGGCCTACTGGCACTGGCTAAAGAATGCCGTCCGACTGGATCTCGGGACCAGTTACTCTCAGAAGAAGCCGGTGGCAGAACTCATTGGTGACCGGGTCGGTCCTACACTGCAGCTTTCGGTGACATCCCTGCTGCTCAGTTATCTGCTGGCGGTCCCCATGGGGCTGTATGCAACCGTGCGCAGTGGTCGGGCTGATGAACGGGGTCTTAGTTTTTTACTTTACACCCTGTATTCATTTCCGTCTTTTGTCGCTGCATTGTTTTTGCAGTTGTTGTTCGCCGTGAAGCTGGAGGGAACGTGGTTCGGGCTTCCGCTGTTGGGCAATCATTCGAACGCATACGAGGAACTGACAGAAATGGACCGCGTGTGGGATTCTTTTAAACACATGATTTTACCGGTCACCTGCTTCACCTACGGCAGCTTGGCCTACTATTGCCGTTTTGTGAAAGCAAATATGGAAGAGGTAATCCGTCAGGATTACATCCGCACGGCACGTGCCAAGGGACTGGGACCGATTCGGGTTTTGATCCATCACGCCTTTCGCAATACATTGATTCCCTTTGTGACTCTGCTTGGGTTGACTCTGCCGAGCCTGCTCGGCGGGGCCATCATTCTTGAAGGGATCTTTAACTGGCCTGGGATGGGACGATTGTTTTTCATGTCGATTCTTCAGCGGGATTATCCGACAATCATGAGCCTGACACTGATGTTCTCAATCCTGACGCTGTTGGGACAGCTGATGGCCGACATCCTTTATGCGTTTGTCGATCCTCGCATCAGGTTCACCTGATGCGTTATGGTCCTGACCAGGTTTGGTTTACTGTGCATCAACGTTCCGACCGGTCGTTCTGAACATGCAGAAAAATGGTGAAATTCGCAACAGAAGACTTCAGCCATGAACCGGAATGACTCTGATCGAGTGATAGTGTCGGCAGGTTTCTGGGAGCAATCCTGGCAGCGGTTCCGACGACGCCGGCTCAGCATGCTGGCTCTGTACTTCATCGGATTTCTTTCGGTGATTGCGATCTTCTCGCCAATGATCGCCGGTACCAAACCGATCGTGTGTCAATACAAGGGACAACTCTATTTTCCCTGCATGGGTTACTATAATCGCACCTGGGAAAATCCTGTGTTCCAGAAGGACCGTTTCCGACGTGTCTATCCTGGAAATCTAGAGAAAAAAGATCCGGACAGCTGGGCGATTTGGCCGCTGGTTTACCAGGATCCGTACCGACCGGTTCGCAAGGGCGAATGGAGCGGGATGGACGAAAACCCGTACGGTTCAGAAGGCCGACCTACCGGTCAGAACTGGTTTGGGACCTACAAAACCGGGTTTGATGTTTTTGCCAGTATGGTACACGGAACACGAATTGCGCTACTGGTGGGATTTGTTTCCACCGGCATTGCGGCAGTCATTGGCATCACGATGGGAGCTGTTGCCGGATACATAGGTGGTATCGTTGACATCGTGATCAGTCGCCTGATCGAAGTGGTTATGTGTATTCCGGCTTTGGTCCTGATCCTCTGTCTGCAGGCTGTGATTGATAAGGTCAGTATCTGGAACATCATGATGCTGCTGGGCCTGACCGGATGGACCGGCATGGCTCGTCTGACCAGGGCCGAGTTTCTTAAACTGAAGGAAACTGAATTTGTAGCCGCGGCACGTTGTCTGGGAGTCGGTCGGGCTCGAATCATGTTTCGCCACGTGCTTCCGAACGCGCTGGCGCCGGTGATGGTTCCGATTGCCTTCGGTATTGCCGGAGGGATTCAGACCGAGGCGGCTCTGAGCCTGCTGGGTTTCGGTGCTCCTCCTCCCAATCCCAGCTGGGGCACGATCCTCCATTCGGGGCGGGAGACACTGCAGTCCGGTTACTGGTGGCAACTGGTCTTTCCGGGCATGGGAATTTTCCTGACTGTCCTGGCTTACAACCTCATCGGTGAAGGCATTCAGGAAGCAACGGACCCACGCCTTGCTGATCCGGGGAATTAGATTGCTATGACTACTGTCATCGACGTCAGAAATCTGCAGACTTGGTTCCACAGCGACCGTGGTGTGGTGAAAGCGGTCGACGATGTCTCATTTAGGATCGAACCCGGACACACCCTGGGTGTTGTCGGGGAATCCGGGTCTGGTAAGTCCGTTACATCGCTGACCATCATGCGACTGCTGGCTGCCACTGCCCAGGTGCACTCAGGCAGCATTTCGTTTCTGGGGCGGGACCTGATTGGTCTGCCTGAAAGAGAGATGCGAAAGATACGCGGTGCCGAGATCAGTATGATTTTTCAGGAACCCATGTCTTCACTGAACCCGGTGCATCAGGTTGGGCACCAGGTGATGGAAGCAATCGTGCAGCATCAGCAGGTCAACAAGGCCGAAGCCCGAGAACGAACGATCCGGCTGTTTGAAGAAGTTGGTATCCCTGATCCGGAGTCGCGGCTGACTTATTATCCTCACCAGATGTCCGGGGGGCAGAAGCAGCGCGTGATGATCGCCATGGCTCTGTCCTGCAATCCCAGCCTGCTGATTGCCGACGAGCCGACCACGGCCCTGGACGTAACGATTCAGAAACAGATCCTTGATCTGATTCGCGAACTGCGAGACCAGCGCCAGATGGCAGTCCTGTTTATTACCCACGATTTGGGAGTTATCGCCGAAATTGCTGACCATGTGATCGTGATGTATCAGGGCAAGGTTATGGAACAGGGCAATGTGCTGGATCTCTACGAAAATCCCCGGCATCCCTATACCAAAGGTCTGCTGGCCTGTCGTCCGCGACTCGACTCTCCCTACAAAAGGTTGCCAACCGTGTCCGACTATATGGATACAGCCAGGCATGCCGACGGTGAGATTGAGATTACCGAAAAGGCGCTGACGGAGGAGCGTTCGGACTATTTCAGGAATCATGGCCGTGGCCGATTGCTCCATCCCGGACACCAGCTCAAAGAACTCGGATTCGAAGATGATCCCGTTTCTTTGGGACGTGAGGCCGACACCATCGATGCCGGGCAGGCTCCCCTGGTGAGTGTACGAAATCTGGAGGTCCATTTTCCGGTGCGGAGTGGCGTGATGATGCGGACCGCCGGATATGTCAGGGCGGTTGACGGGATAACGTTCGATGTGTATCGGGGGCAGACGCTGGGACTGGTGGGGGAAAGCGGTTGCGGCAAGACCACAACCGGACGAGCGTTGCTGAGACTCGTTAGAGCCACTTCCGGAACAATGCACTTCGACGGACTGGATATCAGTACACTGGGCCGAACAGAACTGAAACGGCTCCGGAACCGAATGCAGATCATCTTTCAGGATCCGTACGGATCAATGAACCCAAGGATGACCGTGCAGGCGGCCCTTTCCGAACCGATGTCACTGCACGGAATCGGCACGTCCCGCCGTGATCGTGTCGATCGAGCAGCTACCCTGCTGGAGGAAGTGGGGCTGCTGACGGAGCACCTGGGCCGTTACCCTCACGAATTTTCCGGAGGCCAGCGCCAGCGAATCTGCATCGCCCGGGCTCTGGCGGTCGAACCGGAATTTATTGTATGTGACGAATCGGTTTCGGCACTGGATGTTTCGGTGCAGGCTCAGGTTCTCAACCTGCTCAACCATTTGCAGGAAAGCCGCGGGCTGACTTATATCTTCATTAGTCACGATCTGTCAGTGGTCAAATTCATGGCCGACATGATGGCAGTTATGAAAGACGGCAGGTTCGTGGAGTTTGGTCCGTCTGAGGCGATTTACCGAAATCCGAGAGAGGACTACACACGCGAGTTGATCGCCGCCACACCCCGCGATGATCTGGATCACATCCGGGAGCTGGTCAGTCGTCGCAGGCAAATTCGCGGTGCCGACCAGAGCTGAAAACCAGGTTCCGGTTCATCTGATGGAGCATCGACTGATCTCTCAGGCAGCAGTCTGAATGCATTTCCCGAATGGTGATCGATGATAACGGAATTGGCCTTTGCAACTTCAGCTCGTGATACGGCAGAGGATGATGATGGGCGTGTCACGGGACGTGATAGCACGACCAGCTGACCCGATTTGTGTCGTCCGGCAGAGTGAGGAAAAATAGAAAAAGACGGGAGTCGTAAGAATGTGATGCGAAGAAACGGTCGGTCACAGTTGGCTACGGTTCCGATTGCAGGCCGATACTACGATCTTTATTCTTCATGAAAGAATTTCACAACGACCTTCAGAAGCGGGAGTCGTCTTTCAATGGCCAGAAGGAAATCACTTCGTCCCTCCGGATGGAAATGGGCCGAGAATCTCAGTCATGATCTCGGTGTGCAGGTTGACGATATGATCTGGGTCTCAGGTATGATCGCGTTTGACCCGGACGGCAATCTGGTAGGAGAAGGAGATGTCAGGGTTCAGGCCGACAAAGTCTTTTCGAACATTGCTGAGATTCTCGCTGTCGGTGGTGCAACACTGAACGACGTCGTAAAAATCACGGCGTGGCTCACTGATTTCAGCAACTACTCCGGGTACAACGAAGCTCGCACTGCTGCGTTCCCGGACCGGTTACCGGCCAGCGCCACGGTTCATTCACCGCAATTGGTATTTCCCGGTCTGCTTGTGGAAATCGAAGCCGTGGCAGTCGTGAACTCAGATTGATTCAAAGCCGTCAGCCGTGTTCCGTTCGATGATGCAGCCATTCCGTCAGTTTCGGGAACACTTCGTTCTGTGCGTGCGTTCCGCGAATCAACTGACCATGGGTCAGATCTTTGCTGAAACCCTGCGATTTTGCGCACAGGATCCACGTTTTTTTATCAGCACCGATGGAGTCATAGATCGCACGACAGCCTGCAACCGGAGCAATCGAATCCTGGGCACCGGCAACGACGGCAACAGGTACAGTGAGATCTGCCAGGGCGGCCATGTAGTCCAGCCCATCGGTGCCCAGCCACTGGCGGGTCATGTTCCACTTTGCCCACTGCAGCAGCAGTCGCGTGGGTTCATGGTCATTTCCCACCGGCAAAATAAATTTGGGAGTCCGGTTCATCAACATGGTGATGCTCCACAGCACAGCTCCCGCCACCTTGTCTCGGAATCGAAGTGCTGCGTGAGTTGATTGAGTTCCGATTGTGACAATTCCCGCGAACTGCGACTGTTGTTCACTGTGTCGACTCAGGTACATCAGCGGCAGATGTCCTCCACCGCTGTGTGCCACCCAAAGGACTCTCTGTTGCTGTGTTTCACGGAGAACCGTATCCACGGCTGCAGGCAAATCATTGAATGCTGCGTATTCAAAATTCTGTCTGGAGCTGGCAGCCTGACTTTGACCATGTCCGGCCCACTCCAGTAACCAGCAGTCAAATCCATTGTCCGCCAGGAACTTTCCTAGTGTGCGTACAGTGTTGACGTTGGAAATGGTGCCGTGAGCCACAATAACGGGTGGTCTATCGGAATGCTGACCCGCAAGTCGGTAAAGCGCAATCCGCCCGCCGTTTTCCATGTTCACCAAATGCAGCGTTTCACTCATTGTCGGGCCATCATACGGGAGCTCAATCTGAACTGTTCCCTTCCAAAATTAAAGCTGTCGTGTTTCTCACAATCCGGTTCGCACTGATCAAAATAATGAAGCCGCACCCGACCGTGTCTCCGCAGATGCAGCAAAGGTTAAGGCCGACCGCAGTTGCCGTTCGGTCATCGAGTAATCCTGCGTCGCGTACTGAACCAGTCGGCAGGGAAAACAGGGTTGTGTCGTCCTATCTGCTTCTCCTGATATTGCAAATCCTCTCATCAATTGCCATTCTGTGTAAAAATATTGTCAGAGAGTCTGACTATGGTTAAACGCCGGTCAGCTCCGGAATGTGAACCATGCTGACCATTTACGATCGAACGGTTTGTCACTGCGACGGAATGACACGGCGTCAGTTTCTGACGGCGGGATCCGCGGGTCTCGGAGGTCTGTGTCTCTCCGATCTGCTTCGGGCTGAAGCAGACGTCGGAATTGCGTCGTCGAACAAGGCTATCATCAACATTCATCTCGACGGTGGTCCACCGCAGCTGGACACCATCGATATGAAGCCTCATGCTCCTCGTGAAATCCGTGGCGAATTTCTGCCGATTCAAACCAGTCTGCCGGGTTTCCGGATCTGTGAGTTGTTTCCAAAACTCGCGGTGACTGCCGATCGCTTTTCATTTATTCGTTCACTGGTCGGGTCGGCAGGAAAGCACGATGCGTTTCAATGCCAAAGCGGCTTCTCCCACACGGACCTCCAGTCAGTGGGCGGCCGTCCCGCGATGGGTTGTGTAATCAGTAAGCTCGCAGGATCCCGGGATGATCATTCACCGGGGTTCGTGGATCTGATGCAGGGTCGGCCCCTCGTTCGAAACAGCGGGCGCCCCGGTTTTTTGGGTCCGTCGTATGGTCCGTTTCGGCCGGAACTTTCGGATCTGTTCAGTCGCCCGCTGGAACCGGCGATGGAGGGTGAGTTAGCTCGGTTGGGAAGCAACCATACCACCCGTCTGACGCTGAATTCCGATCTTTCACTGGAACGTATCAAAAATCGGCGACAACTGCTTGCGGGGCTGGATGGCATCAAACGTGAAATCGATGCTGCGGGAATGATGGATGCCGTGGACGGCTTCACACAACAGGCGGTCAGCATTTTGACATCGGGCCGATTTGCAGCGGCACTGGATTTTAACCTTGAGCCGGAAAATGTTCTGGCTCGGTATCGGGCTCCGGGGGACACGGTGGAACGATTCAGCACCAGTGAGAGTCCGGAAGGTTCTCTGAAGCTGCTGCTGGCCAGACGCCTGATCGAAGCGGGTGTCCGTGTGGTCAGTCTGACACTGAGTGATTTCGACACGCATTCAAAGAATTTTCCGCGGATGAGGCAAATGGCACCCATCGTGGATCATGGTCTGACGGCCCTGATAGAGGATCTGGACGAACGCGGGATGCTGGACGATGTTACGGTGATCGCGTGGGGTGAGTTTGGGCGATCACCCCGAATCAACAAAGATGGTGGTCGTGACCACTGGCCACAAGTCGGTCCGGCGATCATAGCGGGAGGCGGCTGTCGGTCCGGACAGGTCATTGGCAGCACAGACCGCCAGGCAGGGGTTCCTGTCAAACGCCCCGTTCACTACAAGGATGTCTTTGCCACGCTCTATCACAATCTTGGTATTGATGCATCAAAGACAACGATCGATGACCTTCGCGGTCGCCCCCAGTACCTGCTGGATGGCGGGAAACCGATTCGAGAACTGGTTTAGATGCCGCAGGATGGTTACCTGGAGATTTTAAAAGCCGGGACCTTAACCAATGACGACTCGTAAGTTGCAAAAGACTGAGCTGTCAGGCGCGTTTATCGTTTGTGACCCGGATTGGCGCAAGAAGATATTTTTTGGCGGCTTATTACTTCTGTTTTTTCATCCCGTCGGATGGCCTGCCGCGCTGGGATACCGAAAAGAACTCATATCAAATCTCTCGTCCGGAACTCACCCTGTTCTTCCCGAATGGAAGGGACGTATTGTCTATTTTTTTATCGAGGGGCTTAAGGCGATGGGAGTCATTTTTGGTTACCTCTCGCCACTTTATGTTGCACTGGTGTTTCTTCTGCTTGTCAATGGTGTTCAACCCAATCAGTATTGGCTGTATACGGGTTTGTTATTTGCCGCATGCACGATTTTCTCAACTTTATCGTTCCCGTCGGTTCTGATCTATTGGACATTATTCTCGGACGGCTATCGCATCCCTTTCGAGATTTGTCTGCTACTACTTGGTGTTTTCGGACTGGTCATCTTTTTTATTCCATCCGCGTTTCTTCAAGTCTCAAAGAGTGGCCGATATCTGTCTGCCTTCAATCTCCTGGCTGCGTTTTCCACGTTAGTGAAACATTTTCGGGCGTATGTGCTGGCTTGGTATCACTCAGCGCTGATGAGTCTCTCAGGCCACTTTGCTCTTCTCTTTGCGCCATGGGGGGTTGTCTGGTGCTATCTCGCTATCATCTATGAATTTAATTCAATACTGCAAAATGATCGCGATGTGGATTCTTCCCGGTCCTGGTTTTACAGACTTGAGGAATCCGAACATCTTGTTGTTCAGCCTACGCGCCGGGCTGCAGTCTACCAATGCTTAAATCCGGCAGACGCCGTTCCTTGTTTAATGATTAAGGTCGGCCCTGTTGTCATTCCTCTCCCGCAGATCATTGGACAATACGTATTCCGTGAGACGGACTGATGGAAATTGCATTAATGATAATGGTGGCGCAAGGTGTGCTGGGAGCATTCGATACTCTGTACTACCACGAATATGTCTATCGATTGCCGATTCATGGCCCCAAAGTCGGAGGTGAGCTTCAACTTCACGCGTTCAGAGATTTCGTATACGGAACACTTTTTCTCACGTTACCTTTTGTAAAATGGCAGGGATTGTTGGCTCTGGTTCTTGGCCTGTTAATCGTTCTCGAAATTTGCATCACTATTTGGGATTTCAACATTGAGGTCATCGAGAGAGCGGAGATTGGCGGTGTCGCCAACGAGGAACGTGGCTTACATCTCATTATGGCGGTTGTCTACGGTTTCTTTCTCGCGCACTTTATTCCGAATCTGTGGAACTGGGTTTCTCTACCGACCGGATTCAGCTCCCAGGAGGAACTCCTGCCGTGGATCATGATTGTCTGCGTCTTTTTTGGGATCGGGGTCATTCTCTCTGGAATAAGGGACCTGGCTGCTTCCAGAGGGCTGAAAACGTTCCAGGTGGACTTGTTTGGACGTGGTGCTTCCGATGATGTGAGTGTTACATAACACACAGGTTGACCGGGGTTTGGGCCCTGCAGGGGAGGGGCCCGACCTGGCGAACGTTAAGTGCATCGCCCTGTAGAAACTTCCATCATTAAGTCGTCATCTCAGTCGCCAAGGCGGAGTTTCATCACGAGGCTTGTCCGTCCGGGGTGCTGCTTTTAACGGCTAGAACCCGCCAAACAGCAATTTCAATGTTTGATGTTGAATGGCCCGGCAGGTGAAGTCCAGACCGATTGTTTTGGTCAGTACAGTGGCCTTGCGGGTTGGACGAAGCACAAACGCAGTAAACGTTAGTTCCTGCAATTGACTGTTAATTGTCGTCTGATCTGACTTCCCGCATTTTATGCAGACGAATGAATCTCATATTTCAGGCAGGATTCCAGATCAGCATGTTGGAACTGAAATCCGATTCGTGTGAGTACTTCCGGGACCACGTGAGCGCTACTCAGCAACAGATCCTCTGCCATCTCACCGAGCATCAGTTTTGCGGCGAAGCCAGGCAAAGGAAAAATCGTCGGACGATTCAGAACGTTGCCGAGGACTTTGGTAAACTGACGATTGTTTACGGCGTTCGGACTTACGGCATTGACCGGGCCTTGCAGAGATTTATTGGTGATTGCTTCCTGCAAAATGGCAACCACGTCCGGAAGTCCGATCCAGCTCCAGTATTGATTCCCGTTGCCAACGATGCCACCGAGACCAAACCTGAACGGTGTCAGCATTTTGGCCAGGGCCCCACCTTGAGTGCTGAGTACGACACCGATTCGTACACAAACGACCCGCATGCCGGCCGATTCGGCTGTGGTTGCTGCCTCTTCCCAGTCACGGCACACCTCAGCCAGAAATCCGCTACCGGGATCTGATGATTCTGTCAGCTGTTCGCTGCCTCGGTTCCCATAGATTCCAATTGCCGATGCACAGATAAACGTTGCAGGGGGCCGATTCATTTGTGTCAGTGATCGAACCAGATTGCGAGTAGCCTGGACCCGACTTCCACGAATTCGCTGTTTTTGAGCTGCTGTCCAGCGTCCGGAAGCGATGTTTTCACCTGCCAGATGAACAACCGTATCGACCCCGTCAAGAGTCTGAGGATCACAGACTCCCTGTTTGTTTGGATCCCAAAACACATCGGAGCCTTCCGGCTGACGGGTACCCCGCTGTAACGGGATCACCGTGTGTCCCTGATTGCTTAAGTCTGTCGACAGACTCGATCCGATCATCCCTGAGGCGCCGGTAATTGCGATGACTTGCGTAGCCTGACTCACAATCCTTCCCTTCTCCACTGTTGATATCTGATCCACAGAATGAGGTTTAAACCGCAGAACAGGATTCATCCTAACAGAGAATCAGGGCACCTGCACATTTCACACGGCCCATCTGCCGAACCTGGACTCAACACGAGACCATGCAAATGTATTCCCATGTGCCAGAGCCTTTAATGAAACGTCCGGCAACAGTTCGCCCGGGCAACAGGAATCGACGTGAAGGTTACACACATCGGACTGATTACTGACACCGAAGCCTCACAGACGTTCATAAAGAGGCTTCGACAGACTGAAATTTGACCTGATTTCCCATTCTCATCTGTAAAGGATCTCAGACATCTGAGGCAGGAACAGGACCCACAACTGAGACCGGTGGAGATCTCCATGACCAAATCGGCTATTCCTTTTTTTTTGAGGGACAACCAGCCACAATTACTGCCGGACGGAGTCTCTGCAGCCGCAGAGACCACCGATCGCGGAAAACACGGTTGTTCCCGGTTACTTTCCCGCCAGGAATCAGGACTGATCGTCATGGTGCCTGACCTGACACTTGTCACTGCTCACCTCTGTTCAGGCTGCTACGTTACTGTCATGACTGACAGTAACGTAGCAGTACACAGGATCTGTCTTTGCAGGTACCAATGCGCATCTCAACGCATGACGTGCTGATGGACCAACAATTATGAATATCAATGTCCGCTGTCTCGTGTTTGTCGGTATCAGTTGGCTTGTTTTGCTGACCTGCACAATGACGTATGCACAGTCGGAGGTAAATTCTGTTCTGTACGACCGACTGGCTTCCGAAACCACTGCCGCAGCACTCTCGCTGACAGATGACCAGCAGGCCTCGATTGCCTCGATCATTGCTGAACGGAATATCGCGTTAAACGCTGCGGAAGACGATGGGGCGAAAGCCGGAATTGCTGCGGAGGCTCAGACAAAACTGGAGGCTCTTCTGACAGAACAGCAGCAAACCAGGCTGGCTGCACTCATTGAGAAACCACGTATCAGATTCAATTTTCGATTTCAGAAGTGGGCAGAAGTCCTGTACTGGGTTGCCGGTGAAGCCGGACTGTCGCTGGCGATGCAGGAAGCTCCTGAAGGTACGTTCAATTATTCCGACCGTCGCGAGTATGAACCCGATGAGGCAATCGATTTGCTGAATGGCTGGCTGATGATCAAGGGTTTCACGCTGGTGCGTCGGGATCAGCAGCTCATGTGCATTTCACTTAAAGATGGTATTCCGGCCGGAACAGTCCCCCGTATTCCGCTTGAAGATTTACCAAAACGAGGAAGATTTGAGTTCGTAAGCGTTTTGATTCCCCTGGACAAACGCGACGCCAGTCTGGTGATGACTGAGATTAAACCGCTGGTGAGTGCGTGGGGTGACGTGAGAGCGATGGCCGCGACAAAACAGCTTCTGGTCACTGATTCAGCTGAAATTGTTCGCAATATCCAGCAGGTTGCCATGGACGTTCCACCACCAAGACCTGCACCAGGGGGCGGGCCGAAGCCCGTATTGACAACTTATCCCGTGCAGCATCCAAACCCTGCTTCGGTTGTCGACGTTCTGAAAAAATTTGTTGGGGGCACAATCGTCCTGGACGAAACCGCTTCTCAGATCACTATCAATGCGGTCCCGGAACAGCATGCGCGAGCAGTCACCCTCATGAAGCAACTTGAGGAGAATCAGGGACCGGACAAGCGTCCGGAATTGAAATCCTATCCGGTGCGCGCCAACAACGTCGAGCAGATGCTGAAGACTCTCCGGCTGGCCGTTCCATCTGCCACGTTGCAATATGATTCAGCAGCGCGTCGGCTTGTGGTGTTCGCGAACTCCCTTGATCACCAAAAGCTCACAGCCGCGATGCTGGAACTGAATCCTCAGGGCGTCGTCGGCGATAAGCAGTTGAGCGTTCATCCGCTGAAAGACATCGATTCTGAAGTTGTTCAAAAACTGATCACATCAGTCCTTCCCGATGTTCGCGTCACCGTTGATCAACGAACATCAACACTGATCGCCGTCGGTCGGCTGGCGGAGTTGCGAGCTGTGCAGACGCTCGTGGACCAACTGCAGCCTGAATCAGCCAATATCACCAGCCCGGTGCTGCGGCCCTATTCCGTGCCGTCTGCACTGAGTGCAATGGCAAACACCGTCATTCAGTCTGTCGTTCCGAAAGCAGCTGTGACACCGGATGTGGCCAACGAACGTCTGCTGATCGTTGCTCAGCCGACAGACCATGAAACGATTGCAGCAACTCTGGAAACATTGTCCCGGGATGTTGCAGCGGAGGGTCTGACGCTCAGGACGTATTCCTTACCCGAACAGGTGGACAGCGAGACCTTCACAACGATGCTCCGGTCGGTTGCCAAAAAGGCGACCGTCCAGACGGATGCGGTCAACAAACGCCTGTTGATCACCGCTTCAGCTGAAGAACATACGGCCGCGGAGCGTCTGCTGGAGCAACTAATGACGGGGCTTCCGGATTCTGAAAGGCGCCTGCGGTCTTATGCAATGCCGAACGAAGTCAGTCCGGATACCGTGACGTCGATGCTTAAGACGCTGGCTCCTGAAGCTTCGGTTGTGATTGATGCGGCCAACGCACGCATTCTCGTCACAGCCACAGATGACCTGCAGCAAAAAGTTGCTGTGGTCCTTGATCAATTGACCACCGGAACGTCTTTGAGGAGACCAAAGCTCAAGACGTTTCCACTGCCCGATAATGTGACGGCAGAGACGGTGAAATCACTTCTGACTCCAGTGACGCCGGAAGCAATTGTTATGGTTGACTCCGTCGGCAAACGAGTTTTTGTGACAGCGATACAACAGGATCTTGACGTGATTGGGCCGATGCTGACACAACTGACCGGTGATCAGGAAATCAACAAACGTCGTTTGAAATCGTACCCACTGAGGGCTGATATCCAGCTGGCAACTGTGACAAATCTGTTGAACAGTTTAACTCCGAACGCCGCCATCACTTCAGATACGGCCGGCCATCGGCTGCTGGTGACCGCCACTATCAAAGACCACGAACTCATTAACTCTGCCATTGATCAGATCACTCGGGACGTACGCGGTGAACTTGCTCAACTGCAGTTCTATCCGCTGGAACGAGTCAGTGGCGATTATGCGGTTAGTGTCCTCGGGGCGATTGTGCCTGGCATTACCATCACGCATGAGCGAGAAACGCAACGTCTCTCTGTGGTTGCCTCCCAGACAGATCATCAAATCGTCCGGCAAACACTGCTCAAACTGGAATCGGCCGCGCCTGAGAAGCAGAGACGGGAACTCCGGGTCTACGGTGTTACAAATTCGCAGCGAGCACGGTTTAACACGGTGCATCAGGGACTGTCTGATGAAATTCCGGGGATTCAGGTTCTCAGCGGCGGAGAACCTGGTGAGATGATCATCTGGGCAAAACCGGTTCATCATGAGATCGTCGATACCGTACTGGCGCAGCTTGACGGTGAGATACCGGCTGATCAGAAGCCGTCACTGGTCGTCTACCCGATCACTACAGTGGAAGCAGATGGTGTGGCGGAAATTCTTCGTGAGATTTTTCCGGATGCGTCGATTAAGGTGGATTCTCGCGGATCCCGACTTCTGATCAGAGCCCGACCGCAAACACAGGTGACAATCAAATCGGCGATTCGGCAGCTGGATACAGAAGCACCGGAAGGCCGTGAGATCCGGCTGATGGTGTACCCGGTCAAAGGTATCAGCGCGGAAACGGCAATCTCACTGATCAAAGACGAGGTTCCCAAAGTTACTGTGATTCGTGATCAGGCGGCTGAGACTCTGATCGTTCGAGGTCAACTGGAAGAACACCAGAAAGTCGCGGCATTGCTGGACACGCTCAGTTCGTCAAACGTGGACAAATGGACTTCTGTCGTTTATTCGTCGTTTCACAGTGACCCGGAACGGCTGCGTCTGTTCTTCGAACGGGTTTATCCTGAGTCCACGGTGATCGTTGATGATAATGCCCGTACGTTGACCGTCCATGCGACAAAGGAGGATCACGTTCAGATAAAAAAGACAATTGACGAGTTGTCTCGAACAGACAGTGACAGAGGAAACCTGCTGGAACTGAAGTTCTACAGTGTTCGCCGCGATCAACATTCAACAGCTCGGTCACTTCTGGATTCGGCTGTTCCCGATCTGGATGTGAAGGTCAGCAGCGACGGCACACAACTCATCGCTCTGGTCACACCAGATCAGGATGCAAAGATCTCAGCGATAGTTGATCAGCTGGTCACTGCGACTGCGGGAGCTCTGCGGAAAACGACCGTCATTTATGATGTGACCGGGACGAATCCGCAGGCCGTTCGTCGTGCACTCGTTCCGATCACTTCGACTGACGATTCTGTGCGAATCACGGTAGATGCGGCGAGCAAACGTCTGTACATCCACGCGTTTGAGGATCGTCACGAAGATATTCGTGCGGTAGTCGATCAGATTGTATCCGCGTTTAAGCAGGATGCACAAACACAGGTGACCGTCTATATCGTGGCTGATGGAAAGGCCGGCGAGACTCGGGAGATCCTGACCGTTCTGTACCCTGATATAAAAATTATTGCCAACAGACACGGAAACGCCCGAACGTTAACTGTTGTGGCGACAACCGAGGATCATATCCAGATAAGAAAGACGATTGATGAACTGTCTCAGGCAGACGCGGACAGAAAAAACCTGCTGGAGCTGAAGTTCTACCGTGTTCAGCGCGATCAGCTTTCAACGGCCCGGTCAGTAGTGAATTCGGCTGTTCCTGATCTGGATGTGAAGGTCAGCAGCGATGGCACACAGCTCATCGCTTTGGTTACACCAGAGCAGAATGCAAAGATTTCAGCCACTCTTGATGAACTGGCCACAGCGACTGCGGGTGCTCCTCGGAAAACGACCGTCATTTACGACGTCACCGGGACAGACCCGGAGACCGTTCGCCGTGCACTGGCTCCGTTCACTTCGACCGACGATTCTGTCCGAATTACGGTGGATGCCAACAGCAAACGTCTGTACATCCATGCGTTTGAGGATCGTCATGAGGATATTCGTAAGGCAGTCGATCAGATTACGTCAGCGATCAGGGACGGGGCACAAAATCAGGTGGCCATCTATTTCGTGGGTGAAGGAAACGCAGTCGAAACTCAGGAGATCCTGTCTGTGCTGTACCCGGATACAAAAATCATTACCGACAGACGTCGACGTATGATTATTGTCACGGCTGCACCGGATCAGCAGGAACGAATCAAGGTGGTCGCTGAGCAAATACGAAAGGCGGTTGAAGATGGAAACGGTGTGATTCCAAAGACCTATGAAACAGCAAACCTGGACGGTTCGTATGTTCAGTCTGTTGTTCGGGAACTGTTTTCCGGAGATCCTGATTTCCTGGTGAGTGTCAATCCTGCAAACGGACAGACCGTAGTGTTTGCCCGGCCTGACCAGCACGAAAGGATCAGTGAACTGCTGGTGCAGATCGACGTTGAACCGAACGCTGCTGCGAAGATTGTCAGAGTGTTCAGGACAGCGCCAATGACGTCGGCAACCGTGATCGCTGCATTGAAGCCTCTTGTTTCCGGACAGACTACGTTTTCCACTGCACCAGCCGGAGACGAAATGGTCGTCATCGCACCGGCGGCTGAGCAACTGAAGATCGTCGAGCTGATGCGGCAAATGGGGGTTTTGCCGGAAAATGTTGAAAAGAGTCTAGCCACATATCGAGTAGCACCACTTGATGCACGTACTGTGATCAGTGCACTGGATCCACTGGTTTCCGGACATGTGACCATGTCACCCGAAAGCGGTGGTCGGAACATCATCATTAGTGCTCCTGCCGAAGAACAGGCGAAAATCGCAAAGCTGGTGCAGCAAATGCGTTCTCGTCGCTCCGAAACCGAAGGAATCGAAATACAGTCTTACCGTCTTGGGCGGGGTCAGGCGCGGGCCGTGATCTCGGTTTTGAAGCCGATGTTTCCTGATGCCACACTGGTGACGGACCGCAGGGCGGAAACGCTGGTTGCCACGGCGCTGCCCGAGGAACATGAAACCATCGCCGAAGTCGTTAAGCAAATGACCGGACAGGGCGACGAAACCAAACAGCCGGTAGCGAAGAGTTATCTGATGCGTCAGTACGACGGGAGCAAACTGACTGAATTGCTGCAAACAACATTTACGGCGTCAGACGAAGTTCGTATTAACTGGGATGACTACAACAAAAGAATTGTGGCCGTCGCACGTCCCGAACAGCAGGAAACCATTAAGGCAATCATCGAGGAACTTGATCCGCGGGACGGTCCGTATTCGCGGCACCTCGAGTTTTATCCGGTGCCAAATCTGGATCTGGAAACTGTGAATCAGGTTGTCGACGGCGCCATTCGTCAACTGGATCCTGCAGCCCGGATCAGTAAGGACCACGGCAGTGAAACTCTGATGGTTACCACACACGAACGTGGTCATCAGCTTGTCAAAGACACGATCAGCCGATTCACACCGAACGAACCGCAACGATTAAGAATCTTCCAGTTGTCGTTTATAAGTCCGGAAGAAGCATATAACGCGATCGATCGGATGATCAGTCGGCGGATCCAGGATGATCACCGCAGGCCGGATGTGCATCCGGATGACAATCTGCAGCAACTGTGGATTCGCGCTACTGACATGCAGCTGAAGGAAATCGAAGAGTTGTTGGTGCAGCTGGGTGAATCAGGTGTGGCCGGCGGCGAAACAGGTGGTTCAGACGTCAATCTGCGCATTGTGCCCGTCGGAGATGATGTCCAGGGCGCAATTCGACGTATTGAAGAACTGTGGCCGCGGATCCGCGATAATCCGATTCGGATACTGCAGTTGGAAGACGCTGATCCGCAGCATGAGCAGGACTCCGTTCCAGGTCAGTTTTCTGTTCCGCCGGAAAAATTAGGTTTTGCTGAGACGTCGGGATCGGCTTCCCGCGGCAAATCGAATACTGGTGATCATGGTCCTGATCATGTTGTCTCGGCAGTAAACTCCGGTGACGCGGTGCAAACATCGATTGTCAGTGACTCGGGTGCTGTTGGTCCTGCGATTACGACAAGCGAAGAGCTGCAAAAACGCGATGGTACAGATCCCGTCATTCTCATCCCCGGTAACAGGCGGGTTACACTCGCATCCGACGACACGGATGCTCTGAATCAGCTCGAGTCACTGTTGAGAGCGATCGGTGTCCAGGGGGCCGGTGATGCCGGTAACCGTGACTTTTCGATTCTACGGCTGAAAAACACAGCGGCTGCGGAGGTGTCGGCTACGATTCAGCAGATTCGTGAGGAGACGGACGGCATCGCCTATTTTGGTGATATTGCAGTGGTTGCCGAAGAGCGTCTCAATGCTCTGATTGTATACGGAAGTCGCACAGATCGCCGTCGGTTGGAACCGCTGCTGTCGGTGCTTGATTCCAGGCATCGTGACGGTACCCGAGCGTATCAGACCGGGTTACTGTCGCTTAAATACGCAAATGCCGCGCGAATCGAGAATATTCTTCAGAGTCTCTATAAAACACAGATGACGGCAGGTGGAAGACGGGCCTCTATGGGAATCCCGAGCGGTGTGCCGTCAGAAGTTGCTACGGTCTTGCGACAAATCAATGCGGCGGCATCGGCACCGTTGCTCATGATAGAAACTCAAAGAGAAACGAATTCGCTGGTCATCAAAGCCCCAGCGGATCTGCTTGCAGAAGTCACAGAGTTTGCTAAAGAACTGGATGAAGCGGCTCTTACCAAACGTGCCAGTGGAATCACTCTGTTGCCTTTAGAAAAATCAAGTTCAAAGCGTGTCATGGAGATCTTGAGTCAGGTACTGAAATAGAGAAAATATTGGTTTTCTGGTCCAGCATCCGATTGAATTCCGGTTTTCACGGGGTTCTGTCCAAAAACGTCTGTGAAAATCAACTTCGTTCCAAAATGACTAAAAAGGCTCCGGTTTTTGACTGCGACGTGTGGAATTGTTGTGGGCTTTCTCAACTCCTGCACGGATTTACCCTCACATTGTTCTTCCACAGGACAGCGGAACACGGTCATCAACGTCAGGAAGCTCTTGCCAATCTTGGTTTCCATGTATAGAAATCGTGTCAATTCCTTCCCGGATAGTGCTGCTCACATCATTCACTCCTTCATTTTGCTTCCCTGTCGGTGATCCAAACTAACGTAGCGAGCGCAAGGCTCGCTCACTGTTAATGCTTTGTTATCAGGGTCACATTCTCCCACCACGTTACAACCTCCTGATCCCGCACCATCCTGCCGGCCAAACTGGTTTTGTGTCCAAATGAGTGCCACGTTGAGTCCTGCTGAAACCACAGACGTTCCTGTGCGCACGTTGTCGTCACAGGAATTAAGGTCTGCAAACGAATTGTTTTCCGCGGGGGACCAGCTGGATCGTTTTGCCAGCGAACATGGTTTTGACAATGAGCTCGATGCATTGAAGTCAATTGGTGACACACTGGGTATGCCGGTGGTCGATATGTCCGGTTTTGAACTGGACGATGCCGTTCTTCAGGACTTCCCCATTCGACTGATCCATCGCCACAGTGTGTTCCCCATCAATCGTGTCGATGGCACGATTAAACTGGTTTTGTCCAATCCATTTGATATTCAGGCAACCGACGCCGTTGCGGCTGCAACCGGACAGTTTGTGAGCCCGATGCTGGCACTGCCTCACGAGATCAACACACTGATCAAGACGCATCTGGGCGTTGGTGCGGAAACACTGGACGGTCTGATTGCTCAGGCAGACGAACAGGACGGCATTGAAGTCCTCGGTGATCTGGAGTTCGACGAATCAGAAGCTGCTGCGATGGCTCAGCAGGCTTCTGTGGTGCGGCTGGTCAACGATATTCTGGCCGAGGCCGTCAACGTTCGTGCGAGTGACATTCATATGGAGGCACAGGCCTCCGGAATCAAACTGCGTTACCGCATTGACGGTGTCCTGCAGACTCAGCCATTACCTGCGGAGATGAGTCGGTTTCAGGCAGCAATCATCTCTCGCCTGAAAATTATGGCCCAGCTGAATATCGCTGAAAGGCGTGTTCCTCAGGACGGCCGAATCAAGATTCGCGTATCCGGTCGGGAAATCGACATTCGCGTTTCCATCATTCCGATGCTGCATGGCGAGGGGGTCGTGATGCGGGTACTGGACAAGGACGCCATGTCCTTTTCGCTGCACGGCATCGGAATGGAACCGGAAATCTGCGAACGATTCGGTGACTTGATCCGTCTGCCCCATGGGATCGTGCTGGTCACCGGTCCAACCGGCTCCGGCAAGACGACAACGCTGTACAGTTCGTTGTCTGAGATCAAAAGCGAACGTAACAAAATCATTACAACTGAAGATCCAATCGAGTATCAGCTGGAAGGTATCAATCAGATCCAGGTGAATCCTAAGGTTGGACTGACATTTGCCGCGGGCCTCCGCAGCATTTTGAGGCACGATCCGGATGTTGTGCTTGTCGGAGAGATTCGAGACTTCGAAACTGCTGAAAATGCCGTTCAGGCGTCGCTGACCGGACATATGGTATTCAGCACTCTTCACACGAATGATGCGGCAGGATCATTCATGCGACTGATTGACATGGGAGTCGAACCATTTTTGGTTGCCAGTACAGTGGAAGGGGTAGTGGCTCAGCGTCTGGTTCGAACACTTTGTCCGGAGTGTCGAAAACCATACATGCCTTCCATGGATGAGTTGCCGTCAGACTTTCCCGAAGAAGTACTGACAACCGATGAACCGTTCTATTATCCCGGGGGCTGCCGAAGTTGCCGAGGGACAGGATACTCAGGACGGATGGGGATCTATGAACTGCTGGAAACCAGTGACAATATTCGTCAACTGGCCAATGATCGTACAGGAACAAATGCTATTCACAGAGCAGCTGTTGCCGGAGGCATGAAAACGCTGCGACACGATGGATGGACCAAGGTGGCCAGGGGCGTCACGAGTATTGACGAGGTCCTGCGAGTGACCCGGGCCGACTGACAGACACCGGATCTATAGTCAGCCGGTCGCTGGCTTATGGAATCCGGGGGGGAGCACTGAACATTTCACACGCACCACTGGCGTGGATGGCACGTTATCTTCTGTGTGCGCCGGGATATGGTTGGACACCGCACAAAGCACTCTGTTTCAATTGATAATGCAGGCATTCGCGTACACCGCCAGAGACATGAAAGGTCAGAACGTCACAGGGCTGATCACAGCAGACTCACGTAACGATGTCATAGCTCTGCTGACCGATCGGTCCCTGTTTCCGATGAGCGTGGAGCCGACAAAGAAAAAGTCGGCAGTGACGTTCTCTTTTAGCGGACGTATTAGTACGGAATTGCTGGCAGCCACTCTTACACAGTTGTCTGATTTGCTTAGCAATGGAGTTCCTCTGTTGCAGGGGCTGGAGATATTAATTCAGCAGTCGCCCGGCGAACGCATGCAGACTGTACTGTCTGACATACGCAGTCGCGTGTCGGAAGGGCAGCAACTGCACGAAGCGATGGCGGCGCACAGTGATGTCTTCAATGAATTGACACTGAGCATTATTCGAGCCGGAACAGAGGGAGCGTTTTTGGAAAAATCTTTGCAGCAAACCGCGGGATTTCTGGAACGTCAGGAGGAGCTCAACGGAAAGATTCGCGGAGCAATGGCCTATCCGGCGTTCCTTTCGGTCGCAGGAATCACTGTGACCATCGTATTGATTGTGTTTTTCGTTCCAAAATTTGCAGACATGTTCAGCGAACTGGAACGAAACGGGACGCTTCCTGTTGCAACCATACTTTTGTTGCAGCTCAGTGATATTCTGGGAAGCGTGTATGGAGTTCTTGTGGCGATTGGGGCTGCAGGCGCTGTGATTGGGATTCGCAAATGGATGGTGACACCCCGGGGACGAAAAATTGTCGATGGTACGAAAACGAAGTTGCCGGTGTTCGGGCCGCTGTTCCTGAATGGTGCAACGTCGCGGTTCTGTCGAATACTGGGGACCCTTCTGCGAAACGGGGTTCCGATGCTTAAGGCCCTGGAAATCAGCAGCGATTCAGCAGGCAATGTTGTCCTGGGAATGGCCATCCGTGATTCTGCCGAGAACATTTCCTCCGGCGCCACGCTTTCTGAACCATTGTCCGCGTGCGGACTGATTCCCGGAAACGTGATGGCCATGATCAGTATTGCCGAAGAGGCCAACAATCTTGAAGACGTACTCACCAGGATCGCAGATAGTCTGGATAAACGAGTGTCACGGCAACTGGACAGTATGGTACGTCTGATTGAACCCGCGTTGTTGATGGTGATGGGTAGTGCCGTTTTGTTTGTGATCGTGGCACTTCTGCTGCCGGTGTTTGAGATGAGTTCAAGTATTTAAGGAATGAAAAAAGTGAGTTGGCATCGGTCTGTGACCTGTCGACGCTAATGATTGAGTATCACTGTGGAATGAGCCCGCAACCGGAACGCACTGCGGTTCGGGATTTGATTCCTCGGTTATGTCTAACATTAAGGATCCCGTTGGTTGTTTCACTGCGGGACCGGGACTGAAGACTTTCAAAGAAGGAGCACACTTATGAAAAAAATGCAGAAAAGAAACAATTGTGCCGCTGGTCGCCACGGCTTTTCGCTTATCGAACTGTTGATCGTTCTGGCAATTTTGGTGCTGCTTGCATCTTTGGTGGCTCCTCGTTTGTTGGGAAGTCGTGAAAAGGCCAATGTTGATGCCGCTAAAACACAAATCAGTTTATTGAAGACAAGTCTGGAAATGTACAGCCTTCACATGGGAGGCTATCCAAGTACGGAACAGGGGCTCAAGGCCCTTGTCGAACGTCCGTCCAGCAGCTCGTTGAGTGAAACTTCCGGCGATGACGGCTTCGGCGGCGATGATGAATTTGGTGTCGAAGAAGATCTGGCTGACCTTGGACTCGATGACGAAGCAGAAAGCCTGGACGGGGACAGCGGGGGAAATTCCAACTGGCAGGGAAGCTACCTCAAATCGGACAGTCTGCCAAAAGATCCGTGGGGGACCGCTTATCGTTATGAGTTTCCCGGTCAGAACAATAAGGTTGGTGAACCGGATATCTGGTCACTTGGTCCTGACCGCAAAGACAACACCGCAGACGATGTCGTAAGCTGGTCCGGTAAACGCAACAGCGGCGGCAACCGGAGTGACAGTGCTGATGAAGGATTTGATACCACAGACGAGGATCCCGACGCCGGGGCTGAAATTGATCTGGGCGAATAGCTGTATTTTGCGCGATACGTCAGTGTGTATCAGGGCGTTATGATGATTTCCCCCTGCAGCAGAAGACGCGGCCATGCTGAGGGGCAGGCGAACCGCGGCAGTTGTGGTTTGCCTGTCATCATACGCCCTGGATTCTCGCTTATTGAGTTACTGATCGTGCTGGCGGTTCTCACGATTGCAGCAGGGTTCGTATTGCCTGCACTGAATGGACCACTTGAACGCAGTCGTCTTCGTTCAGGGGCAGTCCGTGTTCAGAATGCGTGGGGCAAGGCTCGGTCGTTTGCAATTCGTGAGGGCAGATCCATGACGTTCCGCTGCAGGCCTGGCGGCAGGAGCTGGAAAATTGAACGCAGTCGCCAAACCACCGATATTGAAATCCCGTCAGTAAATTCGGAGAACCAGGAAGGTGGGAGTACGGAAGATGAATCAACAAGCAGTCGGCTAAAAACTGACGGTGGCGACGGGTTACTCATGCGTGAAGGCCGTTTGCCGGATGGTGTTTCTTTCGTGAACTTCGAATTTATTGGTTTGCCGTACAGCAATCAGCATCAGGTTAGTGACCGGAGTCTGAGTTCAGCGATGGTTTCGGAGACAGAGCCAGATTGGTCGATGCCTTTGACGTTTCGGGCGGACGGTCGGTGTCAGGATGCCTGTCTTCGTATCAGCGGGGCCGATGACTTTGCTATTCTGGTGAAGATTCGAGGTTTGACATCCGGAGCGAGTTTCACTGCTCCGTTTCGTGAAACACAGACATCCACTGATCTCGGGAGACAACAGTGAGATCGCGTCACTCTTCACAGGTGCCGGGGACGCTGCCCCGCTGCGGTTTCAGTCTGATCGAAATCATTATGGCAACGGCCATTCTGCTAGGTAGTGTCGTTGTCCTTGCGCGTCTTGCGGGGCTGGGGCGAATTCACGCACAAAATGCTTCGGGACTGACTGAAGCACAGCGTATCTGTGAAAATACTCTGACCGAGATGATGTTGGGGCTTCGGCCTCTTTTCCCGGTTGAATCTGCTCCGTTGTTAGCGCTGAAGCCGGATGTTTCCGTCGCTCAAAGCACACAACAGATTCTGCGTCCAGGTTTACCTCAGGGCCGATTGGTCGAAAACAATGACTCCGTACGCTGGCTGTATTCCGTTCGGCTTAAATCAGTCCCGGATCTGCCGGGACTGACTATCCTTACAGTGGACGTTGCTGAGGCCCGACAGTCCGGTCATCGAGGAGTTCAATATTCACTGACACGATGGATTCGCCGGATGTCACCGGACGCACGGGTTGACGATACCAGCGACGGTACACAATTAATCGAAGGCAGTATTCAATGAAGTGCCTTCGAACAGACTCCTCGGGTACATTTTCGGCGTTTCTTCGACCGGGAGCACGTAGATTGGTCGGTCGCCGTGTGGCCGAAGTGAGAGCATGGTCATACCGAACCTCAGTGCCGCGGTATGGTTATACGCTCATTGAAATGATCATCGCCGTTAGCCTGACGGCTGTTCTGATGACTGCCGTCTGGGGCCTGATGTCAATGTATGCGGCACTGCAGAAGGCCGGGGCTGACGTGGCCGCCGAACAACAACTCGTGCGATCTGTTTTGCAACTGATCCGTGACGATCTGGAAACCGTTACGTTGCCCGTGACAGAAAACACAACCGAATATCACGATCCGTCTGCTGTATTTGATGACGTGGAGACAGATGCCGACACCGTTACTGGCGGCCTTGATCATGATCGATCCAGCTTCATCTTTGACATCAACAACCTGTCCAACAACCAACATAACGGACCGGCCGATGTGTTGATTCGGGGCACATCTGAGGTTCTCAGGATAACAGTGCCGTGCGGCGGGGGATTAACCGCGTCCCTCGATGATGCCGGTTTGCCTGCGAATGATGCCGCTGAAACAGACGGTGTCACACCGTCTGTGAATGAATTTCAAACCATCATCTATCAGATTCTACCTTTTGGCTCCACACGTGAAGGTGATCTGCCATTTGGTCTGTATCGAATACAGGCCAATGCGGTCCGACTGCTGGCGATGCCGGATCGACGTTCCCCGCCGGATGGTGACTTCCTTCGAGATGATCTTCGTCTGGATCGCAGCAATATCGAAGAATTGCTGTTTCTACCGGCCAATAATTCCACGGAACGACATCATTCACTGTTGAGACCATCATCGTGTGAACTGATTCCCGAAGTTGTTGACTGTCGGTTTGAGTATTCCGGTGGAGAAGGATGGCAGCCCGACTGGAAATCGAATGAAGCGGGACAACTGCCGCGTGCAGTCCGAATCACACTGGATGTGGTTTTGCTGCGTGAGTTCGACGAGATGCACGCTGTCAATCTTTCCCAAGGTTCGTCAGGACGTCTGGAACGACGACTTCATCTATCGTTCGTCCGGAATCAAATACAGACCCGCAGTCCCCTTACAGCGAACCTTCAATTGACTCCCCGTCGCTACAGTGAGTTGATTTTGCTGGATTCCACAATGGAAGCCGCTGGCCGTATTCCCGGCCACTCACTTGCCGGAGGTTCCTGGCAATGAGGCGTCGTTCTGCATCTTCTTTGAACAGGTCACGTACCGGTGTGATTCTGATTGTGGTACTGGTTTTGGTGGTGATGATGTCACTGACCGGTTTTACCTTTATGAATCGTATGGCGACAGAATACGAAGCTGCGGTGATCAACGGTGAACTCCGTCAGGCAAAGCAGACACTGGCCAGTGCCGAAACCTTTCTGGTGCTTCTGGCCGAGCGTGAGGCTGGTCAGCCGGAACCGTTTGGTCGTCTGCATCACGATCAGAGATTGTTCGTCTCACGTACGATCAAACCGGCAGACAAGGCATCGGCGAACATCGATACCTTGTCTGTGTCTCAGGATTTCCCGTGGCAATTTTCTGTTGTTAATCAGTGGCCGGACGCGTTGACGGAACATCAGAATGGCGACGAATTTCGTGAGTTTATTCATCGGCCGACGATCCGATTCGGTCTGGAGAATGAATCGGGAAAACTGCATTTGGGACGTGTTCTGCAGTGGGAACACGATACTACAGGAGCCGGGCGAAATGTACTGATGGAATTTCCCGGTATGACAGTTGTGGCCGCTGACAGTATTCTGGACTGGATTGACAGTGACGATCAGCCTCGTGAATTTGGCGCAGAACAGGAATACTACGCTCGGCTCAACATCCCATACACACCTCGCAACGGCGTCCCCACGTCAGTTGAAGAGCTCTTGTTCGTCAAAGGAGTGACGCGAGCTGCTTTTTACGGGAGCCGACAGCGACAGGATGATGAATCATTAAACGGTCTTTCATGGACCGATCTGTTCACCGTCCATTCTACTGAACCTAACAAAAGTCGTTTCGGCAGAGATCGAATTAATCTCAACAATGTGTTTCCGGCTGGTCACATTGATGATGCGGGTGAAATTGATACGGAGCTTTCGTTTCTTCCACAGGAACTGTTCAAGTACATTCTGCTTGCTCGACTCTACGGAATCTCACGTCCTGCGGCTGTCGTTGATGAGTTCTCCGGTTCAGCCCAAATACGGGCATCGGAGGCTAAAGCGTTTCTGAACGAGTTGGTGATTCCGGACAGTGATGAGTTTGTTCTGAAGGAGATCGTTAGCCTGGTCGATTTGGTGGATACGTCGGTTCGATTGCCGCAGCTCGCTGGTGGAAATCTGGTTGTCAGCCCATTGAACTCAGAGAGTCCGGAGTTTCCTGAGATAATGAAAGAACTGGAAGATCGTGTCACAGTCAGCATTAATGAACGATTTGTCGGCCGGATTAACATTAACACGGCGACGGAACCGGTTCTGAGAGCATTGATGGGTGATGAGGGCGTGGTTGCCCGAATCATTGAGCAGCGAAAAACTCTTGATGCCCGCGAACGGGAGTCCACTGCCTGGCTGCTGACTCGACAAATGGTGGACTACAATACCTATCGCCAAATCTATCCGCATATTACCACACGTGGTGCAGTGCATTCAGGAGAGATTGTGGTGTATCGGAATTCGGGGGGGCCGTTTTTGCGTCGCAGACTTGTGATTGATGCGTCCGTTGTGCCGGCCCGGCGTGTGGCCTGGCTTGATCTGACGCACCGTGGTCTGCCCGTTAGATTGTCTTCACTGGTGTACGATGATGGACAGTTGAATACCGGGAGACAACCTGGACTGTGATGCCGCCTGCAGCGGTCCGAGACACAATCGAACAAAGAGTACACCCATGAGCAAATTTCTTGCTGTCAGCTGGAATTCCCAATCACTCCATTACGTGTTTGGTGAAAAGCGGAAAGGCGATGCTGTCCACGTGTTGGCAGCGGGAGAAAAAAAACTTGTGGAATCCGTTCAGTCTGATTCTGACGGACCAGCACCCGATGTGTTGCGTCGGTTAAGGGAAATCACTGACCAATTGAAGGTCGGGCGGGCAAAACTAATTCTTTGTGTGAATCGTGGTTGCGTCGAGTCCGTTGAGTTTACTGTTCCACCTGCCACCGATGACGAACTTCCGACCCTCGTCCAGAACATGGCTCGAAGACAGTTATCAGGTCCCGGTGAAGATGCGTCGATCGATTTCATCAGTTTCCCGCCGCGGGATGATGGTTCAGGCTATGTCAATGCTATGGCAATGGCACCGGAAGACGAACAGCTGATTCACAACCTGGCGGAATTTTCCGGCTGCACAAAAAACAGTGCGGTCGTGGTGACCCATCCGTTGCGAGTTTTTGTACCGGATCAGCAGGAAACTGATCAATCCGCAGTGCTGGTTGTGAGCGTTGGCTCGCAATCAGCCCATCTTCTTGTTGTCAGGCATCAACGTCCTGTCCTCTCACGAACGCTGAGTCTGGCGCGAGGGCAAAGTCGCGAAGCCGAAGCTCGCTTTGTTACCGGAGAGATTCAGCGGACGATGCTCTCCATCGGGGACCGGCGCGAGAGAAACGTTGAGGTCAACAGGGCCGTACTTGTTGGTTCACCGCTGGAAACGGAAATTCTGGCCGGTCAGCTGGAGGGGCGTGTTCAGCTTGCCATTTCACACGTTTCTGCGTCGAAGCTCGTGACCGGAGACATCGCGGATCTTGAGCAGGGGGCTTATGCCCCACTGATCGCAGCCCTGCTGGAAACTGCCAGCGGCGTGACCCCGGCTGTGGATTTTCTGAACCCGAGACGTCCGTCGGCATCAAGCGGCCGGAGAAATCGATGGCTGGCCGTCGCTGTCCTGCTGCTGATCCTCAGCGGCGGAGGCTGGTACTATACAGACTCACTGTTTGCAGAACAGCACAGGGAGATTGCGGAGCTGAAGGCACAACTCGAACCGATCACTGAGAGCCTGCGGAAAACAGCACCACTGATACGGCAGGCATCCGGACTGTCACGTTGGGAACGATCTCGTATGAACTGGCTGGATGAGATTCGCGACATCACGATTCGCATGCCATCCAGTCCCGATGTGTCGGTGCGGCAGTTTGCGGCCACACCGGCCCGCACGGGATTTACGGTCACGTTTCAGGGAATATCAAGTTCACCTGAAGCTCATCGTGCCATGGAGATTGGAATTCAGGATCGCTATCACACCACGCGTACACCGTCGTTTAGCGAGAGTCGCAGCGGGAAAGACGTTGTTTGGAATTTTCGAACGACACTGCAGATTCTCAAGCGGGAAAACAAAGACTATACAGCTCACCGGCAGTCGGACTGGCCAGGTGATTTACGAGAATCCGGAACCACCAGATCCCCGCAGACCAGATCCCCGCAGACCAGGATCACAGAACAGGCGGAACAGGAACCATCGCCACCGGCGGATAAACCATTCAGACTGCGCGATGAACCAAAGTCCGGGCCAGGGGCTTCACAGTCATGAACGATAGACGTCGACAGGTACTGCTGGGTGTTCTTCTGCTGATCGGTGGCGCCTGCGCCGGTGACTATTTTTGGTATGAAAAAGTTGAGAAACCACTCGATGAACTCAGGCTGGAATACACCGGGTTGCTTGAAAAATTTGAGAAACGAACCCGGACACTCAAACGTGCAAAGGAATTGAGAAGGAAAGTCAGCCACTGGAAAAAGCAGGCGCTCCCGGCCCGTACGGAGACAGCCCGATCACTGTACCGCAACTGGTTGCTTGAGACGATTCGTACCTCGAAACTGCGTAATGCCCGAGTCGATTCAGGAACTCCTTTATCGAATGCCGGTTTTAAAATTGTGCCGATCAACGCACAGGCACGAGGCACACTTAGTCAGATTACAGATGCTCTGTTTACGTTCGAGAATACGGCACTGCTGCACAGAATCGACAGTATTCGACTTACACCAATCGGTAAGAGTGGCCAGTTCGATCTGGCGATGAGCATTGAAGCTGTGATGATGCCCGGAATTAAACGGAAGATACTGAAGCCGGCTCATACGCAGCGACTCGTCTCTCCTGATCGACGCAGTTATGACATCGTCGCCCGCGACAATATCTTTGGTGTTGATGTCGATCTCAGGGATCCTATGAAAATGACGAAGCTTACGGGCGTAATCTGGCGGAACGATGTTCCTCAGGTGTGGATCACGGAACAGATCGGCAATCGACTGCACAAGCTGAGAGCCGGAGCAACATTCGATACCACGGCACTCAGCGGACGAATCGTGGAGATCGGGGAAGACTGGACCATTGTTGAGTCGGGGAATCAACAGCTTAAGTTGACGATGGGCCAGAGTTTTGCCGATGCTGAAACGGTATCGACCCGATGACAGCAGTGATGGAGGAGCAACTGCGGATCGGGGTGGAACAAGGTTATGGTGGAACTTTCAGACGGTTGCCACGCCGGAAAACTGAATTTCGTAACGACAGGAATGCTTTGACGACTGTTTCAACAGTTGTTGGGTTCTCAGGCGGTCAGGTTGTAACAGCATACCGGTCCTGCAAGGGCGTCCGTTGGCTGGTAACGTGTCAGGAGTTCAACCCCAGGCCGTCTGCGCCTGGTTTCGCCGGTGTCTTTGATCCTGCTGACAGCGCTATGTGGCAGGAGTGTCAGGCTGGCGACCCAGTGCGAGCAGTCCGACGATCGTGAGTATTATTCCGATGATCGCAGGCAGACTCAGGTGTTCGTCAAACAATGCTACTGCTCCAATTGCACACACAGCGTTTTGTGACGCATTGATCACGTTCAATCGATTCACATCGATGACGCGCAGCGCATGAGCGATCGCGAAAAAGGCTATTGCATTAGCTGAACCGGCCGCCAGCAATATCGGCCATTCGCAGACTGTTGCCTGCTGAATAACGTGCCACCCTGACAGAAAAACAGCGCCGGTGGCGAGCAGGACGCCGCCCACAGTGCTGAACACGATCAAAATCGACTCCACTGCGAGTTCAGACCGCACAAACCGGCGAATCAAGACCCCGACCGCTCCGTACGAACATCCGGACAATACAGCAGCACTGATACCGGTCAGGATTCCTGCTGAATTTTGATGTGAGACCCTGGAAGGACCTGCAATGTCCGACTGACCGAATGTTGTCCCGATTGACAGCAGCACAATGGCCACCAGCATCACGCTCATTGCCTTAACAATTTCAATTGTAATCGGATCTCCCAGAAGAAGTCGTCCGAGGCTCGCTCCCGTGCAGATGATGCAGGCGAAGACCAGTGGAACGGTGATTCCCAGACCCAGATATCCCAATGCTGTCTGAAACGACAGATTTCCGCCAAACTGCATCAGCAGCGCGGCACCTGTGAGTGCAGGCAGCATGCGGAGTGGCGGAAATGCGTCCAGGCCCATTACACACCGACGCAAAACCAGGGCCCAGGCAACGATGCCCATGGGCATCGTTTTCATTGCCGTTACCCACCACTCCCATCCACTGCCATCACTCCCTGCGGAGTCGGACAGGTATCGCAGTCCAAGATTGACGAGCGAATAGCCGACTGCTGCGATGCTGCCAAGAACAAAACCGTCCCTCAGGATGCCGATTCCCGACGTGGGCTGTGCCTGCATTCCATCTTCACGATTCGGAACCATCGATTCCAAATTTCTTGAGTCTGCTGTAGAAGGTACTGCGAGGTATCTTCAGCTTCCTGGCTGCAAGCGACTTGTTTCCGCCTGCTGCGGCCAGGGCCTCCACCAATTTTGAATATTCCTCGATGGAACTGACGGATGTCTCAAGAGTTGTCTGTACCACCGGAGCCGAAGAAATCGAATCGCCCATCCAGACGGTTGGCTGACTCCCGCGAGTTGCCACACTGTCAATCACGATGTCTGTACTCCTGACGACATCATCCGGCAGATCGGCCAGTTGAAGTGTGTCACCGTCAGCCAGGACAACGGCCCGTTCAATCGCATTTTCAAGCTCGCGAATATTGCCTGGCCATGAATATGCTTCCAGTGCGGACAGTGCACCGGGATCGATTTGTCGAATTTTTTTTCCGGTCTTTGTGACGGTGTTTTTTAAAAAACAGAACACCAGTTCAATGAGGTCTTCGCGCCGATCTCGAAGAGGAGGCAGAGTGATACTTACCACATTAAGGCGATAATAAAGATCTTCACGAAACGTTCCGTCACGAATCATTTTTTCCAGGTTGCGATGGGTTGCTGCAATGACTCTGACGTCAATTGAAATCGAGTCATCACTGCCTACCGGTTCAATACTGCGTTCCTGCAGCACCCGCAGCAACCTTACCTGCGTTTCCAGTGAAATGTCGCCGATCTCATCTAAGAATAGTGTTCCCCCTTCGGCTGCCTGAAAACGACCGGATTTGCTTGAGTCTGCTCCGGTAAAGGCGCCACGAACATGTCCGAACAATTCGCTTTCAAGAAGTGACGGTGCCAGCGCTGCACAGTTGACACTGACGAACGGTTCAGAACTTCGCTGGCTGTTTCGTTGAATGACTCGAGCCAGTAATTCCTTACCGGTTCCACTTTCGCCGCGAATCAGTACCGTTGAGACGCTCGCTGCTGCCTTACGAGTTGTTTCAAGGACCTGTGAAATCGCATGACTGGTGCCACGCAGTTCCGACCTGTCAAAATTTTGGTCGTTTGTAACCTCTCCGGTTACAAGAGATGGCTGATCGATGGACATCAGTTCAGCCCGAAGCACAGATAACTGACGCTGCTGTTCGGAAATGTGGTCCACTTTGACCTGCAGTTCGGATGTCAGTCTGGCCAGATTCTGGTTCGCACGTGAACTGTGTAGCGCCAGAAGTGTCATCTGACCGATTGCTCTGAGGAACGCAATGTCCTCAGCGGAATAGGCCGTATCAGATGCACGTCTACCCAGAAAAATTGCTCCGGCAAGTCCCTGGTCATCTCTCAGGGTGAAGATCAGTTCGGAACCTGTTTCGTCAAGGAGCTGCTGGACGCCGACCAGCGTTTCCCTGCTGAACGCCGGCACACGCAACACGACCGGTTCCGAGGATTCCAGCAGTGTGACCCGGTCCGATGGAATCGAGGAAGGTGCGTCGGGTACATCGTACGCGCCAATGAGCCGAAAGATTCCGGTTCCGTCACGCACGAACATCATGGCAGATGATGCATCCACCACTTCACGGCAGGTACGCAGGGTCATATTGGCCATGGCCGTTGGATCGGTAAGATGTCCGGCGGCCTGGTTGAGCTGGTTCAATGCCCGGTCGAGTTGATATTTTTCACTGAAAAACCGCAGGTCGATGGCGGCCTGCAGCCGGTCCCGCATCCACAGCGCGAAGCTGACTGCAATTACCAGTATTAAATACAGAGCCAGTCGCAGGGCAAGCGACGTATTCCCTGGAATCGAATATTGATTCGCAGACACGATACCTGCCGCAAGCAACCCTGCGAAAGTGGCCGTAACCACCACCGTCACAATCCGATAGGAGCGTCCCCGATGCAGCTTTTCATCCGCCAGAATCAAACGATGCTTCAGCATTCCGTGAGCGAATGCGGCCATGAATGAACCGCTTGCGACGAACATGGGTAATTGTGCGCCGCCAAGTACGAACACGTCTTTGCTGTAAAATGCGAGACATATTGTCCAGATGACAAATGGAGTCGAAAAAAGAGTTGCCTTAAGAATTGTCGAGGCCTGACGATGCTCGATCACCGTTTGAGTTCTGCGACGCCCGAAGACAATGGAAACAACGGTCGCTCCGAAGTACAGGCCGGCAATCATGATGCTGGAATATATGACCTGACGCAGCCGGAACAGTAACTGCCAGGAAACAGCCGTTGAAGGCAGGGATGGATCACTATCATTCAGCAGGCTTCGGGCCACACCCGATAGTTGCTGTATGGGGCTTAAGCTACTTGCTCCTGTGTTGCCATTCAGACAATAGGCCGACCAGTAAATAAACGTGATCAGCAGTCCTGCAATTCCCATCGGTGCATATATTCCGGCCAGTGTGATTCGCCGATGCTTGGTCAGTGAACTGACTTCCCGGGGGAACTTAAGGAAAAAATGCAGTGTGGTGGCGGGTACGCCGGCAATGCAGATGATGAACGGAATATTCAGCAACGGATCTCCGGCAATGATCCACCAGTGAAAACCGCCCACAAAAGCAACCATTGTAAAACTGGACATAATGCAGAACGTCTGAGCAACAGAATCTGTCGGCCGCTGCCAGAACCCGGTCAGGGCGACGAGCAGGATGGCAGACTGAAACAGAAACCACAGCACCGTCATCAAAACACCACTTGTGTTGGGCGGTTTGACCGCAACATAAGTAATCAGTGGAACATCAGACGGTGCAGCATCGTGCCGCAGAAATTCAACTCGTACATAGCGAATGGCGGCCCCGTCAGTTTCCGGATGTAAAATCTCAACGAGTGGCCGCTGTTCCGTTGCTTCCGTAGGATCGGAGCCGGGAGGTAACGTCGCACCTGATTGCAGCTTGGCCGATCTCAGATTTCCGATGGTAGAAAGGAAGTCAAGGAACGTACGAACGGGACGATCATTAATCGAGACAAGTTCGTCACCACCTTCCAGGACATATCCAATGCTCTCGCCGCCAAACTTCACTAAGGTGACGGTTGAGTTCTCCGATTGTGAGCTCAATGTTTTCGGGAACAGACAACGCATACCCAATTCAGGAAACGTTGCCACATACCACAGCACGATCAGCGCATAGATCATCGAAAATGCCACAATCAGCGGCACTGTAAAACGAACCAATCGTGAGTTTTCGGTAGGTGAAAGTGATGACATGTGACGGCGCCGAACAGGGTTGACGCTCGACAGTACCGTTTCGGCGCCGAAAATTCAATTGTCGGCGCTGTGTGGAGTGCCGGTTGCCCGATGCATATTGGTACTTTTGGTTAATGAAAACATTGATGATTGTGATTGACTCTGTGTTCGGCGCACAGGTTTGGTTTGATTGGCATAAACGTTGCTACGAAGTGAATTCACCCAGCAAGCCCTTTTGGTGGTTGTAGCGTTTTAATCGAGACAAGAATTCAGGTAGTCACCCAGCTCCTGTATCTGACCCCAGCTCGATTAAGTCCCAGCGTGACAACCCCAAAGGGCTTTTTTAATGCCGGCTCCTTTGGCGTTAAGTTACAGTGGGAGTCGCAGCAAGTGTGTGAGTAAATAGGAAGCTTGCGGTGCTTAATCCGTTCTTTAGTTGACGGGAGCCGGCGTGGGCCGCGTCGAACTGAAACCGGGAGTGGATGTGGTTTTGCGTTTGAACCGGCCGGGAACCAGGTGTTTCTGCCTGCCGGGGGCGACCGGAGTGTTCTGGAAATGACAGGTGGGATGAGGTCAGCAGCGGACTGCTGCGTTTGATGTTGGTTTAAGGCCCCGGGGTGGATTCCACGACGACCTAACCTAACCTAAACAAACGTACGCATAACTCGCTCAATATCCGGAGTCGTGCAGGGAATTGTCCATCCAGGTTGATGAAGACCGATCCATCGATTATTTGGGAATCTGTGATTGAAGCATGAGCCGTGAATTGTCGTGCAGGTTAATTGAGTGTGGCGCCGTGGCTCATCAGACATTTGAACACGAGTTGTCGAACAATCGTCATCAAAGCGATATCGTGACGTACGTAAATCTCAGGTAAACGGGCCAGAAGAAGGAACCTTGAAATGATTCGCAGGCTGATCTTGATTGCGGTGATGATGGGAGTGTTCAGCGGTTGGTGTGTATCGGTGATTGCTCAGGAAACACCTTCTGCATCGCCTGAATCAGCAGAGGAAGCCGAGGTAGCTGCGTCAACGGTACTGGATTCCGGTGACGTGTCATGGATGCTTGTCTCCAGCGCGCTGGTCCTGATGATGACATGTCCCGGGCTGGCATTGTTTTATGGAGGACTGGTTCGCAGGAAAAATATCATCAGCGTGCTGATGCAGTGTTTTTTCCTGATGGGGTTGATGAGCATCGTCTGGGCGCTGTGGGGATACAGCTTTGCTTTTGGAGGTTCCAATGCGTACTTCGGCAGTTTCACTCAGTACTTTGCGCTGAACGGGGTGATACCGCACCTGGTTGATGGTCAGGCCGTTGTGCCCCAGAGCGGCAGCATACCTGATTCGCTGTTTATGATGTTTCAGGGAATGTTTTTCATCATCACTCCGGCATTGATCTGTGGAGCCTTCGCTGAACGAATGAGATTCTGTGCGATGTGTGTTTTCTGTGTTCTCTGGGGGACATTTGTGTACTGTCCCATCTGTCACTGGGTCTGGTCTGAGTCAGGCTGGTTACTGGCTGATGGTGCCATTGATTTCGCCGGTGGTACGGTGGTTCACATCAGTTCCGGATTTTCTGCACTGGTCTGCGCTTTGGTGCTTGGCGCACGACGAGGATTTCCTTCCGAACCGATGCCGCCTCACAATCTTACCTACACGTGTATCGGTGCCGGATTGCTGTGGGTAGGCTGGTTCGGGTTCAATGCGGGAAGCGCGGGTGCAGCGAATGCGTCTGCAGTGAACGCGTTTGTAGCGACACACATGGCAGCTGCAGCTGGTGTCCTTGGTTGGGTGTTACTCGAATGGCTGCGTGACGGAAAACCGGGTGTTTTGGGGGCGTGTTCCGGAGCAGTGGCCGGTCTGGTCTGCATCACACCGGCTGCCGGAGCTGTGACACCGATTGGCGGAATCTACATGGGTTTTTTGGCCGGTGCCGTTTGTTATCTCGGGTGCACCAAAGTCAAGAATGCGTTCGGTTATGATGACTCTCTGGATGCATTCGGTGTCCATGGAATAGGTGGTACGCTTGGCGCACTGCTGGCCGGCGTATTCGCGACTCGTGCCGTATCCGAATCTAGCGGACTGCTGGAAGGTAATCCGGGGCAAGTGGTCACACAGGCGGTCAGCATTGTTGCTGCAATTGCAATTTCAGTCGTCGTGACCTTTATTCTGCTTAAGATTCTTGATTTGACCATGACACTTCGTGTTTCAGAAGATGACGAAATCCTTGGACTCGACATGGCTGAACACGGCGAAGAAGGCTATATCTTTCAGTAGATTTGCGACAGCATTGGTCCTTTTTGAGCCATCGCCAATGACTCAGTATCAACCGATAGCAGGACACTAAAGTGTCACAGGAGACTTGATCATGAAAAAAGTGGAAGCAATTGTACGGCACTTCAAGCTGGAAGATGTCAAAAGTGCAATCACAGAAGCGGGTATCCACGGAATGACCGTCACGGAAGTTCGCGGATTTGGGCGTCAGAAAGGCCACAAAGAAACCTATCGTGGTGCTGAGTACATCGTGGACTTTATGCCCAAAGTCAAGCTGGAAGTCGTTGTGGGAGATGCTGCACTGGATAAGGTGGTGGAAGCGATTGTCGGGGCTGCCCGAACCGGTCAGGTCGGTGATGGTAAGATCTTTATCACCAATGTTGACCAGGTCATTCGGATCCGTACCGGCGAGCAGAACGACGAAGCCCTGTAGCCCCTTAGTTCACGTCACACAACACACAAGTGAACTCGTGATGACAGACAATCGAAGTCTGTGATGTCTCCCCTTCCCTAGGAGAAACCGACGCGCAATGCGGCACACAATCGGTATTATTCTTGGTGGTGGTAAAGGAACTCGGCTTCGACCGCTTACGGAGAAACGGTCGAAGCCTGCGGTTCCGATTGGAGGCAAGTATCGATTGATTGACGTGCCAATTTCCAACTGCCTGCACAGTCAGCTGAACCAAATCTATGTACTGACTCAGTTCAATTCGGTGAGCCTGCACCGACACATTCGGCAGACCTACAGTTTTGACGTTTTTTCCGACGGGTTTGTTGAAGTCCTTCCTGCCCAGCAGACTCTGGACTTGCAAAGTTGGTATCAGGGGACTGCTGATGCCGTTCGCAAACAGTTACGGTTCCTCAGGGAACCAGGGATTCGCTATGTGCTGATTCTCTCCGGCGATCAGCTGTATCGTATGGATTATAATCAGATGCTGAATACGCATCTGAAGGCAGATGCCGCTGTAACGATATCAACCGTCCCTGTTGACGATGATGCGGCACGAGGATTTGGCATCATGCAGCTCAACGATACCGGACGAGTGACCGGGTTCGTGGAGAAGCCGCAAACTCAGGATGCCCTGTCGACTGTGCGAATGTCCACTGAATGGATTGACCGTCAGGGAATAGAAGCCCGCGGACGTGAATACCTGGCCAGTATGGGAATCTACCTGTTTGATCGGGACGTGCTTGTCGATCTGCTGGAGACAACCACCCACGATGATTTTGGCAGGGATATCTTTCCCCTGGCTATCCGCAATCATCATGTGCAGACCCATTTGTTTGATGGTTATTGGGCCGACATCGGTACAATTAAGTCCTTCTATGAGGCCAATCTGATGCTGGCTCAGCCGCATCCTCCGTTCACACTTGCCCACCGCCGCTGGCCGATTTTCACGCACCCGCGTTTTCTTCCGTCATCGAGGTTCGACGGCTGCCACATCAGAAGCAGTCTTGTCTCCGATGGCTGCTTTGTCGGACCCAATGCCAAAATCCTGAACAGCGTTGTCGGTCTGCGCTGTCAGATCGCTGAGCAGGTCCAGATGCGTCACACCGTCATTATGGGAGCCGACTATTACGAATCCGGCCCCAATTCCGATGCGCCCAGTCCGGGTGTCGGTGCCGGTGCCGAAATCGAAGGTGCCCTGATTGACAAGAACGTGGTGATCGGTGCGGGAGCCAGAATCGTGGCGAGTGAGGCTCCATCGGCCAATGGTGACTACGGTGATGTGTTTGTGCGCGATGGAATTGCTGTCGTTCGTCGAGGTGCAGTGATCCCTCCCCACTGGAGTTTCGCACAGGTCTGAAGTCTGGTCTGAACCACATCTGCCTGACTGGTGATCGGCAGATTGAGTCTGAGCTATTCACCGAGTGCCGTCGTGATGATGACACTTGTTGTGTGACTGACGACGGTTGATAGCCGTTAGAACAAGATTTAACAGGCAGCGATTCTGCGTTAAGTCCCTTTTCCCTCAGGGGTTTATGGTAATCCGTTTCTTCGGATCCCTTTTCGGTATCGAGTTTGCGTGTCAACGGTTGTGACCAGCTCGGACGGAATTGAGATTTGCATAGGCACGCGTGTGTCCAGCCGATCAACCGGGTTGCAGTATCGAACGGTCCGAGTTCACGGGGCGCTTGAGTGAGTTCGAGACTGTCCTCGATATCTGAAGCTCTTGTTGCATCATGAGAAACGACTGAATGATCGGTCGCCTGCATCGTATCGCAGGGGATCCTCTCAATGTTCACCGGTCGGTGATCAATCGGCCATCCTCGCAATTTTTTCCAACCCATTTTGAACGTATTGAATTCCTGACGGAGAAGAACCCATGAAGAGATTTATGTTCCTGTTTCTGGTGGCCGGAGGAATGATGTTTGCCACTGCAACAAAAGCCAGTGCCGGTCACTATCATCGAGGCTTCGGAAGAGGCCTTCACTACGGGTCTGGTTATGGTTACGGAGGTCGAGGCAGTGGATTTTCGATCAGCTTCGGCCGGGGGTATGGCGGCCGGGGCTATGGCGGCTGGGGTTATGGGTATCGTCGGAGTCCGTACCGTCGCAGTTTCGGAATCAGCTACGGATACAGTCCTCGGTACTATGGCCGCCGCGGATATTACGGGGGATACTATGGCGGCTGCCGTCACTGATGACGTCTGTCGAGTGTGACCTGTAAGACCTGAGTGTCAGACAATGCCGCAGAGCCCAGCTTCTGCGGCATTTTGTTTTGGTTGTGTTCTGCTAAAGACAAAACGGATACACTGCAGACAGGAGGTCACGGATGCGATTACCAGCAAGGTTTTCCGGTCGCGGAACGCTGCAGTTCAACATCACGCCGCTCATCGACGTCGTATTTCTGCTGATCATATTTTTTCTGGTTGCCAGCCATTTCGTCCGCAGCGAAAATTCAGAAGCTGTCGATCTGCCGCAAGTGTCCGTGGCGAGCACAGACGAGAATCCGGTACACCGAATCACCATTACGATTCTGGCGGATGGAAGTTACTCTCTCGGCGGCATTCGAAGAACTCAGGACGATGTTCTGCAAAGAATTACGGGACTTGCGGTAACCGCTCATTCGGAGGACAGTTCTCCCGAAGTGCGAATTCGTGCCGATCGAAACGGTCAGTTCGGCAGGATTCGTCCGCTTATTGAACAATGTGCCCGCCACAACATTCGTTCGATTCAGTTCGCAGTTTCGATGGACGCCACATGAGAATTCCGGGACAGCACAATCGTCAGTCTTCGCTGCAGGGAGAAGCCATGACACCCATGATCGATGTGGTGTTTCTGTTGCTTGTCTTCTTCGTTTGTGCTTCAGTGGGACAATTGCCGGATCTGTTAGTGCCTGTGGAACTTGGATCCGGTACCCTGGTGCCGGATGAGGCTCCGCCGTCGGAAAAATTTGATCGTGTTGAGCAGCAGGTTGTTCGAATCTCTCTTCTCCCCGGGGGGACGCCGGGGAATATCACCATGCAGCTCAATTCTCAGTCCATTCAGGCGGAAGATCTCGGTCAGAGGCTGGTTCAGCTTTCCAAAATCGATCCGACCACACGGGTCATTCTGGATATCGATGACCGGGTGCCGAATCAACCGTGGTTTACCCTGTATGAAGCCTGCCAGGCACTCGACTTCCAGTCGATTTCTTTTGGAGTTCACAATACCGCGGGCCCGCAGTCGTAGCCCGCCGGACAGAACATTCCACACAAACGACATTCGGAGAGCATGTCATTTGGCAGCAAAGTCGTCGATGATCTGACTCACTTCCGCGTTGAAGCGTCCTCTTGTCATCAGTCTTTCGAACCCGGCATCGCGGGCCTGCTCAAACCGTTTGTGATGCACATGTGGACCATACAGGACTGCAGACCGCCTTAAATGATCACTCAACGCATTGCCTGCCAGCTGGAGGTTCAGTCCCGGTGACGCAAGGTCGATAATGATGAGATCGTGATCTGTGCAGTCGTGAAGCTGATTCGGAGTTGCCACATTCCGAAAATTCAGTCCATTCCGGGCAGCATCACTGCTGACAGCGCTGGTCATCATCAGATCGCTACACAACAAAAAAATACAGGGTGATTCTGACATCGACTAGTCCTGAAACTTTCGCAGACTGGTGACTCCCGAAAGACTTTCCTGAGAGTCAACCTGCATGTTTGTGATTTTCCACCAGCCGTCTCGCGGTTCTATGTTCACTACAGCAGAAAATCTGTTTCGCCGTTCATGAACATGCCCCCAGTGTTCCACTGTGCCTGCAACGATCCACGTAGTCCGAAATCTGTAACCTGGCCACTCAGGTGAATCCGCAGATGAGGCAGGCAGGGTTCCATCAACGTATTCAATAGAAGCAACTCTTGCCACGGCACCGCCCTGTTCTCTGACCGCAAGTCCTTCGCGCAGCCGGAGGTACAGTGACTCCAGCAGTGGTCCGTCGACAAACTGGTCCAGCGCCAGGTAAATCCGACGTTCGGTGCCAAAATCCAGTGCCTGATAGGTTCCTGAGTGGAGCCTCTGTGCAATTTCACGCGCTTTTACCGAAGAAAGCCTGGGAACCGGTTTCAATGGATGCGGGATCTCGGTGCCTGCAATTGGCCAGCATGCAGCAGCAAGCACAAGACAGACCAGTGTGCCCTGCCACTGTCGTTTCGTGATAAACGGGACCAGCAGAACACAAAAAACCAGCGCACAGGATACAAGCGGGACTCGCAGGCGTGGCATTTCCGGGAGCTCGCGAGGCACCGGTTCTGCAAGACCGGGCACCTCCTGCTCATCTGCTGACCAGCGAAAAATGTTGTCTTCTGAGGCTTTAAATCGAGAGAACTCAAATCGTTCAATTTCACCGGTCCACGGGACGACGACAGAACGGATTTTTCGCATTGATGAGTGAAAAGTATCCCAACGAAGCTCCACGTCAGTGACATAATTATCCAGGGGAAGATATCGGAGGATGATTCCCACGCGCCCACTGGCGAAACTGACTCGACGGGCTTCCGCCTGGCGGGCGAAATCCCGCAGATTGAGACCGTAAAAGTCAATCCGGCTGAACTCCGTTGCCACGTCCGTTCCATTGATTCGCGCTGGATTGACCTGAGCAAGCCAGTCCCGGATCAGTCCGGCTGCTGCTTCCTGTTCGGGAATTTCCAGGAACGCAGGATCAGCGTGCTCGATCGGCAGAACGGAAGCCAGACTGGCCAGTGGAATCAGAAGCTCGTGACGGACTTCTCCTGGTTCAAGATAGACAAATGAATAGACACTGCTGTAACTGGTGATTCCCAGGGTGTCCTGTCGCTGTTTTTGCAGCCATGACTTATACTCATCGTCTGAAGCGTCCGGACTGAGTGGAGTTTCCCAGTCAAACCGATGAGTGACTGCTGATCCAGGCAGCAGAATCCCGGCAATGATGTTGCCACTGCCGGTTTGGTTAATCGTCAGCTTCATTTCAGAAGGCAGGATGAAATTATCGTCGGTAATATCCTGCTGAAACGTCAGGAATTCCGGCGGGGTTTTAAATCGAAATTCCAGTTCGTACGTGACTTCGTAGAGCATCAGATCTTCTTCCGGAATTCCCCCGGCAGGGATCTCAAACGGCACTATGTCGGTGATTTTTGATGGAATCAGAAGGCCGTCTGCGTCTCGGATTGTGACACGTTTCGTCAGGAAATTACGATGCTGCTCCAGGCCTCGCTTCAATTGTTGTTCGGACAATTTACCTTCGCTGTCGGGTTCCAGTTGCTGAAACAACAACAAGTCCTCAGCGAACAGTCGGATACGCGCACGAGCGGACCGCTGTGTCACAAAAACATGCGTTTCCGTGACCGAAACCGGATGTTCTGCCTCGGCTGCCGAATGGCTTGTGGTCAGGCAGCTTACTGCGGCCAGCAGACAGAATGACGGCGATACCATTCCGAACGACATTTTCACGCCCTTTTGTCGTTGCCTGGGGCCGACACACAAAAACGGCTGCGGACCACTGGTCCGCAGCCGTTTTATCTTGTGTTGCATCGATTGCATCAGAAACGGCCTGCACTCAGAACTCTAAGTCCCAGGCATAGCTTAGCTGCAGACACTTTTCTTAAGAGCAGCCAGTCGGGACTTGGTACGTGAGGCCGTATTTCTGTGGATCAGTCGCTTCGCAGCAGCCTGGTCGATGACTTTTGTTACCTGACTCAACGCCTTGTCGGCGTCGGCTTGAGCAGGAGTTTCCTGCATCAACGAACGGAATTTCTTCAATTCAGTGCGCAACCGGGACCGATACTGACGATTCAGCATTCGCCGTTTTTGATTTTGACGCAGAGACTTCTTGGCGGAAATGGAGTTTGGCATAACGAAACAGTTAATTTGTTCTGCTGCAAAATCAACAGGTGAAGCAGCCGTACACAGAAAGTTGAATTTAATCACAAAACGGCGAAAACCAAGTCACGCACCATAACGACCATTGGTCTCTAATTCCAGCCCGATCACTACCGCGATGACCTACGTGGCGGAATTAGGATCTTACAGACCTTCCCGTGCATTCACGAAGATGAGCTCGTTTAACGTTTCTTAACGGCCTGACACGTGTTTCCGATCACGAAGTCGACCACCTGCCGGGACTGGAAGAACTCCGGAGCCTCTTCGTGTCCTTTTTCCGGAACCACAATGAGCCTGATGTTGCCACCCAGTTTGCGGTAGCGTCGTGCCAATTCCCCCGAATTTCTTTCGACGGGACAGGCCGTGTCACTGTCTCCGTGGATATGCAGGATGGGGATGCCGGCCTTCGCCAGAGGCCACAGACGGTCGATGGGATTGTGCATCGGAAGGACCTCAGCCAGCTGTTGCTCACTCATTTCGTAAGCCGCGCAGGCCCGTTTAAGTCCGGGCCAGCTGCTCATGTCGCAAACCGTATAGATCCCGGCAATGCAGGCAACATTGTCGGGATGCTCGGCAGCCCAGTTGTAGAGCATCAGTCCACCGCGACTCTGAGGAATCAGAGTCGCCCGCTGTGCAAATCCGTACTTCTCGGTCAGGAGCTTGTGAAATGCGGTATATGTGGCACGGCCCGCAGGATTGCCCATCGATTCGCCGACGTCGATGCCGGCGATGGCGATGCCTCTGGCCAGAAACTTTTCGAACATCCAGGCGTGAGCGGGTCTCGGTTGTCCGTGGATCGTCGGGGCATACCACACCCACGGTACCGGTGTCGAAATATTTTCGTTCCGAGACCGGATCAGAAATGCAGGGCACCCGCCGGCCTCCAGAAAGGTTACCTTTCCCATTACCTTCCTGGCCAGCCCGTCAACGGTTGGCAGCGCATCCATCACTCGCGTTTTCACTGCATTACCGGGTTCGGCACCATGCGACAAACTGCCGGCAGCGACAGCCAGCATCAGGATGTGATGTTTCATAATATATTCTCCAATATGGATTCCACTGCCTTCCCGCACAGACACTCTCTGGTGTCAGGCGAACTTACTAAAAGTGTCAGACAAAACGTGTGCCTAAGCTTCCTGTCTGAAATTCTGAAACGCACCCGACAGCCGTCCGCCGCATTTCCATCAGTTTCCGGACGCCTGTTGCATGAATCCGGAAACGGATCAGCGTCAGAAGGTTGCAGGCGGAGCTTTCGGCATGATACCGGCCTGACCGTGACACATGCTGAAATGTGATCAAGGATATGAGATTTCGTCGGTGGAATACTGTGTTATCAGAGGTACAGTCAGGTGAAACAATACGTGGGGGCCAGTTGGGAATTGTTTCCTGAACGTCAAATCGATTGTTGCGGATTCAGATAACGGATTGCTGAAGATTTGCTCCATGCAGCGCGTTCCTGTAGTCGCCCTGGCGAGTTTCGAAACCGAATAACCAATCGATTGAGTTGGTGTGACGATCTGAGGCTTGTCATATTCGTTTCCAACCTTACTGTGATTCACTGCAGAATGTTTTCGCAGTTTGACAGGATGGTGTCAAACTGCGCTGAGGGCTGTCCGGTGGGCCCGTACTGTTTGTTACAAACTCCTGATCGGGCGGAATCAGCCCATGACGCGACAGCTCTTAATTGCAGGATTCTGTGTTCTGCTGGCAGGACCTTCATCTGCTGGTGAAACGATCCGAATTCACCGGCAGAGTCTCGCCGGATTTGCGGACAGAGAAACCGGTATCAAAAAGCTCACCCTGCGTGATCCTTTTGTCAGTGCTATGAGTCGGTTTGACCGTCAAAGCCGATTGTTGAGCGACGAAGATGTCACCGTTGAGGAGTATCTGGATTTTGTTTCACTGCACGTTCTGCAGTGGACCGATGCCGAAATCCTGTCGATCACTGAGGTTGTCCAATCCATCGAAAAGCGTTTTCGTCCTTTCAGTCTGTCGCTGCCGGAACAGATCCTGTTTGTCAAAACTGACGGTAAAGAAGAAGGCGGAGCAGCGTATTGTCGCGAAAATGCTGTCGTTTTACCGGAATCACGAATTGCCGTGTCCCGGGATCGCCTTGAACGTCTGATTGTTCATGAACTGTTTCACGTGCTCAGCAGCCATAATCCCGAACTGAGACAAAAACTGTATGCGATCATTGATTTCCGGACGTGCGATCAAATTTCGCTGCCAGGATCACTTTCAAATCGCAAACTCACCAATCCGGATGCTCCTTTGGTTAACTGTGTGATTGACCTGAGGCATCACAATCAAAACGTTACCGTGGCACCTGTTCTTTTCGCAAATGTTGACCGGTATGAATCCAGGCTGGGAGGTCCGTTCTTTCGCTTTCTTCAGTTCCGGCTGATGGTGGTGGAGCAGGATGAAGCAGGGTGGATACCGATTGAGGTGGCCGGAGCACCTGTACTGCTGGATCCGAAGAAGACACCGGGGTATTTCAAACACATCGGAAACAACACCTCATACATTATTCATCCTGATGAAATTCTTGCCGACAACTTTGTGCACCTCATTCTCAATACCAAAGACCTGCAAACCCCGGAACTCGTTGAGCAAATGCGTGACGTGCTTTCCGCTGCAGATGACAGGTAGTTCGTGTGGTGTGGAACGTATCCGGACCGTTCGTGGATCTGTCAGCATCACTGCATGACGCCGCGGGAATTAGCAGCTTTGAGGCTTCGTCAAAGCAATAGTCAGACTCGCTCTGTCGCCCGTCGTGTGTTTTGAGTTCCACTGACCGGCTGATGTAACGCTGTTCGAAACTCAGCGTGATTCTATGGTGAGTTGTTTTTGCACGAACTACTATGGCAGGCACGACTGTCTGAGTCTGTTTTTCCGTCGCCGCGAGCTTTTCGGATGATTTGATGGTGGTGCTGAAATGAAGGATGTCACCGTGTCGCCGGCAAGAACCGACTGGCTGGGAGATTTCGTTTCAGTCCGGCAATACCGTGGTTTGGTTAATACTCCTCCCCGACTGCACCGCGTGGGTTCATTCATGAAATCGCAGAGAATAAAGATCGGCATCTTTCATCACAAACCTCAGGCGGACGGGCTGTCCGGCAATCTGTGAAAGACTGACCGATGAATTCCAGTGCACCGTACCGGTGATTTCGTCTCCCAGAATTTCAATACAATCATCAAGAGTCAGTCCCGAAAGCGGCTTCCCGCTGAGATCCTGAATTTCGACTCGTATCGAGCCCACTGCTGACGTGGCATAGTTAATTTCCAGTGCATTTCCCTGAAACGTCAACGGCTGCGTCAGAAGCTCGCCGCCTGCAAACGGGGCGTGAATTGAAACCAGACCGTCTGTGCGGAATACATAGCGACGCACATGACTGGTCGTCTGACCGTTGTGGCGACTGACGTAGATCGACATTTCCCGCGAACCGGTTGGGTGCAGCCCCCGCAGAGTGTAGTTGGATCGCGTCACCCAGTTTTTCGCACCGGGACCAGGTCGGACGATCGCTTCCTGGAACAATCTGTCATAGTGATTCCCACCACGAGTGGTCATCATCACCGTATCGGCACAATCCTTCAGCAGCCACGTCAACGGGTCCGGCATGTCAGTCCGGGATGACCTTAAATTTGCAGCAATAGCCTGGTCTCGAGTCAGCGCAGCACGATTCTGAGCCAGCCTGTTGGAGAGTGCAATGAAGAGGTGAGGTGCCCGGAAATACGGTGATGTCTGGTTATTGTAGTGATGGTCCGGTGGCATCACACCATTCCTCCCGAAGGTCATTGGTTCGGGTGTTTCCCAGTGCAGCAGATCTTTTGATGTCATACGCGCCACACACCGGCGATTCGGATCATCCGGGTTCGGTGGTTCCACGCGGATGGCATAGCGAACGTACAGAACGTACTGCTGTTCAGACTCCGACCAGAACAGTGACTCCAGACCGTCAAAGGCCCCGTACAGCGAAGTTGCGATGATCGGTTCGTCCCGAAGTTTGCGAAATCGGAAACCGTCTGCTGATACCCAGCAAATGACCTGCGTCAGTCCCGGAGTCTCGATCAGAGTGAATGCCTTGAATCGTTCGCCGGGGTTCACCTTCGGTCGTGCGTCGAGGAACACTTCGGGTATAGGTCCGCTGTCCGGAACCATCAGGTGTCCGTCAACACTGCCAACCAGGTTGTTCTGTCTGTTTCCGTTGACTTTGATCAGCCCCAGTGACGGCTTGTTCCAGTGGATTCCATCAGAGCTTTCAGCCACGGCCAGGCGGTTGGCAGCGCTATAGTAGAGCAGAAACCGGTGTCGATCTTTAATCACCGAAAGACCATTGTGCAGTCGCTCTTCCCAGGGTTGATCCAGTGCTACTGAAACTTCGGCGGGGTGAGGGTGATGCAGTTGAAAGCGAGTTCCCTGAAGCTTTTCCACCAGGAACCGGTCTACAAACAGCTCGCGCCGGGCCCCAATGTGCTGAACCACGGATTCGTCTGCCGCCGGCACTTGATCAGTTAACATCAGTGTCAGCAGCCAGGTTCCTGCCATGATGAGGGTTGTTCGTCTCTCACTCATTCTTTGTGTTTTCCCGATGTTAGGTGGTTGTCAGGCCCTGCGTTATCAGTGGATGTGACGGTCAATCATTGCGAGTTGTGGTTTTCCCGACGGTGCAAAATCGAACTTTCAGTCCGGTGAGTAATGACGTGGTTTCACTTGTTCCGAAGGCATTGTCAGACTGTCCCGACAGGGAATTACACGTTGACCGGTAACGGGGGGGACAGCCGTCCGACGGAACCCTCCCGTTCGTTCAGTTTGACAGTACCGACGATTCGTAACAACACAGTCACCTCTGATCGGTTTCCCGTTGCTGTCGACGGACCACTTTTGCGTTTCGGTATCGTTGAGGATAGTGTTCAGTGTTGTCTGTCCGGGGCACGTTTGCTGACGAAGTCGAGGCTGCCGCGGAAATCTACTCAACGGCTGACCTAATTCATTTTTTGGATTTACTTTGACAGCAAACAATCGTCCGGACCCGTGTTGCGGCTAACCGGGAACGAACAATTTTCAGAGAGTCACAGGAAATTTTTGACAATGGACGGACGTTTTCAATTACTGATCAAGGTGACCGCTTTAGCGTTGGTGACTTCACAATCGACCGATGCGCAGGAATGGACGCGTTTCCGAGGTCCCAATGGCACCGGAATTTCCGAGGCGGAGTCGATTCCTACCAGCTGGACAGAAGACGATTACAACTGGAAGGTTGATTTGCCGGGCATCGGTCATGCCTCACCGGTGTTGTGGGGAGAAAATATTTTCATTCACACGGCAGACGTTTTGACCGGAACGAGGCCGGCCACAGCAGAAAGTGAGTCAGCAACCCGCTCTGTGATGTGTTTGCACACATCCGATGGCAGGACATTGTGGAAAAAATCGTTTCCTTCAACATTAGCGAAAGGTTACCGCGTCCGAGCACAAAACAGTTTGGCATCTTCCACCCCGGTTGTGGATGACAGGCATGTGTATACCGCCTGGTCCCAGGGGGACGCCACTACTCTGAAGGTGTTCACGCACGGCGGGGAACTGGTCTGGGAACGGGAACTGGGACCCTACCTGAGCGGACACGGGTTCTGCACCTCACCAATTATATTCGATAATCTGGTTATTCTGCAGTTGCATCAGCGTCTGCCGCGGGATGAGGACCCCGTGGAGTCAACTGAGAGCTGCGTGCTGGCGCTTGACCGCACAACGGGCCGAACCGTATGGAAGACAATTCGGGAGAATTCACTCAGCGCGGCACATGCAGTGCCGTTTCTCTACAACCAGGACGGCAGCCCGATTGAGCTGGTGATGAGTTCCCGCAAGTACGGGATCACGTCTTACAACCCCCGGACCGGGGCCGTTAACTGGTCACTGGAGTCTTTGGACAGACGTCCGATCGGCTCACCGATTTTCGCATCAGGTCTGATTTTTGGCACCTCCGGATCAGGATCCGGAGGTGATCAGAATAAAGTCGTCGCCGTGCGCCCCGGGACGTCTCCCGAAATCGTTTACGAAGTAAAAAAACATGCGCCCTATGTTCCGACATTGATTGCTAAAGGCGACTTGGTCTTTCTGTGGTATGATAAGGGAGGAATTGTCACCTGTATTGACGGTCCCAGCGGAGAAATCCACTGGAAGGAACGGGTGGGAGGTGACTTTTTTTCGTCACCGATCATCATTGGCGATCGGATTTTCTGTACTGATGTTCAGGGTACCACTGTCGTACTGGCCGCCAGTAAGAACTATCGGCTTCTCGCGAAAAACAGATTGCGGGACGACATGCACGCGTCTCCGGCTGTCGCCGGCGGGCGTCTGTACCTGAGAACTTTTCGTCACCTGATTTCGCTGGGAGGCAGGAAGAAAATCTGATTGGGACTCTTTCAGCTGAATCGGATCACATTCTCTCACTGGTGATACCCGTCTCATCTGATGTGATTTCCTGATCACTCCGGCTCCGGCATTCACTGTGCCCGTTTTCTAAACCATTCACTGAAGAACCTGCCACATGGTTGTCAGGACGCGTGTCCCACTGCGGAATGGCCTCTCGGTTGTCATGAAACAACTTGTGTCTGGTCTTGCGTTTCTGGGATTCAGTCCGGGTTTACCTCTTCCTGCGCAGGAATCTCGGTCGAGTATCGTAGAATCAGAACTCCGCACCGCCATCGCATGTGCCATTCCGTTGCTGGAGAAAGCATCGGCGGGTTTCGTCGAACAGCGTGATTGCTTTAGCTGTCACAGTCAGGCCATCCCCGTATTTGTATTGACCAAAGCACAAAAAATGGGGTTTGTTGTCGACCGCGACAACCTTCAGCGACAGATTGACCACACGTTTGCACATCTGAAAAGAGGCCTTCGGAAATACAGCGAAGGAACAGGGCAGGGAGGCAAAGTGGTCACTGCAGGTTACGCACTGTGGACACTGGACGCAGGTGGCCACGAGCCGGACGATATCACAGCCGCTGTGTCCGGTTTTTTACTCGGCTACCAGGAAGACAGCAACCACTGGCAGCATACCGGCAGGAGACCACCGTCGTCCGGGAGTCCGTTCATGACCAGTTATGTAGCCATGCGTGGACTGGACTCATTCGGTACCACAGAACAGCAAGAACGGATTACTGAACGGCGTTCAGCACTGTGGGAGTGGCTGAACAATACGAATCCGAAAGACACAGAAGATCATGTGTTTCGCCTGCGTCTGCTGTCATCGACCCAATACGCATCAAACCGAATCGATCAGGCCAGGGAAGAATTACTTGCATTGCAGCGAGTGGATGGTGGGTGGGCTCAGTTGCCTGATATGGAATCCGATGCTTACGCGACTGGTACGGTTGTTTCAGCTTTGCTGTCGACCAACGTTCAAATCAGGCATGGCCCGGCTGTCCGCCGGGCCATCAAATACTTACTGAACGAACAGCATGATGACGGTTCCTGGTTAGTGCACACACGAGCTGAGGGCTTTCAGGAATATTTCGAAAGTGGATTTCCACATGATAAGCACCAGTTTATTTCAACCAGTGCGACCTCCTGGGCCACCTTGGCACTGCTCGATTCCCTCACCGGCATTGATCCGGATTCGAACCACAGAACAGCACACACAGCCATCGACGATGACCGGAACGACTGAAACCGGTATTTGTCTGACAACAGGCCTGGACCGTGTGGGCAGACCAGCCAAAATTTTCTGATGTCCACTATATCACAGCAGCGATGGGTGGCTTCTGGTGTCAATGCGGTGTTCTCTGTCGAAGTGGTTCTAAAACGTTATGCGATAGGGTATAACGGGCTGTAGTCGGGTGCCGTTTGGAAGACTTTCGGGTGACGATCTGACGGAATAAGGGCTATGCGACATCTCAGAAAAAGCCGCAGGGCATTTCTGAAGAGTACCGTGAGTGCGGGGGCAGCCGGGCTGCCGCTGCCGGAGATCCTTCGTTGTCGGGCAGAAGCGGCACATAAGGGCCGATCTGTAAATGACACGGCCATCATTCAGATCTGGCTGGGTGGCGGGCCTTCACAGTTTGAAACGTACGACCCGAAACCTTTGGCAACCGAACAAAATCGCGGTCCGTGGGATGCGATTTCAACTTCGTTGCCCGGTGAGCAGTTTTGCGAGCTGCTGCCGCGTCAGGCCCGATTGCTGGACAAAATGGCGATTATCCGCAGTGCCTGCCATACCACTTCGGATCATCACGGTGGGGTGAGGATTTGCAGCACCGGCAAGAAGGAGATGCACGAACCCTCCAGCGGTTCCATCTCATCTCTGTTACGAGGTCCTAACGCGCTGGGCGTGCCGTCCTACGCGCATCTGAGCTTTCGTCCCAAAGCCAATCCACAGTTTATTGATGCCTTTAAGTCCAGTTATGTGGGGAACCGCAATGCTCCATACTGGATTTATGAAGATCCTGCGACTGACGATTTTCAGGTTCCCAATCTGGGCCTTGTTCACGGTCTTTCTCTGAAACGTATGGAAGATCGTACAGCCCTGGCCAAACAATTTGATCGTATCCGCCGTGAGGCTGATGTGTTTGGTGCCATGGATTCCATGGATTATTTTCAGAGGTCCGCGTTCGAAATGGTGACCGGTCCTGCAGCGCGTGAGGCGTTTGACCTCAGCCGTGAAGATCCACGAAATCGAGACCGCTACGGGATTACACAACTTGACTTTGTTCCCGGGGAGTCCCCCAAAACCCGCGAATGCAACGGACGTCACCGATGGGGGCAGAGCGTGCTTTTGGCGCGACGACTGGTTGAAGCCGGCGTGACCTTTGTGACTGTCAACACCGACCCGGGATCGCTGACCTGGGATGTGCACGGCGACAAACGTGGCGGGGCGGTAACCTATACGATGCAACTGGCGGCGGAACAGATGGATCAGATGGTGTCCGCTCTCACGCATGATCTTTACAGCCGGGGCCTGGACAAGAAGGTGCTGGTGGTCGTGTGGGGTGAATTTGGCCGAACTCCACTGATCAACAAATGCGTCGGACGTGACCATTGGCCAAACGTATTCTGCGTGGCAATGATTGGTGGTGGACTGAAGACAGGTCAGATTATTGGAGCGTCGGACGCGAAAGGTGCCGTTCCTGCAGACCGCCCCGTCAGTCCTCACGACGTTCTGGCCACGATGTATCGGCACCTGGGAATCGATCCCCGGACGAATCTCTTCAATCGTTCCGGACGTCCGATTCCGATCCTGTCCGAAGGGGAAGTGATCCAGGAACTGATCTGATACAGATGTTACATTGCTACGCAGACCGAGCTATCCACGTCGATGTCGTATCGGGCAATTGTTGTAACAGGGTTTCAGCATGTGACGTCCATGAACTTTCAAATTGCGGACGATGTTATGTTTGTCAAACCCCAAGAGTGGAACGTTGCAGATGTTCGACCGTACGGGAGGTCAGCTTTTGAAAGTGCGGCCCGGAACAATTCATATACAAAGCTTTTCTTGCCTCTGCCAGAGCCTTCGGCGTTCGAGTCGTGCAAACAATGGCCATAATGCTGCACATACATCGCAACGGTATCGTGAACTGAGATCATCCCTGATTTCCGCCGGATAGCTTGAAAACACAAACAACAAAATCAGGATTCTGAAACGCCAGGCCTGCGGCTTCCGTGACGTGAACTGCGTTGCTCGTATGATCGTTGCAATCGATCTTATTGGTTAGGTATTGGGCTCACAATGTTGAAAACATTCCTTGAAATCCCACCATGTTCGCGGCATAACAGAAATCTTGTAAACCAGCTTTCAGGCTGGATATAAACCTGCCCGTTTGCTGGCTATTTGCCATTTGGGTGGCGTAATTTAAATACGCCTCCTGAAACCAATGAAAAGAACCATTGCCTGATCAATCGTGTTGTTGGCACTGATGCTGTGTCACGGTAGTTCGGCCGGGTTCCTGAGACCCTCAAAGCGATCAAAATCACACATTTTCCGTAAGCTCCTCACTTTGTTTAATGCGTGTTTGGCAAGTTTCTTGGTGTTAGCGCCCTGAGATTTTTAGCTGCGGATTAGTGAGGCAGGGCTCTGTAGTTTCTTTCAGAAACGTGTGGCAATTGATTTCATTCTGTGTCTCAGTACTACCGGTTGTCACTGGGAAAGCTGACTAAATGTCACCCAGGAGAACGGAGTTTGCGCCGGCAGATCGAATCCAGAGACCGCTCTTGCAGTCATCCTTTGAATAATTGAGGTCGGCTGACTTCCGTACTGATCTATCCGTTTGATCTGGATGTTGTACAAATTTTACGACTTCTGTGTTCAAAGACGCTGTTCTGTCCCGCCGGGAATCAGCTTGATCTTATGTCAGTTACGCTGGCGGTGCCTTTGCAGCAGGCGTGGCGGTTCGCTTCGGCGGAGACTGCTCAACGATGTTGCCGGAACGGAGAACTGATTTCACGGTTCCTGAACCTGATGGATCGTAATGTCAGCGGCGGTTGTTTGTTCAATCCGCGAGACATGAGGAACCGGGGATAGAAATTACGGCTGCCGATGCGCGTTCTGCTTGTCTCAAATACCGCCTGGAATATTTTTAACTTTCGGATGAAGCTTGTCCAGGGGCTGCGTGACGAGGCAGGGCTGGATGTCGAAGCTGTTGCGACACCGGATGGATTTGAACGCGAACTGGAATGTGCGGGACTCACTTGTCACGCCTGGTTCCACGACCGGCGTAGTATCAACCCGCTTTCGGCGGTGGCTTCAATCGATCGACTGCGGCGTCTTTACAGACGGCTCCGTCCGCAGATCGTACATCACTTCACCGTGAAACCTGTGCTTTTCGGAACAATTGCAGCGCGGCTGGCAGGCGTTCCGGGAGTCATCAACTGCGTCACCGGACTTCCATACTATTTTATGGGGAAACAGTCTGCGGGACTCACCGGACTGGCGCGCAGCGGCGCTTTGCAGTGGTATGCAAGAAGTCTGTACGGTGCCCGCACTCGAAGCACATTTCAGAACAAAGACGATCTGGATGAGATTTCCGCGATTGTTCCGAAGGTTCGGGCGTCGTCGACACTGATTAACGGATCGGGTGTCGACCTGTCACGTTTCCGCCCGCGGATTCCTGCCAGGGATGCTCAACTTACCGTCACGTTCATCGGGCGATTAATTCGCGAGAAAGGGATCTATGAATTCATGGAGGGGATTGCGGCTGTCCACAGCAGGATGTCCTGTCCGCCACGTGTGCTGGTTTGTGGGACCGTAGACCAGGGGAATCGTTCGGCGGTTTCATCGGATCAGCTGACGCAATGGAAGACACTTGACGGGATCGAGTTTCGCGGACATGTTGGCGACATGGCCGAGGTCCTGAAAGAGACAGATGTCGTTGTTCTTCCATCCTACCGTGAAGGCGTTCCGAGGTCTCTTCTTGAGGCGGCCTCCAGCGGAATTCCGATTGTTACCACCGATGTGCCGGGTTGTCGTGAAGTGGTTGAAGACGGCGTCAACGGAATTCTGGTTCCGCCACATGACGGCCCATCAGTTGGGAATGCCATACTGAAACTGTTGGCTGACGCAGAATTGCGACAGGCGATGGGCACGGCCGGACGACGTCGAATGGAAGAGCGATTCGACGAGCGTTTAGTTGTTCGGGAAACGATACAGGTCTACAGGACGCTGCTGCAGGAATTAAATTGACGATTACCGGAAGCGGATCGGAAAACGAGATTCTGTTCGTCCACAGCAGACTGAGACTGGGAGGAGCGGAACAACTCAGAGTGACAGTGTTACAGGAGTTGCGTCGTCAGGAGATCCCCTGTCGAGTGTGTGTGTTTCGCGACTCCGGAGAGTTGGTTGGCGCTGTCCGGCGTCTGGGAATCCCTACGGATGTTCTCGATGTCTCGGGAAAAATTTATAGCCTGCGCACAACATTGAAACTGGCATCCTACATCAGTCGCATTCGACCACGGATCATCCACGGCGGACAGTTTTTGACGAACCTGCATACGACGTTAGCCTCGATTCTGGCCGGGACTGGACCGGTCGTTATTGAGGAGCACGGTCATTACCACTGGAAGCGCTGGTACCATCGCTTTCTTGACCGGATGGTGTGTGCTCGTGCCGATTCCGTTCTTTGCTGTTCTCACAGTGTCAAACGTTTTGCTCAGCAGGGGCTTCGTCTTCCGGAACGTCGATTCCGTGTACTGCATAACTGCGTTGATATGCAGTCACTCGATGGCGCAAATGAATCGTCGCGACAACGTGTTCGAAAGAAACTGGGAATTCCCGACGACACTGTTGTTTTCGGCACCGTCAGCACATTGCGACGTGAAAAGGGACACCGCGTACTTCTCGATGCCTGGAGGTTGATACTTGATACGACCGATCATCAGTCCGTTCGGCTGTTGATTGTTGGTGACGGGCCGCTTGGCGAAGAGTTAAGGAACATGTCCGCCGATCTGGATTCTGTCATCTGGGTTGGGCAACGTCCCAGTCCCGCTGAATTCCTGGCTGCGATGGACGTCTTCGTGTTTCCTTCCGTCAACGAAGGGCTTGGAATCGCGTTGCTCGAGGCCATGGCCACCGGCTTACCGGTTATTGCTGCCAATTGTGGAGGGATTCCCGAAATTGTTGAAAATTCGAATCTCGTTCCACCGGAGAATCCCGGTGTCCTCTCTCGCGCGATGGCGGACATGGTCGGTGACAAACGCCGTTTGTCCCGGCGTTTTCCGGACGCGTCTGACCTGCGGAATTCGCGTTTTCATCCGAGGTGGTATGTGAATGGTCTTCTCGACCTGCACCGAAACCTGATTTGTTCCGGGACAGCACCATAGACCGTCGCATTATACATCCTGCGGAAAAATTGGCCCTAAAACGGCTGTTTGTCACTGCACTGCTGGTACGACTTGCCCTGGCCGTGTTCTTTAACGTGACAGAACTGGATCGTACGTTGCGGTTGACAAAAGATGGTTTCGTGTACACCGCTGCCGGCAGTCAAATTGCTGAGTATTACCGCAGCGGCGGTACAACCGAGTGGCCACAACGTGTCGAAGGTGTCATTAACTTTCTGTTTTACTACATCGTCGGTGGAATCTTCTTCCTGACATTTGATTCGCTGTTCATGCTGCGAGTGATGACGTGCCTTGCAGGGGCGTTCACCTGTGTCGTGATCTGGAGAATTTCCCGCTATATCACCGATGGTCCCACTTCCATGCGGGCAGCGCAGTGGGCCGCATGGTTTCCCACCCAGGTCTATTATTCGACGCTTCCTGTCCGTGACAGCTTCAGCACGCTGGCCATGTGTTTCATATTTCTGGGACTGGTTGCCATGAGTGTCAACGGAAAACCACGTGATATCGGTGCTCTGTTTGTCGGCCTTCTGCTGACAGCCGGGTTTCGGACATATATGTTCGTGATCGTCCTGGTCCTGATTCCCTTTTCATGGTTGGTGACTGTTGTTTTTGTGAAATCCCGGCAGGCCTCCCGGTTGGTCAAGAGAGCGTTTCTTTTTCTGCTTGTGTTCGCTGTCGTCGGAGCGATGGCGGGGATCGAAAAGGCGTTCGTAACAGGTAAAGCTGCCCATCTGATGAGCTATGAGTCTGCCCTTGATTTTGCCAATGTCGCGCGTGACCGTCTGAATCATGGTAGTGGAGCGATGTTTGCTCGTGGAGACGCGCCCACAATCGGCCGAGAAATCGTTAGTACGGTCCAGAGCATTGCCGTGGGGCTTTATTTTTTTGTGATGAGCGTCAATCCCGGGAGTCTCGACAGTATCCGCCAGTGGATGGCCATCCCTGAAGTGCTCATTGTCATGGTAATGATCCCAAAACTTTATCGAGGGGTACGCAGAGTCTGGGTGTATCATCGTTTTTCCTTCATGCCGCTGCTGATTATCGCCGGAGCAATCACCTTCGGCTATTCCGGCGTCACCACAAACGGAGGACCAATGATGCGATGGCGTCTCCAGGTTGCAAACGTGTACCTTATTATCGGGGCAATCGGTTATCCTTCGAGATACGCGATCGGAAATCACAGTTCACAGTCGCGGTTCCCGGAGCTATGGGCTGACGGCAGCGCAATGCAGGGTCGTCCGATATCGGGTGCGGGTTCCGCGAATCAAATGCATGAGAAAACCGAATAAACAACGGCATCGGGTCTTCAAAGTGAGTCGGGGCACGGGGCTCATATGACTTTTCCGACGGTATTTGTACTTGGGGCTTCGCCAACGGGTTTAGCGGTGCTGCGTGCGCTGGGACCTCATGGGGTGCGTTGCCGTGTAGGCGACGTGGACAGCCGACGTCATGCCTTCCGAAGTCGGTATCGGTTTGGGAGTCCGATTCTGGGTTCATCTCCGGAACAAGTTGTCGACAGCGTGTTGGAACTCGCTGCCGAAGAACGCGTGAAACCACTTGTCATTCCCACAAGTGACTCGATGATTCTGGCGCTGGCGAATTCACCGAAAGTGATCGATGGGGAAGTTGTTGTCTATAGAGCCATCACCGATGGCACGGCTTCAAAGCTGGTACACAAGGAGTCGTTTGCGAAGTTGTGCGACGACATTGGCATGGCGACAGCGGATACTGCTTTTCCCAAATCTTCCGAGGATGTATTAGCGGCTGCAGAGGGTCGCAGGTTTCCACTGTTGTTGAAGCCGGTTCTGGGGCATCTATGGCGCGATCGCCTGCACGGGCGGAAACTTCTGGTTGTGGATTCGATGAGTGACCTGCGGAAACTGGTCGACGGGCTTGCTGACGACTGTGGCGAGCTGATGGTTCAGGAGTTGATCCCGGGGCCCGAACGAAACATTTATGTGGCCGCGATTTACCGGGGGGTTGACGGAAACCGTGATTATTGTTTTGTCGCCGAAAAGACGCGTCAGCATCCTCCTGACTTTGGGTCTGCTTCTTTAGCAACGGCCCGGTTTCGTGAAGAAGTCGCGGAGCTCAGCTGGGAGTTTGTCGAGCGCGCGGACTTTCGAGGCATCTGTGGCACAGAGTTCAAATTTGATGAACGTGACGGCGTCTTTAAAATGATTGAGGTCAATCCACGTCCTACACTGTGGTTTCACCTGGCCAGCGCGTCGGGTGTCAATCTCCTGCATGGAGCCTGTCTGGATCTCACTGGTCGTCCGGTCCCGCCGGCTGCACCGCAAAAGGACGGAACACGGTGGTGTTTTTGGGAAAAGGATCTACTCACGTGGAGGCATCACCTGCGAAAACGCGACATTTCTCCTCTGTCATTGTTGTCAACGTTTTCACCCGCCAATCACGGAGCGGTTGGTACTCTGCGTGACCCGGGACCGTTCTTTGCAAGTCCGGCGTACTATGCAGGACGACTCTTTCAAAGGACATTTGGGAAATCACAGCGAAACAAATGCGAGACGTCGAATCCATGAAGTTGAGCCCTCCGGTGGAGCTCCGGACAGGAGCTTTTGTCGTCTCAATGGACTTCGAACTTGCATGGGGGACGCGCGGACGTCATTGGGACGGACGTATTGACTGCGATCTTGAGGGAACGCGTCCGGCGATTCAGGATCTACTCTCGCTGTTCAGGGAATTTGACGTTTCAGCCACCTGGGTCGTGGTTGGGGGGTTGTTTCTCGGAGGAGCAACTCGACATCCATGGCTTGCCGATCCGCAATTCGATGATGTGCCCCTGGGCGATTGTCGGTCGCATCCTCACTGGTATGCCAACGACGTTCTGGAACTGCTGCAGTCGGCTGCGCCCGCTCAGGATATTGGCTGCCATACACTGACACATGCATTCGTCCAGGATACGGATGACGGACGTAATCAATTCGATATTGAGCTGGTGCGAAGCGTCGAGCTATTCGAATCACTTGGGTTGCCACGTCCTCGGTCATTCATCTTTCCAAAGCACTATATGGCTCACTTTGATTTGCTGCGCCGGCACGGGTTTGAATGTTACCGGGGTCCTGAAGCCGGCTGGTTTGAGCACCTGCCAACAAAATCACTCAAGGCCGTGGGACGTCTCGCTTCCACGCGAATGCGGCAGTCGCCGTCAGTTCGATATCCCACCCGGGATTCTGACGGACTTTGGGTTATTCCCTCCAGCCAGTTCTATCCGTCTTTTCGCAGTGTGGGACGCTGGATATCAGTTGCTGACCGTGTTGCGCGGGCAATCAAAGGGATCAATCTGGCGGCCGACAAGCGAGGGGTTTTTCACTTATGGACTCATCCGTTCAATCTGGGCGTGAGGTCGAGCGAACTGATCCACGGGATCAGGGACGTGTTAGTCCATGCCGACCGACTCCGTAAGCAGGGACTTCTGGAGAACTACTCCATGTCAGCTATGACGAAAATGCTGGACGCCACTGCCTGCGATCAGTCGGAACAGACCTGTTCGACTATATGAATGACATCTACAACACGTATCCGGTCCGTCTTCCGAACGGCCCTGAATCCGAGGAAATACCGGCAAGCTAAGTACATGCGACCTGTTACGAACTCAGTCATTCAGGACGTCACTGCACTCATTTCGAGTGTTCGAAGCGTTCGCAGACTTCAACTGGTCGGGTTGATTGGATTAATGCTCACCAGTGCGCTGGCCGAAGTGCTCAGTCTGGGTGCGGTCATTCCGTTCCTTTCAATTTTGGCAACGCCGGACGATGCTGTGCAACAACCGGTGGTTGGCTGGGTTGTCGAATCCTTTGCGTTGGACGCCGGTGATCTGCGCTGGCAACTGACCGTTCTCTTCGGAGTCGCAGCCGTTCTTGCGGGAGTGGTTCGCTTCGCCACGATTTTTGCCACAGCCCGCGTAAATGCTGCGCTTGTCCATGAAATTGGGGCCGAAGTCTATCGCCGGTCGCTGCTTCAGGACTATCGCGTGCACGTCGGTCGTAACAGCAGTGAGATTGTTGGCGCGATGGGAAAGGTGGATGCGGTCGCCCATGTGCTGTCTTATTCACTCAATTCGGTGAGTGCCGGCCTCATGGCCGTCGCAATTGTGTCTGCGCTGATCTACATCGCCCCCACGGTGGCTCTGGTGACACTGTTCGGACTGGGCGCTGTCTACGGCTGTATTTCGGCACTCACCCGGCCACAACTCATTGGTAACAGCGCAGTCATGAATCGTTCTTACACCGAGAGAATTCAGGCCGTGCAGGAAGGCCTTGGTGCCATTCGAGACGTGCTCCTCGATCGTTCTCACGGAGTTTTCATTGATCGGTTTAACAAGACAGACCGCCGTATGCGAATTGCCGCCGCGAGCAACAACACCATCATGCCATCACCGCGTTTCGCCGTCGAAGCACTGGGTATGGTCCTGATAGGAACTGTCGCGTACCAAATCAGTCTGCGTCCCGGTGGTCTTTTGTCGGCAATTCCTGTAATCGGTGCAATCGTGATGGGGGCACAGCGTCTGATGCCGCTGGTTCAGCAAATGTATCGTGGACTGGCATACATTCATGGGCATCGTGAAGTGCTTCGAGACGTTGTGCAGTTCGTCATACAACCTGTGGCCGAACAGACAGACAGCGAAGCTACTCCAATTCGTTTCGAGTCCACCATTGAATTACGCGGGGTCTCATTCGCATACGGAGACTCTCAAGAGATATTGATCGACGTCGATCTCAGAGTTCTCAAAGGCCAGGTTGTCGGTTTTATGGGGGCGACCGGGAGCGGAAAGAGTACGCTGATCGACATCATTATGGGGTTGCTCGAGCCTTCTCAGGGAATTTTATCCATCGACGGAACTGAGATTGATGCTTCGAGCCGTGCTGCGTGGCGCCAAAACGTATCACACGTGGCTCAGGACATTTATCTGACAGATTCATCCTTTCGAGAGAATATTGCTTTTGGGGTGGCGGTCGCTGATGTGGACGAAGACCGCCTCAGAAAGTCCGCGAGCATGGCCTGTATCGCGGACTTTATTGAAACCATGGATGACAGTTACGCAACCCATGTCGGTGAACGTGGTGTCCGTCTGTCGGGGGGACAGCGACAGCGGATCGGAATTGCCCGGGCTCTCTACAAAGGAACCCATCTGTTGGTGCTAGACGAAGCCACAAGTGCACTCGACAGCAAGACCGAGCGGGCCGTGATTGCATCGGTGCTGACTTCACAGCCGGGAATGACGATCTTGATGATCGCTCACCGCACCAGCACCCTTCGGGAATGTGACGTGCTCTTTGAACTGTCGAACGGATGTCTTCGCGAAATCAAGCAGCCGATGGAGGCCACATTGTGAAAGCAGTCATCCTGGCGGGCGGGCTGGGCACGCGAATCTCTGAAGAAACGCAAATCAAGCCGAAGCCGATGGTCGAGATTGGCGGCAAGCCGATCCTCTGGCACATTATGAAGCATTACTCTGCATACGAGATCACAGAGTTCATCGTTTGTTGCGGTTACAAAGGCTATGTCCTCAAGGAGTACTTTGCGAATTATTTTTTGCACATGTCGGATGTCACGTTCGACATGCGATCCAATGAGATGCATGTCCACCAGCGCCACGCGGAGCCATGGAAAGTCACACTCGTCGACACTGGTGATGCGACACTGACGGGAGGACGGCTGAAACGAGTTCGGCAGTATATTCAGGATGACGCCGCGTTCTGTCTGACATATGGAGACGGTGTTTCAGACGTTGATCTTGGTGAACTGATTGCTTTTCACCAGCGGCACGGGAGGTTAGCGACGCTTACGGCCGTGCAGCCGCCGGGCCGCTACGGGGCGATCGAGTTCAGGGATGAGAAGGTCCTGCGATTTGCAGAGAAGCCTGAGGGGGAAGGTGGATGGATTAACGGCGGTTTCTTTGTGCTGTCACCGCATGTCATCGATTTGATCGATGGTGATCGTACAAGCTGGGAGTCCGCCAGTCTCGTTAAATTGGCAGAACAGGATCAGCTGAGAGCCCACTTTCATCCCGGGTTCTGGCAACCCATGGATACACTTCGTGAAAAGAACCTGCTGGAAGAGCTCTGGGATTCGGGTAATGCTCCCTGGAAGTCGTGGAAATAGTGTTTAACAACATCTATTCCGGAAAACGAGTACTGGTTACCGGCCACACGGGATTCAAAGGTAGCTGGCTGACCTGCTGGTTGCAGAGACTTGGCGCCCGTGTCTGTGGAATTGGTCTGTCTCCCGAGACAGATCCCAATCACTGGGACCTTCTCGATCTGGACTGTCCGGACATTCGGCAGGATATTAGAGATCCGGATCGTACACGTGCAGCGATTACGGAATCCTCTCCGGAGATCGTGTTCCATCTTGCGGCCCAGGCGCTCGTTCGCCGTTCCTATCGAAAACCAATTGACACGTGGTCTACCAACGTAGGTGGGCTGGTGAACGTTCTGGATGCCTGTCGACAAATCGGAAGCCTGCGCGCCATTGTCGTGGTCACGACCGACAAGGTTTATGAGAACCGAGAATGGGCCTGGGGGTACCGGGAGACGGATCGCCTGGGTGGTCACGATCCCTACAGTGCGTCGAAGGCGTGCAGTGAACTCGTTGCCGCCAGTTATCGCAGGTCGTTTTTTTCCGGGACACAGTATCCTCTCCTGGCGACGGCACGGGCCGGGAATGTCATCGGAGGCGGAGACTGGTCGGAAGATCGCCTGATTCCGGATCTCATCCGGGCAGCCGTACGGGGAGATGTTGTTGAAATCCGATCTCCCCATGCGACACGGCCGTGGCAACATGTTTTGGATTGTTTGAGTGGATATCTGATGGTTGGACAGCGGCTTCTGGAGCAGGATCGAGATTGTGCAACAGAGTGGAATTTTGGTCCGGAACGGTCCGGAAACAGGCAGGTGATTGACGTTCTCCATGCCGTCAAGTCGCGGTTGTCCGAGTGTGCCTGGAACGTTACTGACAGGCCGCAGCCGCACGAAGCCAGGCTGCTTTGTTTGGACACCGCGAAAGCAAAGGACCAGTTACAGTGGGAACCGATCTGGTCGCTCGACGAAGGGATCAACGCGACCGCGGACTGGTATCGCCGGTACCTTCGTGAATCCCGAGTCATCACTGAAGAACAAATCGTTCAGTACCAGAAGGCGGCAACAGAGCGAAAGACCGTTTGGGCTTCCGGATGAAAATTATCCCGACTCAACTGGATGGCGTCAGGATCGTCGAATCAGAATCATTGGGCGACCATCGTGGTGTGTTCACACGTTGGTTTTGTGAAGAGGAACTTTCGGAGATTCTTGGACACCGACGAATTATCCAAATCAACCGTTCACGGACAGAAACACAGGGCGCGGTTCGAGGTTTGCACTTTCAGCGTCCGCCTCACGCGGAAATGAAGTTAATTCGCTGCATCCGCGGATCTGTGTGGGACGTTGCTCTCGATCTTCGGACGGGGTCTCCGACGTTTCTCAAATGGCACTCCGAAACACTGACGGAATCCGACAACAAAATGGCGGTCATCCCAGAGGGATTCGCACACGGTTTTCAGGTTCTCGCTCCATCCAGCGAGCTGCTCTATCTGCACACGGCCGCGTATCAACCTGAGGCAGAAGGTGGAATTCGGTTCAATGATCCGCTGGTTGGAATCAACTGGCCAATGGAAGTGGGCGATCTTTCGGATCGAGATCAGTCCCATGCATTGATGGAAGACTCATCGTTTGACGGAGTTTCATTGTGAATTGCCGTCACTGCTCCGCTCCGCTTGAACACACATTTCTTGATCTGGGGTTTGCGCCGTTTTCAAATGCCTACCTGAAACCTGAGGAGCTCGGCCAGCCGGAGACATACTTCCCCCTGAAACTAAAAGTCTGTGCTGAATGCTGGCTGGTTCAGACAGAAGACTATGCTCGACCCGCTGAATTATTTCGTGATGACTATGCCTATTTCTCTTCAGTCTCAGTATCGTGGCTCGAACACGCAGCACGATATTCACGAATGGTGATCGAACGTTTCGAACTCAGTGCCGACAGTTTAGTGCTGGAGATCGCGTCAAATGACGGATACCTGTTGCGCAACTTTGTTGAGGCCGGCATCCCGTGTCTTGGAATTGAACCTACATCGGGCACTGCCGATGCCGCTGAGACGCTTGGAATTCACGTCCTGCGCGAGTTCTTCACGCAGGATCTTGCCGAAAAATTGACGAAGGGAGGGCAACAGGCGGACCTTATCATCGGCAACAACGTCTACGCTCATGTACCGGACATCAACGACTTTACGGCGGGAATGAAGTCGACTCTGAAACCTGGAGGAGTAATCACGCTGGAGTTCCCGCATTTGATGTGCCTGATTAAAGAAACTCAATTCGACACAGTTTATCACGAGCACTTCTCGTATCTGTCTCTGTCTACCGTCAGTAACCTCTTTGAACGGGCGGGGCTTCGGGTCTTTGATGTTGAGGAATTATCGACCCACGGAGGAAGCCTTCGCGTATTTGGCTGCCACGACGACGATCCCAGGCCGACTGGGAATTCTGTACCCGAAATGGTCACGACTGAAGAATTGCAAGGTCTTCGCTCGCTGACAACATATACGGCGTTCCAGCAACGTGCTGATCAGGTCAAGAACGATTTGCTGGACTTCCTCATCAGTCAGCGCCGTGAGGGGAAATCGGTGGCTGCCTATGGGGCCGCTGCCAAAGGAAACACCCTGCTGAACTATGCCGGAGTGAAACCGGATTTACTGGCATTCGTCGCGGACGCGGCCCCGTCGAAGCAGGGACGATTCCTGCCCGGCAGCCACATTCCGATCAGACATCCCGATGCGATCGAGCAGTTTCGTCCGGACTTCGTATTGATTCTCCCGTGGAATCTAAAAACAGAAATCTCCACGCAATTGACAAACATCCGAAACTGGTCGGGCCGATTCACTGTGGCAATTCCGGAGCTGACAGTGCTGTGAAGTCGAGGATTCACTACACCAAACCGTCCATCACCGAACTGGAGGTTCAATATGCAACTGACGCTGCAGCCACCGGGTGGGGAGAAAAGTGCTATGAATACATCGGACGGTTTGAGCAGCTTTTCCGAGAGCACCTGGGAGTGAAACATGCGGTCGCGACATCGAGTTGTACCGGCGCGCTTCATATGGGGCTTGCAGGCCTCGGGATCGGGCCCGGCGACGAAGTGATTCTGGCTGATATCAACTGGATCGCGACCGCCGCGCCCATCACATATCTCGGCGCCGAACCCGTTCTGGTGGACATTCAGCCGGATTCATGGTGCATCGATCCACTACGTGTCGAGCAGGCCATTACCGAAAAAACAAGGGCGATTATTGCGGTCCATCTGTATGGTAACCTATGCAACATGGACGCTCTGACGGCGATCGGGGAACGCCACAATATCCCGGTTGTCGAGGATGCTGCTGAAGCGATAGGTGCTGTGTACCATGGAAGACGCGCCGGTTCTCTGGGGCGATTTGGCGCCTTCTCCTTCCACGGGACCAAAACCATCACAACCGGCGAAGGAGGAATGTTCGTCACGAACGACGACCATCTCTACGAGCGGGTACTGACACTCAGTAATCACGGGCGCTCACGGGCACAGCCCAAACAATTCTTTCCGGACGTCATCGGATACAAATACAAATTGTCCAACGTTCAGGCGGCGATCGGTTGCGCTCAGATGGAACGCGTTCACGAACTGATTAAAACGAAACAACGTATTTTGTGCGAATACAAACGGGCCCTTTCAGAAATTCCGGGTATCGCAATGAACCCCGAGCCCGAAGGCGTTGAAATCGGTGCCTGGATGCCGACCGTGGTCTTCCCGGAAAGTCCAGGATTCCAGCGTGAGGTTCTGTTGAGCAGTCTCAGGAAACGTGGCATAGATGCTCGTGTCTTTTTCTATCCGCTCTCAAGCCTTAAAACATTCGATCACGTTGAAAATCCCGTTGCTTATTCGATAGCGCCTCGTGCAGTTAACCTGCCCAGTTATCACGATCTTTCACGTCAGGACATAGCATACGTAGCCGATGCGCTCATCGATGCGGCGGCCAACGTTGCGCTCACACGAACCCAGAACAGGTAAGGGAACAGAATAGCTCTATGAACTTCGAAGAAACCAAAGCATACTGGAACTCACGCGCCGACAGTAAAGGCACATCTGTGGAGGCGACTACCAACGATGTCTATCTCCGCGAGTTGGAGATTCGCACTCTGAAGAACTGGCTGGGCAAATTTCAGGACAGTATTCATACTGTCGTTGATGTGGGTTGTGGGAACGGGTATTCGACAATCGAACTCGCGAAGCAGTTCCCTTCTCTGCAGTTTGTCGGATTAGACTACGCAGCTGCAATGATCGACGCTGCGAGGAATCTGAATACGGAGGCGGGCGTTTCCAATACAAAGTTCGACGTGTGGGATCTGACTGCAGAAGAACTGCCGATCCGTCCGGATGTCGTCATAACAGATCGCGTTATTATCAACCTGCCCACATGGGACGCACAGAAACAGGCCATCGACCGCATCGGAGATTCTCTTGCGCCTGGCGGCCACTATCTAATGATCGAGAATTTCGAAGAGGGACAGAATGCATTTAATGAGGTGCGGCGGGCGTTTGAACTCGATGAGATCTCCGTCAGAAACCATAACCTGTTCCTCAGGAAGGAACGCCTTGCCGACCACCTTGATGGTATGTTTGATGTGAAGCACCGGGAAAACATCAGCAGTATGTATTACCTGGTAAGTCGAATACTGTATTCCCGATTATGCAGAGACAACGGCTCCACTCCGGACTACTACGATGAACATCATCGAATCGGCAGTCTGCTGCCGTCTGCCGGAGAATACGGACCAATTGAACTTTACGTACTGGAACGTCAGTCGAGTGCAAAGGCATAACTATGCCCGGCGAGAAAAATATGAACGAAACGAAACAGAGCGGTAACACTCTGGAACACCTCCGCGAATTGTCTGCGGACTTCATTACCACAAGTGCAGCAGAGCGCTATTCTTACAATTTCTCCTGGCTGGGTCGTCCTGTTATCCAGTACCCCCAGGACATTGTGGCAATGCAGGAGCTGATTTGGAGTGTACAGCCGGAGTTGATCATCGAGACAGGCATTGCGCATGGTGGTTCGCTGATTCTGTCGGCGTCGATGCTTGAACTGAATGCTGCGTGCGGGGGGCCTCAGGACTCGGAAGTGCTCGGAATAGACATTGATATACGTAAGCACAACCGACAGGCGATTGAAGCCCATCCTATGTACAAACGGATTCGTATGCTCGAGGGATCCAGCATTGCGCCTCAGATCATAGACGAAGTCCAGACGGCTGCTCATTCGAGGGAACGAATTCTTGTCCTGCTGGATTCCAATCATACTCACGAGCATGTACTCGCTGAACTCAATGCCTACGCCCCGCTCGTCAGTGTTGGGAGCTACTGTGTTGTATTTGATACGGTTATTGAGGATATGCCTGCAGATGCATTTCCGGATCGACCCTGGGGGGTGGGCAACAACCCCAAAACAGCCGTGCAGGAATTTGTCGAATTACACCCGCACTTTGAAATCGATCAGAACATGGAGGACAAACTGATGATTACTGTGGCGCCGAGCGGATACCTGCGAAGGGTCAGATGACCGGAATCCAATTCTCAGTTCACTAAAGCCTAAATCCGAACAGATGTTCAAGTCGCCACCGTTTGTCAGTATCGTGATTCCCACACGCAACCGCTGGGAACTCGCTGCAACATGCCTCCAGTCAGCTGTGGCCCAGACGAATCATGACTATGAAATAATCCTTTCAGATAATTCCACTGATTTGGACCACAGCGAAAGACTTGGTGAGCTGGTGCAGCAGGTCGCAAAGTATTGCGACGCTGAAGTGCGATATCTTCAGCCGCCGGAGCCGCTCAATATGGCCGACAATTGGGAATACGCGACACGGCACGCGACTGGACGGTACGTTGCTGTTTTGACAGACCGGCATGTGATTCGCCCCAGCTCAGTCGCGGTCTGGAAGAGGATTGTTGAAGAAACGAATCCGGACCTCCTCATCTGGAACGTTCGTTCCGGCTATTCGTCCGTGTCAGGCTTCGAACGTACTTCACCGTTTGACGGCCAGGTCACACAGCAAACGCCACTTCATGTGCTGGACCGTTTTCTTCAGTTTTCCGGATGGAAGGCTGAGTCCATGTTTTTTAATGAGTTACCACGAAGTCTGAATTGTCTGCACCGGCGCAAACTGGCCGACAAAATACGCGACCGCCACAAAACGCTCTATCGGCCGCTGTCACCCGACAACACGTCTGCATTTCTGTTTCTTGCCGCAGCCTCCGACGTCACCTATGTCAACTTGCCGTTTTATTGTTCATGGGGCAATCAGAGTAACGGAGAGGGCTCAGCGATTCACGGAACGGCAGGGTACGTGTCAACATATCCAGGAATGGATCAGTTTGCAGGATGTCCAACCCGAATCGACTCGGTGTTTAATACAATCGTAAGTGATTTTCTTGAAACGCAGCGTCTCGAACCGGCACTGCAGCAGCGAGATTACAGTCGGCCTGGGTACTACTTGTCACTTTATCGGGAGATCCAGATCAAGGAGCTGCGAGGATCCCCTCTGGATACCATCGGGATGCGGCAGGAGTGGGCCGCCGCAATTGCAGATCTTCCGCAGAGCGAAAGAGATGTTGTGGAAAGTGGAAGGCTGGAATTGGAAACGAGAGATGTACGTACCAGGAGGACAAGGCGTGTCCTGTATCGTACCGGACTGCTGTCCATGCTAAGGACCGGACTCGAGCATCTGCGGTGGGTTTCGGGGCGTGTGCGAGGTCGTCCGAGTTATGCAAATGTGCTTGAGGCTGTTGCGTCCACAGACCAGTATCTGTATTGCCAAACACCAGGTGCTTCGGCCTGAGTGAATCCGGGAGTCGTCGATCATTCACAGACTGTTTTCACGTTTTCTGAGAATGGGTGTCAGGATCCACCGGCGGGTATTGTCGCGTTTCATACGTTTCTGTGTCTGTGCGACTTACAGTGGTTGCAGAATTCACCGATCGGTTCTTATTCAGGGGGGGACCGAGATTCGAGCGACTGACGGAGGGAGTGTTCATATCGCCGCCGGTTGTACGATTAGCCGTGGATGCCGGATTATCGCGAAACACGGCATTGTGAAAATTCAGCATGATACGTTTATTGGTCATAATTGTGTTCTTGTTGCGAATGAGAGTATCGTGATCGGTCCCAACGGTCTTATTGCGGAACACGTGACGATTCGGGATCAGGACCACGGATTGCGTGTTGGAGCGACTCCATTCAGCAGGCAACAGCAGAAGGTCTCGGCAGTGACCGTCGGCAGTAACGTCTGGCTTGGAGCCAAATCGACCCTGCTCAGGGGAGTGACGATTGGTGACAACAGTGTGATTGCGGCGCATGCACTCGTTCGCGACGACGTGGGTGAAGGCACACTGGCTGCCGGCGTTCCGGCACGTGTGATTCGCTCTCTCGAACGTGAAGAGGATGGGAGTAGCGCCAGGTGATGCTGTTGAGTCGCGACGTGCAGAAAAAAAATGTCGGCGATCAGCATTTCCCTATTACGGGTACGTTCCTGCGGCTGCTGTTCACAATTGTGGCACTGTTTGTTTTGCTGTGGTGCTTTCTCGGACGTCGTGTTGTTGAAAAAATTCTTGTCGATCTGGTTTTACCTGTCGGACTGATCAGCTGTCTCCTGCTCTTGATTTCCGCCACCTTTCTTCGGATGCGGCGGTTTCGAGACAGTGGGCTTGTTGCGGTCGTCCTGCTGATCATCATTGTGTCAGGCAATCGGTATGTGGCGAATCATGTCATTGGATCACTCGAAGGACGTTACTCTTCGATTGATCCAATGCAAATGGAACGGCTGGACGTTCTTGTTTTGCTGGGTGGAGCGACGTGTGAGACTCCTTCCGGGGGATTCGAAGTCAACGACAACGGAGATCGGATTGTGACTGCCGCGCGGATGTTTCATCGCGGACTTGTGGAGTGCATATACTGTAGCGGCACAAGAACGGTCGAAGTCAGCAAGGCGGCAACAGATGAAGCCGAGCAGGCGCGAATCATTCTGATCGATCTGGGCGTTCCGGAGGAGGCTGTCGTGCGACTGCAGGGCCGCAATACATTTGAGGAAATGGAGTCCATCGCAGAAAGGTTTGGGGATCACCGCGTGGGAATTCTCACATCGGCCTGGCATCTGCCTCGGGCGATGCGTTTGGCCGAATCTGCCGGAGTTTCGGCCGTTCCGGTGCCAAGCAATTTCATCGGGCGCGGAGTCGTCAGAGACCTTCCCGCGGGAGCGGTCATCCGTGACTGCGTTCCCCGTCACGAAGCGCTCCTGATCAATGCTCGAGCGATGAAGGAATACCTGGCCTCGATTGTCAGGCGATAAAAAAAGTGATGGACTTCGGATCAATCAAACCTGATGGTGTGAAGGTGTTGGACAGGCCTGCGGAAGCAAATCCGAGCGGGAAGAACGACTTGAATTCGTCTTCGATTGATTTCGGCCGGACTGACAGGCCACGGCTGATTGTCTTCATGCCGGCACCGGCGAATACCACGCCGTCTCAGCGGTTTCGCTGGGAAATGTGGACGCCGCTGCTTCAGGAAGTCGTTGACGTTGAAACCGTGTTTATTCACTCGTCTGATGCAGGATCATTTTCTGGCACATTCGGGAAACGCCTGATGGATTATCGATCGGCAATCCGTTACATCCGGTCGGGCGTTTTGAGGGGTGCACATGTTGTGATTCAGCGCCGGCTGGGCCGGCTGGGCTGGCCGTTTCTTGAAAAAGCAGTACTCAATGCCGGCTGCAGGGCCGTTTACTTTGATCTTGATGATGCGGTATTCATCAGCGTGCTCGCGTCGCGAAGTCGGGTGAAGACCTTCGTGAAACGATGCCTCAATTACACCAAGTTCTTGATGCGGAATACGGATCTCAGTTTCTGTGGAAACGAATGGTTGGCCGACAATGTCAGAGCGGTAGGTCGACCAGCGATTGTCGCACCCACGACCGTAGAGCTGCAGGAATGCAAACAGCAGCGAGACAGTGGCCCTTTAGTGATCGGGTGGAGCGGCAGTAAAACAACTGTCCGGTATATTCAGGAGTTGCTGCCACAGCTCGAAAAACTACGGCACAATTTCGATTTCAAGCTGCTGGTGATTGGCGGCAGCGTTTCCAGTTCATCCATTGATGTTGAATGCCGTCCGTGGAGGGCTCAAACAGAGTACGACGACATTCGTTCGATTGATATCGGATTGATGCCATTGCCACATTTTGAATGGTCGAAAGGCAAATGTGCTCTGAAAGCGCTGCAGTATATGTCGCATGGAATCCCCACAGTGGCGTCGGATTTTGGGGCGAACCGTGATGTGATCACACCTGGGGAATCCGGCCTGCTTGCGAGCGAAACGGACTGGTGTGAGCAGTTGGCGTCGCTACTGCAGTCATCTGACCTCAGGCACAGGCTTGGCGGTGCCGGCCATGAGGTTGTCAGGGCGAGATACACGCCGGCCGCCGTCGTCCCGACGATTCTTGGTACGCTGAATGAATACGACAGAAAAGACTGATATGAATGATTCCGTTCTGGTAACAGGGGGAGCCGGGTTCATCGGATCGCACGTCGTGGATTCTCTGGTATCTCGCGAATTCGATGTTGTTGCTCTTGATGACCTGAGTGGCGGATACGCGGCGAACGTCAACTCACGTGCGACTTTTATCGAAGGTTCCATTCTCGATGTCGATTTGATCGATCAGTTGTTTTCCCGATACAGGTTTCGGCGTGTTTACCACCTGGCAGCCTACGCTGCGGAAGGATTGAGCCACTTTATTCGGCGTTTCAACTACACGAATAATGTGGTCGGCAGTATCAATCTCATCAATGCCAGCGTCAACTCCGACGTCGACTGTTTCGTGTTCACATCGTCAATCGCCGTCTACGGAGCCAATCAGGTTCCGATGTCCGAGGACCTCATGCCCAATCCGGAAGATCCGTACGGAATTGCAAAGCGGGCCGTGGAACTCGATCTCATGGCTGCAAAGGAAATGTTTGGGCTCGATTACGTCACATTTCGGCCCCATAACGTTTACGGCGAACGCCAGAATATTGGAGACCGCTATCGCAACGTTGTGGGCATCTTCATGCGTCAGGCAATGATGAACGAGCCGTTCACGATCTTTGGCGACGGAAACCAGACTCGGGCGTTCACTCATGTGGCCGACATCGCTGACATCATTGCGCGATCTCCCGATGTTGACGGAGCACGCAACCAGGTTTTCAATGTCGGGGCCGACGAGATTCTTACCGTCAATGAACTGGGCCGTACCGTAAGTAGCGCAATGGGTGTCGAATTCCAACCGGAGTATCTGGCCGCACGTAAGGAAGTCGTCCACGCCTACGCGGATCATTCCAAGTCTGATCGTGTTTTCGATTGCCGGACGAAGATCTCGATTCAGGAAGGGATTCCACGAATGGCTGACTGGGCCAAGGAAATCGGGCCGAGACGATCTCCGTTGTTTTCAGGGATCGAGATTCTTCAGAACCTTCCTCCATCGTGGAGTGACGAACTGCAGTTGTGAAGAATAATGGTGGTGACGTAATACATATGATGGTGTCTTCAGGCGGAACTCAACAGGAAGCGCGCGTGCTGTATATCGCGTCGTCGAGCATTTGTGACCCGTTGATTGTCTCACAGGTTGTGCGATACCTCCGGGTACTGGCGCGTGATCTGCCGTGTTGTCATCTGTTGACGTTTGAACGTGTCCCCTTAACTCCTGTGCAGTCTGCCGAGATCGAGAGTAATCTTCGTACCGACGGGATCACGTGGACCCCGTTAGTTGCCCGAAGCAGGAGCCGTGTTCTGAATGGATGGCGCGAAATTAACAATGGCTGTAAAACAGCGCTACGGCTCATCAGGACACACGGACTGAATATCGTTCACGGTCGGAGCTTTGTTCCCGGCAACATCAGTCTTAGAGCTTGCCGCAAAACGAATGCCAGGTTTTTGTACGATATGCGAGGATTCTGGGCGGAGGAGAAATGGGCGAAGGGAACCATTCGGCAGCAGATGCTGAAGAAGCTGGTTCAGCGGGCGGAAGATCGACTGTTTCATAAAGCCGACCGGCTGGTTTCACTGACAGACAGTGGAAAGCGGCAGCTTCAGGACCGAGATATCTCAACTCCGATCGATGTGATCCCCTGCTGTGTCGACACAGATCTCTTTCAATGGAACGGTCAGCGCCGTCAAAACGTGCGCCGGATCATTTCCGTTGGATCTCTGGGACCGGGTTATCAGGCCAGCGCCGTCTTCGGGGTCTTTGCTGCAGCACAACACAAGTGGCCGAACGCCCGACTACAGCTTCTGACACGGACGAAACAGGAAGTGATTGATCAGGTCGCGCAAGCCGCGGGTTGCGACCTGTCGAGGATCGATGTTGCGGCGGTGGAACCTTCGGAAGTTCCTCGGTATTTGAGTACTGCAGACCTTGGGCTGTGCATGATTCAGCCGAGCGTTGCCAAAGTGGCGTCGAGTCCCACTCGGCTTGCGGAGTACCTCGCGTCGGGAGTTCCGGTGATTGCGAATTGCGACGGGATTGGCGACTTGCTTGAAATCGTTCCGGAAAACCGCGTTGGTGTGAACCTCAGATCGTTCGATTCAGCGGGCTATCAGCAGTGTATTAACGAAGTTGACGAACTTCTTGAGGACCCGAATGTCTCGGCACGTTGCCGTCGGCTGTGCGAGGAGAGATTTTCTCTGGAAGTAGGTGTGCGGGCATATCAATCCATCTATCAGCGTTTGATCACGGTGTGAGCGAAAAGTTGGCAAGGGATTCTTTAATTACGTCGGACGAGTGTGTTCGGCCGAAATTTCATTAACCGGGGGCATTAATTAAGCAATGGATATCCTTGGTCTGACAACCATGACGGAATCCTCGGCCGTGTTGCTGCGCGACGGTCAGGTCGTTGCCGCCGTTGAACAGGAACGTTTCACAAGGCGGAAACACGACGGCGGGATTCCCTATGAGTCGATTCAGTTCGTTCTGGATGCCGGAAACACGTCGCTCGCTGACATCGATGCTGTGTCCGTCTACTGGGATCCGTACAAACTTAGGCATCGATTTCAGTATCTGCTGAAGCTGATGGTCAGTCACCCGTCTGATTTTCTGCGCAAAATGAACCGGGCGACGACTGTGTGGCGTGGTGGCCACAGTGAAGGTCAGGACGCAGGCTGGACGGGAATGTTCGGAATCGGCTCCAAGCTTGCAAAACACTTTGGTGTGAAGCCACAGCGAGTGGAATACGTCGACCATCATCTCGCACACATGGCGTCATGCTACTTTGCGTCACCATTTGACGAAGCGGCGATTCTGATTATGGATGGTGCGGGTGAAGCGGCCTGCACAACAACCGGTGTTGGCCGGGGAGATACGATTAAGGTTCTGCACGAACATCTTCTCCCTCATTCCCTCGGACATTTCTATTCATCGATTACGGGATTCCTCGGTTTCCGGATGCTCGACGGGGAATACAAACTGATGGGACTCAGCCCGTACGGCGATCCCTCCGGTGCGAACTGGATTCGACAGAATTATCTGGTAACCCCGCATCCCGGTACTTATCGGGTACGTACGGAAGCACTGGATTACCATCGTGCTCTCGCGGGAGATTTCAGCGGGACGTTTCAGCATCACTTCGGTGATCCCCGTCCGCAAAGTGACACCGCGGAATTCAACGATCGTCATCGTCACATTGCCGCATCGGCACAAAGTGCGTTCGAAGACGTTGTACTGGACCTTGCGATCGATCTTCGCAAAAAGACCGGGATGAGGAATCTTACAATTGCCGGGGGGTGCGGGTTGAACTGTGTGGCCAACGGCCGCATTCTCAGGGAAGGGGTGTTCGAGCAGATCTATGTCCCACCGGTGCCCCATGACGCCGGTGGGTCGCTTGGGGCCGCCATGTCTCTGTACCACACGCTCACGGGGCGGCGTCCCGATCCGGTCAGCCACGCACAGTTTGGTCCGGAGTTTGATACGGGGCAGATCGAATCCGCAGTCGCGTCGCAGGCGGAGATTTGCTGCGAACAACTCTCCGAAGAGGCACTCATCGCCCGCGCCGCAGATGCACTTCAACGGGGTGAAGTTATTGCGTGGATGCAGGGTCCTATGGAATTTGGACCGCGTGCTCTCGGTAATCGTTCCTTTCTTGCGGATCCTCGTTCCGATTCCATTCGTGATGCAATCAACGCGAAGATCAAGAAGCGTGAGCTGTTCCGACCGTTTGCGCCAAGTGTGAAGGCGGAAAAGGCGTCGGAGTACTTTGAAATCGATCAACCATCGCCGTTCATGACAATTATCGTTCCCGTGCGGGAGGGGGCACGAGATCGAATCCCTGCGGTGACTCATGTGGACGGAACGGCGCGTCCGCAGACAGTCGACAGGGATGTGAACCCGCGGTACTGGAAATTACTCGACGCTTTCGAAGAACGGACCGGTGTTGCCGTGCTTCTTAACACTTCATTTAACATTCAGGAACCAATCGTGTGCAGTCCACAGGAGGCGCTGGCAACGTTTGCCGATTCCACCACGGATGCGCTGGTGATGGGGGACAGCTGGATCACGCACCGGAGACCGAAAACGGATCCCGGCACCGGGAGTCACAGCTGATGAATGTGAGGCGGTGGTATGCCGCTCCACTGATGCGAGTGAATAAAATGCTTGCCCCCCGCATCAGAAACTCGCGATTGATAACCCGGTGGTTCTTCGGTGTAGACGTGCAGAAAGGCCGACGAGTCCAGTATTGGGATTATACGACACTGGTTTTTCGACAAGCGCTATTGAAACACGTCCAGCCACGAAGTCGGACGCTGGAAATCGGCGTCGGCGAACACGCGATTCTCAGCATCTTTCTCTGCAAACACGTTGAGGTCACGGCATTCGGTGTTGACCTTGAACCGTCCGCTGTCGAACACGCCTGTCGGACGGTCAAAAAGAATGCTGTCAATGTCGACTTGCGCCAAAGTGACATGTTCGAGGCGTGCAGCGGTGCCTTTGATGTGGTGTTCTGGAATCCGCCCTACGTGCCTCGCGATGCTCCGGCAAAGGGGGTGATCGGAGGGTTGTCGGAGGTGGCCACGGATGGGGGATCCGACGGGATGGAACTTATTCGACGTTTCGTTAAGTGTGTGCCGGATTACCTGGACGAGAACGGCCGGGTCCTGCTGGGGTTTAGTTCGTTCTACGTGGAGACGGAACGGATCCTTGAGTTGGTTGCTCAAAGCTCGCTGGAAATTGAGGAATTCATTGCAGCTTTCCCGAATCCAAGCCAAGTGTGTGTTCTGCGTCGCAGGAGAAATGTCAATCCGAAGGACGGTCGTCCGGCAATGACGCCTTGTTCGGCTCCTGCAGAAAATAGTCCCGGACAATGCTGAACGCGTTTTGTGTCGATACTGAAGAGTGGTTTCATGTTTGCGGAGTGAAGACCCCTTATTCCGATCCGGCCACCTGGCAGGACGCACCATCACATGTCGTCCGGAACACAGATGTCCTGCTGAAATTCCTTGATGATGCCGGTGTTCGCGGAACGTTTCTTTGTCTGGGCTGGGTCGCCGAACAACATCCGTCTCTGATCCGGAGACTCGCCGGTGCCGGGCATGAAATCGGATGCCACGGCTACCTTCATCAACTTGTTTACACGATGACTCCAGATGAATTCGAGACAGATCTTCAGAGAAGTCTGGCGATTCTGCGCGATCTGTCAGGACAGCCGGTTTCCGTGTATCGGGCACCGAGTTTTTCAATCACAAATGAATGTTTCTGGGCCTATCCTATTCTCAGTCGAAACGGAGTTGAGGTTGACGTGTCCCTGGTCCCTGCCCGACGAGACAATGGCGGCGTTGATGGGCTTCACCGCGATCCGTTTCTACTGAAAACATCCGACGGACAGGTCAAGTGTTTTCCGGTTTCCGTAATGACACTTTTGGGACGGGCGATTCCATTTTCCGGCGGGGGCTATCTTCGATTACTGCCGCAATCGGTAATCAACGCCGGCTTTCGCCAGAATCATCGCCAGAAACGTGTGGGCATGTGCTATATCCATCCCCGCGAAATCGACCCGGATCAGCCACGACTGCCACTGCCACGCATTAAGTCCTTCAAATATTACGTTAACCTGCGTACGACGCAGCGAAAGCTCCGTCATTTGCTGCAGCGTTTTCGCTTTTCGACCGTTGCGGACGTGGTTGCTACGGTTGAGCAATGGCCGGAATACACACTTTCCAGCGCAAAAATTGATAACTGACAGGAATTTTGAGTTCCGCCTGTCTACCAGTAAACGTGGCTCATTCAGCTTTTGACGTTTCCGGCGATGGTGAGAAAACCGGGGCGTGGCGTGGAACAAAATACTGGCCGATCGACTGAGCAGGGTGGTCAGGTCGGGCGTTCGTTGTATTTCAGTCACGCACAGCAGCTGGCCAATTCCACATAACAGGTCTACATGCTGTAAAAGGTGCATCTGGTTTTCACCGGACGACTGTACCTGTGCACGACCAGTTCTGCGTCCATCTTGCCCCGTGGGATGAATGCGATCAACACCGCAAAAACCTTTCTGCTGCTGCTCAGCCTGGGCCTGACCGTCCGTCCGTTTGCGATGTTTCATTCCAGAAAAATTTTGACTTTGAACGGGCACCGATTAACTTTGAAACCTTGGCTGCTGACAACGTAGTGACCAGACTTTAGTCAGAAATTGATCCAGGCAGGGTGGAACTTGTCTTTGAAAAACCGAGGGGTTTCTGGACTCGATGTCTTCGACATTTGAAGATCTCCAAATCAACTCAGTCTCTCGTTTACTGAAAATCCAGCGCGCAGTTACAGAAGATTTCCCCGGCTCGTCCACGGGCTCTTTATTTCAATGAACAGGCTTGTGTCGGCTGGGTTCAGTTTTGGGGAGCGTAATAAGCAGGATGGCACATCGGGTATAGTACGTTTAAATGTGATCTCTATTTATGATCGTTTCCGTCACTGTTATATCTTATAATTCTAGTGCTACGATTATCGATACTTTAGAAAGTATCGTGTCGCAATCTGTAGGCGCTAATAATATAGAGCTCATCGTTAGTGATGATTGTTCAAGTGATGATACGTTAAAAAAAATAGAGAAATGGATCTCTGAATTTGGCGGGATGTTTTATTCCACCAGGGTTATATCAAGCGATCGCAACACTGGTGTTTCTAGCAATATTAATAGAGCCTGGAAAGCAGCCACAAGTGAGTGGATTAAATCTATCGCAGCTGATGACGTGTTAATGCCGGATTGTGTTAAAGATAATCTGGTTGCAGTTAATAATGATCAGGATATTGTTTGTTTGTTTTCAAGGATGGAGGAGTTTTCATGTGTGAATAATAAAAAGATACGATTGTTGCCAAGTAGATTGAATATGTCCCTGTTTAATCTGGAGGCCAGGGATCAGTTTGAGTTTTTACTGAAAAAGAGTTTTAATATTGCACCCACCGCCTTTTTGAAGAGAGATCTATTAGCTGAGGTTGATTGGGCTGATGAGCGCTTCGAAATGATTGAAGATTTACCTCTATGGTTAAAGATAACAGGAAGTGAGCATCGTCTGAGATTTCTGGATAAGGTGACTGTGCGTTATAGGATTGGGGATTCGATTACAACTCCGGCTGACGTCTTTGTAAATGAGTTGTTTTTACTGCAAAAGATAAGAATATTTAGGGTGTTGATTTGTCCGAACTTAGGGGTGAAAGATCTGCTATTTATTGTTGATAGATATGTTGATCTTTATTCTCAGTTGGTTATTAAAGCGTTGACAAGTAACAGAAAGGGAGTGCTGTCTGTTATGCTTGTTAAGTTGGTCAGATTTTTTAGGCCATATTGGTATTTAAGTAAATTTATGAATGTATAGTAAATTGTTTTGTGCTGGCCTGTGTTCATCCCTCCCCGTGTTGGCCTCGATGTTTCTTTTGGGGCTACGTGAAAATTTGCGTGGGGTACTTGTTTATCTTAAGAGCCGTTGTTTGTGGCCTGGTGATTGGCGTTCGTTTTGAGGGCGGCTGTGATTGAGAGTTATATCTAGATGACCTCTTTCAGTCGGTAAACTGGCGAGATTCAGATGAGCTTTGATCTCGGACTCATGACCTTGGGTAGGCTCATCCAGACGGCAATGACCAGGAGTACAGGTCGCCCAACGGTGCCTCAAATGACTCCATCGGAATGTTTCGCGTTTGCTGCAGCACGCGATACAAATCGGCGGGGTGTTTGCGGTGATGCTCCAGCATGAATTCGGTGACGACCATGGTCGGTGGATTGCTGGTCCGGGCATCGTTCTTGTGCGACATCAGCCGCGGGGCCCATGTCTCTGACCTGTCGGATTGCTGCGATACGAGTCCCAACCGCTCTGCACACAGCGATATCGTGGCGCTCATGGTACTTGAGCACCAGAGTCAGATGTAAAACCTGATCGCCCGGGCCGGTTACGAGGAAGTCCGGGGCAGAGATTACGATCAGGCTCTTGAACCGACCCGGGATGTTCGCAGCGACCTCTCTAAGAGGCCGTTCGGCCCGGGACGACCTGCTGATCTATATGCTGTTTACAGAAGAATCGCAGACTGCAACGCCCCGCCAAAGGGACCTCCGTCTTTGCCAGGGAGTTTTCGGCCAAGGGGCCTCGTGACCGGAAGGGACGCAGCCTGAACCAGCTGGATCTCGTTACCCGGCTGTTTAAAGATCCCATGAGTTACAGGGTGTACACGGAGTCGTTCAGGAGACTTCCTTCCCGGATCCCGGTTCACATCCGACGGGAGTTGCACAAGGTACTGACAGCCGCTTCGATCGCGGATGATTGCGCTCATCTCGAGTTAAATGACCACCGGGCGATCTTGGAAATACTGAAAGATACCTGTCCCGAACTGACCGAAGGCTGGTGAGATGAGTGGCATGATTAGGCCGATTGTCTGCTTGGTGACCGAGACGTGGCATCGTTGGGCCGACAGACTGTGGATTGACTGCACCCGGCATTTGAGTTGATTCGCCGAAAAGCAGCTGAAGATTCATCGTGTGTGGTGGAACCCCGGGGACAAACCCGGTTTCCGCTGTGCTCATTGGAGCTGAGTTTCATCGGTCAGGACAACAGCTAATGGCCGTTCGCGACAATGGCTTCATCTGGAAATTATGCGTACACCGACGTTTTTTCCGGAAGAGTTAAGACATTGTTTTGCGGTAACCGCAGCCCGTTTGTTTGACCGGGACGTAATAGAAGTTTTTGATATTTCAGTCACGGTCATGCCTTCGGTCGGCAGGTGTTGATCAATCAGCCGACCTTCGGGGTCAACAACCAGTGACAGTCCTGGGAACCAGTCATTGCCACTGTGACCTGCCTGGTTTGCATAAAACACATACATGCCGGTGTCGATGGCGTGCTGACGCATCAGGTTTTCGTGGAGCGACTTGTGGTAGAGGGCCTGTTTTGTCTGGTCGCCGTTGTCAGTGACAAGTTTTGCCGCTCCACTACCACCCACCGGCAGCAGGAAAATCTCAGCGCCGTGCGCGGCGGCGGTATGGAAATAGTCTGCGTGGTTCAGGTCAGCGCAGATACCGACACTCAGCGTCCATCCCTGTGACTGGACAACGGGCAATGTGGTGCCGGCGATGAAGTACTTTTCTTCAGTTTTATTCGGCAGCCACAATTTGTGAAACGTGGTTAAGTGTCCGCGCGGTCCCACGATGAGAGCGCAGTTGCGAAATTTTTCGCCTTCCCGTTCAATGGTTCCCACGACCAGTGTCATTCGGAAACGGCGTGCCATCGCTTCCAGACGCGGGACAGCTAACAAAGTTGCTTCATCGACAATACGCCGAATTTCATCAGGTGGTCTTGGTGATTTGTTCAGCGATCCGGTAATACACTCTTCCGGAAACACGGCGAATCGAGCACCGGCCTCGTGAGCTTTGAGGCACCATTGTTCAACGCGATCCAGGTTGGCCGCCGGTTTTCCCATGCTGCTGTGCATCGCCACTGCGGCAACACAGGCAGTCAATTCGGCTGTGGGCTGCTCAGCATGAAGTTCCCGCGCAGCCAGCAGACAGACCGTGTAACAGACGACTGTCTTCATCTTGTCAAAAGTTGCGTGGAGCATTACTGACATGTCTTTGAACGTGCCTGTTGGTGAACGGCAATTCCCGTGTTTACGGGGTTTGTCTTCCGACAAACTGCAGCACCGACGTTGCCGCAAGTTTTACAGGAATTACGCGAGTTCTCTTTGAGGATTGGATGGAAGAGTCAGATCTGCCGCGAAACCGGTTGTTGACGATCCGTCTTCCGCCGAGTGTTTTTGAACAGTCACGCGACAGAACATCACTCCAGAAGAAATAAACAGACCTGACGGATGCTGATCTGAGTGCAATTACCGAATTTTAGCAGCCTGGAGCGAATCTTACCTGTGTGAGGGTCACAAATTGAATCCGTATCGTGAGGTCGACCGGTCGGTATATGACATCCGATCAGTATGCCTTTCACTCACAACATACAGACTGAATCACACCTGGCAGCACTCCGGATCACTTGACTGATTCAGACGTAGCAGTTGATTCAGTCGTATCACGTACGAAAGTCTGTGAACTGGTGCCGGTTGAAGAATTCGCCACCGTATCAGCAGACTCACAACCACGTTTTTCGACTTGGTTCCGTGAAACAGCGAACCGGGTTTGATCTAACAGGGACAGCGTAGACAACCTGCAAGATGCCTTACTATCAGATCTCGAACAACAGAAAGATCCCGAACAACAGAAAGGTCAAACTGCGGCAAAACATGAGGAAAATCTGTTTTTAAACAGGTGAGGAGTGCATAGTGATATCGTCAGGACGGCTGCAGCAGTTCACTGAAGAGCGGGTGTGGGCAGAGCCTCCGACTCATGACGCATTATAAAATGCGAACATGTTAATAATTAAAAAAGGGCCCCGGAGCGATGACAACTCAAATGCTTTTTTACGACAACATTTCTGTTGTCTCCCAGGAACAACACCGTGACCTGGCTCTGAAACCAATGGGTGACTATGGATTCACACGAAATGTGAATTCTGTGCCACTGTTGACTTCGGAGTTCCTCAGCGCCGCGGGTGAGTTTCCTATCGTATTTGCGGGTAACGAAGATAACATTCTGCCGCACGCGATCATTGGGACCCGACAACAGGAGAATCTGTTCGTCAATGAAGACGGTGAGTGGCAGGGCAAGTATGTTCCCGCATTTATCCGCCGATATCCTTTCGTGTTTTCCAGTGCCGACGACGGTCAGACATTGACGCTGTGTATTGACGAGAGCTATCCCGGATTCAACCGTGAGGGGCAGGGGGAGCGTCTGTTTGATGCAGACGGAAATCAAACCATGTACCTCAAGAACGTGCTGGAGTTCCTGAGGAGTTATCAGTTGAGTTTTCAGGCCACTACAGAGTTCTGTAAGCAAATCCTGGACCTGGGTTTGCTTACAGAAATGCAGGCCAATGTGACGTTAGGTACTGGAGAGACCAATCGTCTGACCGGATTTCGGGGAGTCGATCGCAACCGACTGCGTCAACTGGAGGATCAGTCGGTTCTCGAAATGCACAAATCCGGGGGGCTTGACCTGATTCACGCGCAACTGTTGTCCATACAAAATTTTCGCATCATTGCCGATCGTGTTCAGCCCTCTCTAAGCCAGGAAGCTGCAACCGAATATTCCGGCGAAGCGACAACACCGAGTTCAGAATAAACAGCAGCGGCTGAAAAGCCGTTCTAATCGACGGTTTACAGCTGTTGTTGACAGCCTGTTGAACGGATGCAGTGTTCGTTGTTTTATGCAACCAGTCTGTTGACTAACAAACAGGGACCTGTGTTACCATATGTCTGATCGGTCGGTTCGTTCACGAAGTCTCAGGGGCAGCGTTGGGCAAAGTGGTAGGCCAGTAACTTGCCGAGCAATCGGGCGGACGTGAATTCGTTGACGCGAGAATCCGGCTGTGGGACCGTTTCCACCACGTCGCAGCCGATCAGTCGGATGTTTTTGTTTTCGTCAAGCATCACCCTGAGATAACGCAATGCCTGCCACCAGGTCAGTCCTCCCGGTTGTGGTGTGCCGGTTGCCGGACACAGACTGACGTCCAGTCCGTCCACGTCGATCGTCAGGTAAACGTTGCCGGAAAGCAGTCGCAGGCGTTCAATGAGTTGCCGTTCTCTGTCAGGGTTGCCGGCCAGTTGCTGAGCAAAAAATGTTTCAACACGGCCGGAGGTACGTCCGTAGCTGAACTCGTTCCGCTCGGCTGACCGGATGCCGATTGCAATCAGCTTTGCTCCCGATTCCACCACGCGGTGCATCACACAGGCATGAGAAAAATTTGAGCCTTCGTATTCGCTCCGCAGGTCTGTGTGGGCGTCAATCTGCACCACCGTGATGTCTGAAAAATCGTCGGCATCGGTTTGTGCACAGATAAGCGGGAAAGTCACACTGTGTTCGCCACCAATACCAATCAACAGTCGATCGTCTGAACGCAGTCGCCGTGCTTCCGCTGCCACGCATTCAAGATAATCGCCCGGTTGTTGAGCGTCACCAGGTACAACGGGGGCCGCAATGTGATAGGCGAGACGGTCCAGATCAAAATCGACTTCCTCATCCCACAGTTCATTCTGCGAAGATGCGTGCAGAATTGCCGCGGGCCCCAGGGACGTCCCTTTTCCATAAGAAACAGTGCCTTCGTACGGTAATGGTAACACCACCACGTCGGCGGCTTCGAGGCCGACATCAGGGAGATCGATAAACAGATGAGTCGTCATGCGGAATCCATGGGTTTGAAAATGATTTGGTCTGTGCTGCGGTACGAATGACCTGCTGACGCGGGATTCGACAGATTCCGGTCAGTCAGATTGATCAGCCGCCCGATTCCTCCAGGTATGTGTAGCCCGCCAGCGCTTCTTCGTAGGATTTAAGAAAAGTGCCTGCTTCGTGATGATTAATCGCGCCCTCTCTGACGGCCTGTTCCACGGCGGACTGCATTCGCCGGACCAGATCGACTCCGTCAAACTGCACGTAACGCAGCACGTCACGCACACTGTCGCCTTTCACTATCGACTCGATCGTAATTTCGCCTCTGGACGGCACGTCCACGTGGACTGCATCCGTGTCACCGAACAGATTGTGGATGTCCCCGAGGATTTCCTGATAGGCACCCACCAGAAAGGCGCCCAGATAGTAAGGGGTTCCGTCAAATGCGTGGAGATTCAATGTCTGACTGACATCGCGCCGGCCGATAAACTGATCGATCTTTCCGTCGCTGTCACAAGTCACATCACCAATCACCGCATGCCGCTGTGGACAGGTTTCCAGACGGTGCACGGGCATGATTGGAAAGATCTGATGAATGGCCCAACTGTCCGGGATGGATTGAAACAGTGAAAAATTGGCGAAATAGGTGTCACACAACGTGCGGTCAAGTCGCTCGAATTCTTCGGGAATATGGTCCATATTTGCCGCCATCCAGCGAATTCGATCGCAGATGGTCCAATAGAGATTTTCGGCAATGCTTCGCCGGTCCAGAGTCAGGTGTCCGCTGCTGAATAGATCGAGAACCGATTCATACGCCGTTTGTGCGTCATGCAGACTTTCCGTCAAATTGCCGGAGTTGAGATCGGCAAACGTTTCCGCAAGTGTGAGCAGGGGAAGTTCTGCATTGTCCGGTAACGACTCGACAACGTGTTCGTTGTGTTGCGCGACGCCCAGAATGTTGAACACGAGTACGCTGTAGTACGCGGCGATCGTACGACCGCTCTCGGAAATGATATCGGGATGCGGAACTTCGGCCTCGTCGCACACTGTCTGAAAGTGGTAGATGACATCGTTGGCGTACTCCTGCAGGCTGTAGTTGATGCTGGAGTTGGAGTCTGTCTGTGATCCGTCGTAATCGACTCCCAGGCCGCCCCCCACATCGATCGACTGCAGGCCCGCGCCCCGCTGTTTCAAATCGGCATAAATTCGGGCGGATTCCACCAGAGCCTGCTTGATTCGGCGAATGTCTGTAATCTGGCTTCCCAAATGAAAATGAAGCAGACAAAAGCAATCGGCCATATTTCGCTGGTCCAGGACTTCCAGACCTCTCAGTACTTCGGCTGTCGTGAGTCCGAATTTTGACTTGACACCGCCGGAGTCTTTCCAGCGGCCGGCCCCGCAGGCTGCCAGTTTGATCCGCATTCCAAACCGTGGGCGAACACCAACACTTTGTGCCTGCTGCAGAATCAGTTCCAGCTCACTGTACTGTTCGATCACAGGAATGACGGTCCGGCCAATTTTCTGTGCCAGCATCACCATCCTGATGAACGTGGTGTCTTTGAATCCGTTACAAATGATGGGGGTGTCCGCGCCGGCCATGGCAATGACCGCCAGCAGTTCCGGTTTACTGCCGGCCTCAAGACCAAAACCGTGCGCTGAGCTGTACTTGATGAGTTTCTCAACGACTCGACGTTGCTGGTTCACTTTAACGGGATATACGCAGCGGTATGTGCCCGTATAATCGTGGTCCTCGATTGCTGTGGCAAAGGTTGAGTTCAGCTGCCGCAGCCGGTCTTTAAGAATTCCGTCAAATCGCAGCAGAACCGGAAGTTCTACGCCGCTCAGTTTGAGTCGATCGATCAGTTCTTTGATGTCAATCGACCTGTCCGGATCACGATCGGGATGGACCAGAACATTTCCGTCGGGGCTGATTGAGAAATACCCGTTCCCCCAGCGGTCGACGCCATACAGTTCACTTGCATCGTCGGTCGTCCATCGTTCTGTGGAGTTTTCCGGCATGTTTGAATGAGCACAATGGCAATCATGAGTGATAAAATCAGCGTTACGAAAGTACCGCGTCAGATCGGTACAATCTGGCAGACCATAGGCCGTCAGTCATCGGGCTGCAAAGTATCTCTAACGGGAATGTCACCACGATAGAAAAGCAGAGAAGCGGTGACGTTCTTGACCTCTCTGGAAACGGCGGACTGTTATGAAGTGCGATTCGGGGTGTTCCGCATACGGCACCCTCGCCACAATCGTTCCGGTGACTGTTCGCGATCAACGCGGGAGAACTGCTGTCGTCGAAGTCGTCTGACGAAAACACCAAAGTGTTCCCGGGATTCATTGCTGTTGTGTTCAATCTGATGATTGAGTTCACCGAAGCGGCGAGCAGAATGAATCGCAGGAATGGCTTTGGTGATTTTCTCGCGGCTGCTCAGCTATGTCGCAAACGCAGGTTTTGCGACTGATTGAGGTCCAGGTCGTCCAGATCCAGTCCGTCCAGAGGTGACGGTGTTCTTTCCTGAGGGATTTCAGGAGCAGGAACTGCCGGGGCAACGTCGTCCGGAGCGACCGGAGTTGTTTCCGCTACCTCAGCTGGCACCGGTGTTTCCACAACCAGGGCCGGAATATCACATCGTTTGAGGATCTGAACATTGTTGAGTTCATCTCGTTCCAGTAAATAATCATCGCTGTCCACGGCGACAATCACAGTGTCAAATTCAGCCTGCTGGTGGTACGGTCCAATGGACATGCAGGTCACAGGCAACTGAACCTGAATCTGCAGTTGTTCACCAGCTTCCATGCGAGGAATACAGACGGTTGATGTGGGAGAATGCACATAAATCTGACCCAGCACGCCGACGACAGAAACCCGAAAATTTCCGATTGGCAGGTTGCTGTTGTTGCTCATGCCGATTTGGAAGATTGGTCCTTTGCTGGGGTCGCCGTCACAGACCAGGCTGACACTCAGCAGTTGCAGATCGCCTGGCGTCACACCGGCAGTTAAATACGGCAGCAGGACCTGGCTGTTGCCGATGTTACCGGTTTCGCGACGCAGTTGATTGATCTGCAGCAGATCAATCACGTGACTGCAGTCGGATGTCGGGATCCCCAACAACTGACTGGTTCTGATCCGGTCGGGATTCGCCGGCTGCAGGAACTGCATCACCTGCGGTGATCCTGCCGAATCCGGAACGGCTGGCTGTTGAGCCATTACCTGACTGATGCCGGCACCGACGATGATGCTCATTGCAGTCAGTTTAAAAGTGGTCTGTTGAGATCGCATTTTGCGTTCTCCTTATCAGGAAAGTGTGTGCTAAACGGATTCACATGAAAATAAAGCCCGGAAGTTGCGTTGCGCAGACGACCGGGCTTTACGGACAGCCGGATGGTGCCGGTCTTTTAGAAACAACCCCAGTAATGGTGGTAGATCGGTGTCAGGACACAGCGGTAAATCGGACGAGGCCAGCACATCGAGTGATAGCTGTACAGCGGGCGACAGTAATTGAAGCACCTGTAGCGGAATCCGTGACCCCAGTTGCGATAGTTGTAGCCGAATCGTCGGAAGCAGGCTTCGATGGCGTCTTCGCTTTCTTTACCGGTATTCGCACTCAAAGCGTCGACATCAATGTCCGGATCTTCAGTTACGATTTCAACGTTGGCATCCGTGATGGATGCGATATCGACTGACAGGTCCTCATCTGCTTTGACAGACGTGGTGGCCATTAGGGCCAGTGGCACCAGGGCCAGTAAAATATTCTTCAACATGGTTCTCTTTCTCCAGGTCCGGCACGGGTGAGTAAAATGAAACAGCAGATTGCCGGTCGGCCGTTGTTTCGATTTGTCGTTACTCCCCACAGCGAAACCTTCGGAGATCTGTTACATGACTTTTCAAACAATTGGCATTCGCGTGCCGGGCCGTTTATTCACTGTTTTAGCGCCTATGATCCTGACGCATCGTTCTGTCCGACCGGTACTGGACGCCTGTCCGCTGACACTGCCTGCTGTAACGCTTTGATGTCATGACGGACTATCACGGTGACTTCACTCCGAGAGGGGCGGCGGAAACCATAGTGCGACAATTCACGGGTCCATGTCCTTGAACCCGTAATTCCGTGTCGGAGCCGTTGGAACTTCGGAAACACACAGGACCAGGCCTGAAAGATCGATCCGTTGCCGGTTCCTGTATAGCTTACGTTTTCTGAGCATTCCGGCTGGTTAGCCGGTAGGCGTCGTGCAGGGCTTCGATATCTCGTTGCAGTGTTCGTGACAGACACAGGGCGAAGGCGAATCCGATGGCTCCCAGGACGCTCAACACCAGCAGAGCGAGTCCACCCAGGGAATCTTTTCCTTCACCGGTTGCGATCAGAATCAACATTCCCACTGCCGGCACACCGCCCGCCAGATACAAAGACCAGGCAGACTGCATTGATAATGCCTGCAATCTGTTGACATCCTGTGACGTCAAACAGTCGTGTCGCAACAATGCGGGAAAGTAGGCTCGAATCGTTAGCGTCGCGGTAAGAAAAAACGGATACGCAGCGGCAAGCAGCCCGCAGATGACCAAAGAGCCAATGAAATAAATCGGCACGACGGCGTCCAGGCTGCCTGCGAACAGGTACAAAGCCAGAGGATAAGCCAGTCCGGCAATGCCCCACTCCGTGATTCCCAGAATCGTCACGAAACGGCTTAAACGCAGTGATCGGATTCTGGCTGCTGCAGGAGACGGACCGGTTCTGTCACCATCGCGGCGAATGGCCCGGACAATCGGCTTGATATAGGAAATACAAAGACCGAAAGCGATCGAAAAGGCGATGAGGTTGATCACGATCACAAGCATCCGAAACTTGTCCACCAGCAGCTGAGACTGATCGGGTTGATCCGTTGTCAGAGCGGTCAGATCTCTGATGATCTTTGTTTCGTTATAAAAGTAGTTGAAACAGGCGGCAAAAATATGAGGCACGATTGCGGCGAACAGAAAGGCCGGCATCGGCCAGGTCACAGCGGCTTTTCGCCAGCCGGTTTCACTGGACCGGATCAGCTTTGCTACCTGAGGCTGCAAACACAGGCCCAGTTCCCGCGCCAGTTCATCGGCGGTCCGAAACCGATTCTCCGGATCGGGTTCCAGACACCGACGCAGGATGAGTACCAAAAGTTCTTCCGTGGCGTTTGCGGGTGGTGTGGGTGGATCACCAACGCCCTGACCACGAAGTTCCGTCATATCGTCCAGGGTTTGGTTCCAGTTTTCGGTGACTGTCTCATCGGGAAAAGGGCGTTTCCCGTACATCAGTTCCCACAGCAGGATTCCCAGAGAAAACACATCCGAACGTTCATCCAGGTCATCCGCCTGAGTCCTTCTGTCTGAATGGCAGACTTCCAGTTGCTCCGGCGACATATAAGCCAGGCTTCCTCCAAAGGAAGCTGCTGCAGTGTCACCGATGACTTCGGAAGAAAAACTGATGTTGAAGTCCGCCAGTTTGGCGGAACCGTTGACTTCCAGCAGGACGTTGGCTGGTTTGAGATCACGGTGCAACACGCCCTGTTCATGGGCATAGTGCAGTGCCTGAGCCAGTTCCATTCCCAACTGACCGGTGACCTCCGCCCACGACTTGTCCGCCAGGCCTCTGTTCAAAGAGACATTCTGTATCGACGAGATCCCTGAGTGATCCAAAGCATTTGCAATGCAGTCGGCAACCAGTCGGCCGTTTTTGTTTTCTGCGGTTTGGGAGGCCTTTACAACAGACTGCAGCGTGCCACCGGCCACAAACTGCATGTAAAGCAGACGAATACTCTGTACCGGCAGACGAACCTGATCGTGGACCCGAACAATATTCGGGTGGTCCAGTTGAGCCAGAGTCTGGGCTTCGGTGCCCTTATCGTTCGACACCTTCAACGCCACCAGTCGCTGCATGGATTCCTGTCGGGCCAGAAATACACTTCCGAAGGCTCCGGTCCCCAGAGCCGACATCAGGTAGAAATCACCGATGTGATCACCGGGCTGATACTGTTCACTTAATTGCTGACCGGTCCGTTCCTGTTCACTGGCAGCATCTGCCGGCAACCGGCGACGAATTTCGCCAGCTTTTTCCGGAAACCGAGCGATGTACTCGTCGGTGTCAACCGGATTGCCCGACCGGACGCGGCGCAGATGATGTTCTTCCTGGATGAGTTCGATCGGGATTCCGTCGGGTTCTCCCAGTTCCGGGTGTTCTGCCAGATAGTCCTCCAGTTGCAGGACCGGGCCCTCCCCGTTGTGTCGATATTCCAGATCGACTTTGATGAGTTCGATCAGGACCATCTTGCGGAGGGATCCGGGGTCCTCAGGAAGATGTTCACCCAGTGGTGGTCCGAAACCATCGTTCTCCCATGCGTCCAGAAACGCTTCCAGATAACCCGCCAGAATCTCCCAGTTGTTTTCGGGATCCGAACAGAAGTCATTCGGCTGATTCATGGGGAAATTCTGTGTCAGTAATTCAGAGAACGTGGAGGACCGTGTTCGGTGAACAATCCAGGGGAGGATGATACCATCGCTGCAGAACAGCACGACCGGCTGCCCCCCAAATCCGTGATTCCGTCCGACAGACGTTAAAACGATCGCGATTTCATGAGTGACTATGAAGACGATCCCGTACTGCTGAAAGGGATCAGCGAAGGCTGTGTTGAATCTTTGGCGGAATTTTTGAACGTTAACCAAAAACAGTTGATGGCGTTTATCAGTCGTCGACTGGGAGACGCCCTGCGAAACAAAGTCGAAGTCGAAGACATCTTTCAGGAGGTCAGTGCGGAAGCCGTGCGTTCCATCACTGCCGAGTTTCCCGGCGAGCGAGACCCATTTTCGTGGTTGTGCCACATGGCAGAACGCAGGATTGTGGACGCCCACCGCCATCATTTTGGCGCTCAGAAGCGGGACGCTCGCAGGGAACGCCCGCTGGAAGGCCGTTCTTCCCGGAGCAGCGAAGGAGGAATGATCAACATGCTCGTGAAAAGCATGACGACTCCCAGTGCCGCATTTTCCCGAAACGCCCGTGAAATGAGACTCTACGAAGCCTTGTCAGGACTGTCGTCTGATCAACAGGAAGCTGTCCGGTTGAAGTACGTCGAAAACAAGCCTTCCAAAGAAATTGCAGCTGCTTTGGGGAAATCGGACGCTGCCGTTCGAGTCATGCTGACTCGAACCATGAAGCAGCTCCACGAAATCCTGGATGCTGCGGAGTAGTCTGACTCGTTTTCGTTACTTCAATGGACATCTTTGCCAACGCATGAGCGGTGATCTACATCTGGCGGGGATGACCAAACGCACTCATGCCGGCGACCTGTATTCCGTCTGTCAGGTGCCCGATCATCGCCTGCAGACGTTCGGCGGCCCCTCTCGATCATTCATTCGCATTCGCGAAGTCCAAGGCTTAATGGTTTGGAACTGTGTTGTCGCGAAACTCTGCTTGGCGGTGTGCAGGCGATAATCAGAACGTATTCGATCAAGTGGAGCTTTAAGTTCACGGGGTCCCAGGCCGGGAACCTGGAACAGGACCGCATTGATCTGATGACGTAGAACAAATTGACTTTCCGCGTAACATCCTCGGCAAATTCTCGCTTTGGCAGTTGTATTCCATTAATCCTCCATCTGAAAAACAGGTGCTGCCATGAGAACAATCGTCCCTGGATTCACCGCTGCCTTCATTATTGGTCTTGGTTCTGTCGGCTTCGCCGACAGCAATGACCTGTTTTCCGACGTCCGACCTGGATCTGTCTTCGGTAGTTCGTCTTCCGGAAACGCTGATGCCGGAACCGGAACCAAACCGTCGAAGAGGCTGGTGAGTCCCGAGGAAGTGCGGGAAATGCTGAATGCGGCAGAGTTTGATGCCAAAGTCCTCAGCAATCGGATTGTCACAATGAAGAAGGAACTGGCTCCGTGGTCTTTTCCTGTGATGGTGATCCTCGCCGAAGACGAAACCACACTTACAATCGTGCTGGGTTTGAGCACGATCAAAGACGTTGAAAAGGATCTGCCTGCGAAGACTCTGCTGAGGATGATGAATGCCAGCCAAAACAACGCTCCGAGCCTGTTCGCGTATCATGCAACGCGGGAACGGATGGAATTGTCGCTGGTGGTGAAAAACCAGGGTCTCACCGGGCAACAGCTTCGAGACACAATCAATCGCATGGCCATTTTGGCGAAAAATACGGAAGATATCTGGGCATCAAAGTCCGAAACGCCATCGGAACCGGATCAGGAATCAAATTCGACTCCGCAGACAACGACGGCCTCTCTGGCAGGAAAATGGTCAGCTGTCAGATCGAACACCGAAGCGTTCGCTGTGGAATTTAGTGCCGGCGGGACGTTCAATCTGGTCCATATCAAAAATGGGCAGCAAACCAGGTCCAGCGGAAAATTCACGGTGACTCAGGGTTCACTGAGTCTCCTGGGGGACGATGGAGTGAAACTGGCAGGGAAGCTCACGCTGACGTCCGATACACAGTTCAGTTTTCAGATTCAAAACACCACACCACTGGTCTTTAGTAAAGCCTCATAGGTCTTACCGTCACACGACTTCAGCCTGACACCTGTCGCCGCAATCAGTGCATTGCTGCGACGGTTTTTTACGTTGTGTCAGAATTCTGACATTGTTCCGGGAATCACTCCTGACTAAGAACAATATCATTAACCATCCAATACGCTTTCGGCAGCCGTCGTTTGTTGATCGGTTACCGGTCGGGCAGCCAGATAATGAATGGTTCCTCCGGAGCGAAACACGGCAGCCGCAATAGCCAGCGGCAGCACGATGACCATGCCTGCGACGTAGGTTGCCAACCAGCCGATGCGTGCAGCCAATGTCAAGTTCCCCTCCGGCAGGGGTTCGTTGAGTAAATACGAATACAGACGGTTCCGCTGCCGTGGCAGCAATTTGTTCAGAATGCTTTGAACCCAGCCGAATGGATTTTGCCGAAGCGAAAAGTGATGTTCTCGCAAGACATCCAGACCACAGTTTTTCAGTAGTGTCTGCAGTGCGGTCGAAGGGAAGTGATACAGGTGCCTTGGCGGGTCCAGATGGAACCAGGCGGATCCAAACAACCGGGCTTGCCAGCTTGAATAATTGGGGACCGCAACCACCAGTTTGCCGCCGGGTTTCAGGGCGCGGCAGGCGGCCTGCAGCGTGGCATCCGGACCCGTAACGTGTTCCAGCACATGCCAGATGATCACTAAATCGTATTCGGCGGCCCGTACGGGGGCTTCCTGCAGAGAGGCTGCGATCAGTACCTCAACATCACGATGAATTCCCTGAACAGCGTCTGCGGAAATTTCGAACCCTGTGACATGATAGCCGGCAGCAGCCAGAGGGGATGCCACCACGCCGCGACCGCAACCTACGTCCAGTACATGTCCTCCGGGGGACAGATGTCTCGTCAGAAAATGCGTTTGTCGATTGCCGACCAGTCGCACCAGGATTTCTGTCAGACGTCCAAATTTTTGACCAGACTCACCGTAGTACTGCGAAACGTAGAACGAGGCCAGTTCATCGGGCGTCGGTGAGGGGAACAGCATTCCTGTGCCACAGCTTTGGCAGTCATGGATTCCAAACCGTGTGCCGGGCAGACGCATTTGTTCTTTAAACGTCTGCCCGCTGCAGACACAGCAACACTCGTTGTCTGCATGTTGGTGCAACGCGTGATCGCCGGATACCACCTGCTGTGCGTACAGAGACGGAATCGATTCCGGTGAAACATTCCCCGTATTACTCATGGGCCGTCTCTTCGGCTGCTGATTCTGCGGGGCCACGTGAAATTGTTTGGCATCCGAACTGCCGCCGCTCCGGTACCATCGTTGTTGACTTGTGTTCCGTAAGGACTGCTGTCGGCTCGTATTCCTGCAACCATTGTTGTGTCTGGTCATGTGACATCTGCAGGTAAACAGGGTCTGTGGCCGCGGCCATTCCTGTGGAACCATTCCGCTGAGGCAGTTGTTCAAGTGGCATCTGTTCAAATTGTGATTCAAAAAACTTCGTCTGGTCCGGTGCAGCGTTCTGGAAATACGGAAACGTCGCACGCTGACGTCGCCGAGGGACACAGAACTTATCTGGGCAACAGGACTTGTCGTTCATCAACAAAGGATTACTGAATAAACGGTGAGTCGGAAAATCTTCCACTGCACTCAAAATGCTGCTGGACCACAGCAGTCGTCCCACCTGCTGATTGAACTGTGATTGAGAATCCTGAGAGGGCATTGAAATGGTCTTTGCTAAGGACAACAGGACATTTCACAGATTGGATTGGGAAACGAGCAGCCGTACGAATGTACCGTGCGGATCGGCCAGCCTACAAAATATTCAGCTAGGCATGTGATTGGTAAGTTCTCAGGAAGTACAGGAAATGCTGAACTCGGCAGAGTTTGATGGCAAACTCCTCAACATTCGCATTGTCACGCTCAGGAAGGAAACAGGGCAGCAGTGAAATTAAACGCCTCAAACCACAACGCTGTTTCCCGCGGGGAACTGTTCCGTCCGGCTGGTGTTCCGTTTTGGGATTCAAAACACCACGAGACCCGGGTTTCATACCGGGGTTGCGTGGCAAACCCGGTATGTTCAATGACTTAGGAACTTGCGGTGATTCCCTTGCAGTGGTCAGGGTGTTGTGGGGACGAGTTTTTAGGTGGTGTCCGAATTCGGACATCATGATCTTATTTGAGCGGGGCTCAGGGCCGAAGCGGTGACGGACAATTCGCAGCCTGATTTACAGGCAATCCGCGGAGATATCTCCTTCGACGAACTGACGTTCAGTGGATTCGACGACAGCAAACGCCGTGTTTTCCGGTGGGAAATTTTTCGTGGGATTTTCAAAACGAGTGTAACAAACCACGGCGTTTTTCGCTGAGGTTACTGAATCAGGATTCTTCCTGGTCAATCTCGACCCACACATTCGGAAATGGTGCAATGATGATGTCCTCAATCAAACAACTGCTGATTCGGTATGCCGTCTGTACTGCGGTCTTCGCCATCCTGGCCTCGATCGTCAAAGCCGATGTCAAAATTTACAGCAGCACACTCAAGTCCACCGCATGGGTTCTTGCCAAAACCGGTGGTGAAACGTCCAGCGGAACGGGTGTTCTGGTAGATGCCGGAAAGAAGCTGTTAATCACCAACTTTCATGTGGTCGGTGACGCTCGCGCCGCGGTGCTCTTCTTCCCTGATCTGAAGAACGAAAAGCCCGTGGTGAGCCGTCAGCATTACCTGAAAAATGTAAAAAAACTGGGGATTCGCGGTCGAGTTCTGGGAATCGATCGTAAACGTGATCTGGCCCTGATCGAACTGGATCGCCTGCCGGAAGGAGCCCAGGCACTTCCGCTGGCGGAAACCAGCATTGGTCCCGGCGAAGAAATACAGTCCATCGGCAACACCGGATCGTCGGATGCTCTTTGGGTTTTCACTTCGGGAACCGTGAGATCGGTCTATCAGAAACAGTTTCGCACGGGTGCCGGTGAACACGATTTCATGGTCGTGGAAACCCAGTCTCCGATCAATTCCGGTGACAGTGGCGGTCCGGTGGTGAACAACAGGGGCGAACTGGTCGCCATTTCTCAGGCGATTTCTCCCAAAGCGAGGCTGGTCAGCTACAGCGTCGATATTTCGGAAGTCAAAACGTTCCTGGACAGCAACTGGAAACCGGCTCCACTGCCGATCGCAGATGTACTGAACAAGGCCGACCTCAAATTCAAACAGGTTGAAAACGGGCCATACGAAGTGTCTTTTGATCAGCCGGATGATCAGCAGCAGTCTGTCTTTGTGACGAAGGATGTGGAGTACTTTGAGCAGGCGGATGTTCGCAAAGTGTGGGCTCTGGCCGCCACGTTGAAGGAATCACCGGTTCTTGAAACCGCGCTCAGGCTGCTTCAGCAGAGTGCTCGAACGAAAATCGGAGCCTGGAGTGTTGAACGAGACGATTCCGGTAACTTTCTGGTGATCTTTGTCTGCAAGATCGACGCAACAGCCACTCCCATGGTTCTGAAGAGCACCATGGAATATGTAGCTAAGCTCAGCAATCTGGCAAAGAAGGACCTGGCACCGACGGCGACCACGGAAGATCCTGCCAACGTGCTGGCGTCATGGTTGAGCGACTGAAGCTGGTTCAGGGTTGAGCCATTTCCGAAACGGTCGCAGTGACTTCCTCCGGGAAACGCTGCGACCGTTTTTATTTTTGTTGTCTGTGAAAAACGTGACCTTAGCCGGGGCGGTGTGAACCAACGGACGGGAGTGGCTCACCAGGCATAATCAGGCAAGTGCACCTCTGGTCCGCCGGATCCCGACCGTTGATGAAAAGCCAAACGCACCAGTGTCTGATTCCTGAGTTCAAAAACGCTGATTTAACCGAGAATCGAGGCCGGAATACCGGGCCTGTGCTCTGGCTTGTCTGTCCCCTGCCGGGTCGCACGAATTAAGAATATCCAAAAACTGCTGTAACAAACTCACAGAGTTTCCGCTGAGGTGAATGTACTCAAGAAAACACTCAACCACTGAAAACACCGACAAAGGAACACAACGATGACATTTTCACGAAGAACACTCCTGGCAGCTGTGATGACGATGGGGGCACTGGCGATCGCTCAGGATGTTCAGGCGGGTTGCCGCGGACGACGCGGCGGATTCCGCGGCCACTACATTAGCCGTTTATCTCATTATCGTAGCCAACTGTCTCGTCACCATTATGGCTACTCCCTGTCTGCACCACCGGTATCAATACATCCGTCTCAGCAGCAGATTGCTCCTCAACAACAGCAGCAGATTGCTCCTCAACAACAGCAGCAGTTTGCTCCTCAACAACAGCAGCAGTTTGCTCCTCAACAACAGCAGCAGTTTACTCCTCAGCAACAGTCAGCCCCACAGCAGACAGCTCCCGTTCCGGCACAAAACGGTAACCTACAGCTGACCGCATTGCAGGCTCTGGGTGGTTTTGCGCCTCCGCAGTCGGCTCCCGTTCAAACTCAGACTCCCACTCACGTGGGCAACTGGACCGCAACCCTGGGCAATGGTGCTCATGTTCAACTGATTCTTCAGGCTGATGGAAACTTCCGCTGGAGTGCCACCAACAAAGCGGGAATCGCCAGCAGCTTTTCCGGTCGCTTTATGGTCGGCAACGGTTCACTGACGCTGATTCGAGACAATGACAGCCAGCGTCTGGAAGGCAGCATGACAAACGACAGTCAGAACAATTTCAGTTTCAAGGTCGCTGGAATGAATACCGCAGCAATCAACTTCACCCGTAACTAAATGCCGCATGACCAGTCCGGCTTCTGATAGCCATCTGTATCTTTCTTGATGCGGGTGGCATTTTTTGTGATCAGCCACGGACGACACCGACGGCCGTCCGGTTGTCTTCCGGCCGAGCGTTTCCGGCAATCGTTCGAACCGCATTCAGCAGCGTCTACACCATTTGTTCCGTGGCGTTTGAACGATGTCTGTAGATGCAAACGGGCATGGGACTGGAACGTCGAGCACCCTGGCCGTCCATTTTCTTTTCACAATTCTCCCTTTGACCGGCAGCAATGGATCTTCAGTATTTTGTTTCGACGGGGGCAGCAGTACTGAGATCCGGACTGTTCCAAATTCCTGGTGAAGGTCGTACCACACAGCGTTGTGACGGTGCATCTCTAGCTGCTAGTCCGGGCTGAACCTGGTGATCAATGAGTCCGGTGATCAGGGCCTTGTTGTGCACCTTGCCGGTTCGATCATCGCCCCGGCGGATTCCGGCAACTTCCGCTCACTGCGTCAGCGACACGGTGCGATGCCTGGTGACGTGGATGCGGCTGTCCCGGGCGCGCCGGCAGAGTGGTGAGTACCACACACAGAGAATCCGATTCCGGGTCCGCCCAGCACAGGGTTCCCGTCGATCCGGTGTGGCCAAAGACTTTGCCAGATTGTGATGGTCCGCCGGAGCCACTTCCCAGATCAAAACCAAGGCCTCGCGGACGAACGCCAGGTGGGTTGTGATTTGTGACCATCATGCGTGCCGTCTCAGGCTGAAGCAATTTGTGTTGCGGGTGCAGGAAGGCATCCAGGAATCGCCCGACATCTTCCGCTGAACCGTGAGCACCTCCCCACGGAACACCCAGACTGCGCCAATAGTCACTATTCCAGTCCCAGTCTTTGGCGTTCGCATCACCGGACCCGGATTCCGGAGCGGCATTCTCCACCTGGCAGCGCATGAGTAATTCGGGATCGAGCTTACCAACGCCCAGTGCGGAATGTTTCATCTTCAGTGGCTGAAACACTCGTTGATTGATCAGCGAGTCGATTGGCTCACCGCTGATCCGTTGGGCCACTTCACTGGCGAGGAGAATTCCCATGCTGGAATAGCTGTACTGTGATCCTGGGGGAAACAACAGCGGGGTGCGTATGGCACTTTCAACGAATTCTGCAAGCTCAGCATGACCGGCCCTGAGTCTCTGATTCTGTGGCAACTGATCGGGTAAACCGGAGTTATGTGTGAACAACTGCCGCATGGTAATGCGGTCGCGGCCGTCACCGCTGAATTCCTGAATGAACTTACCGACAGGATCATTTAGCCGGAATTCATTCTCCTCAAAGAGCGTCATTACCGCTGCGACGGTGATTGGTTTGGAGATAGAGGCGAGCAGAAAAATCGCGTCCCTGGTCTGTGCGGCACCGAATGAGCGGACAAATACTGTTTCCCTGTGGCGGACGAATAATGCTGCCGCTTCCACCTCGCCGGAACGGACGGATCGGGTCAATACCTGTTCCGCCATTTCCAGTCCGGTCTTATGTGGAGTCGCCAGCGCACGAGTGCCGAGAGCGAGTGTCAATCCCGTTTGAAGAGCCGTGCGTCGTTTCATGGACTTGCCTTTTGATTACAGGACGCTTCGAAAGTACCATGCACGGGTGTAAAAAACACTCCGCTGTTCTCGTTCAGGGCGGATTCGGGTTACACGAGATTGAGATCTCGGAAGGTCGAATGCGGTGGGAATGACATTATATTATAACAAACAGATTGACCTCGGTGGTCCGCCTGACAAGTTCCGCTTTCGGTTGTGTCACATGAAAATCAGTTCAATACACGTAACCATCTGGTTCGTCATCCTGACATCTGTCACGTCAGCCGGTGAGACGGCTGACACTGGTGCGATTCGATTCAACGATGACATTCGTCCGATTCTCTCCGAATATTGCTTTTCCTGTCACGGACCTGATGCGGCGAGCCGCAAGGCGGACCTGCGTCTTGATCTGCGAGATATGGCAATTCAGAGCGGGGCTGTTGTGCCTGGCGACGTAGAAGCATCCGAGTTGATTTCCAGAATCACCAGTGACGACCCGGAAGTGGTGATGCCGCCTCCGGCGGACCGAAAGTCACTCAATCCCGAGCACAAGCAGCTTTTGGCTCGCTGGATCCGTGAGGGAGCTGACTGGCAAAAGCACTGGTCGTTTGTCAAGCCGGAACGAGCAGTGCCGCCACTGGTAAGCGGGGCCGACGAATGGTCGAAGAATTCGATCGATCGTTTCATTCTGCAGGCGCTCAGTGAAATGAAGCTGAAGCCAAACAGCCCGGCTGATCGTTACATTCTGGCTCGGCGTGCAGCGCTCGATGCGACCGGACTGCCACCCACCCGGGAAATGCTCAGTACGTTCATCAATGACGCATCTGTCACTGCCTGGGAAGACTACATTGATCGGCTGCTGTCGTCCGAACACTCCGGGGAGCATCGGGCCCGCTACTGGCTGGATGCGGCGAGATATGGTGATACGCACGGAATGCACGTCGACAACTATCGAGAGATGTGGCCGTATCGTGACTGGGTTGTGCGGGCATTCAATACCAACATGCCGTTTGACCAGTTTGTTGTCGAACAGCTGGCGGGTGACCTGTTCGCCGAACCGACGCGTGATCAGCTCATCGCCACCGGCTTCAACCGCTGCAACATCACAACGTCAGAAGGTGGAGCGATTCCTGAAGAGGTTCACGTGCGGTACATGGTCGACCGAGTCGAGACAACGGCCACCGTGTTTCTGGGACTCACTGCCGGCTGTGCTGTTTGCCACGATCACAAATATGACCCGATCAGTCAGCGGGAATTTTACCAGCTGGGTGCGTTCTTCAACAACACGACCACACCGGCAATGGATGGCAATCAAAAGGACACACCTCCTGTGGTGGCCCTGCCACCCCAGGAATATGAACAGGAATGGAATGAACTGCACGCTCTTCGGAAACGTCTGCGTTCCGAACCGGATACGTCTGCGTCCCGTGTTGAAGATTGGTGGTCGTCTCGTTCACAGGAGATGACGCATCCGATTGCGGACGACGACCTGGTACTGTCGATGTCGCTCACAGAAGCAGAAGGCACCTCCGTAAAATTGCCGGAATCGGCCGAATGGGCGACGGATCATCCCGTGGGACGCCGCGGAATTCGATTTGGTGAAGGAGGATCCCTTGGCGCGGAATTGCCGGTTAATCGAACCGATCAACCACTCACCATCAGTTTTTGGTACCGGACGCCGGACCGGTTGATGTCCACAACCGTGTTCGATCAGACATCCAAAACCGAGACTGAAAAATCGGAAGACAGCAAGACTATCGGCTGGAAAATTTCCGGTGATACTCAGGGGGGGCTGAGCTTTGAGATGCATGACGGACAGGGAAATCGCGTTCGAGCGCTGTTGCCGGGGGAAGCCGCGTTGAAACCTCGATCATGGCAGCAGGTGTGCGTTCGCTACTCCGGAGGACAATCCAATTCGTCAATCAGTATTCTGGTGAATGGTCGTGCGGGAGTACTGCGGAACTCCACCGAAGACCTGATTGATGCCACGGAACTGCCGGCAACGCCTTTGCAGATTGGCACCAATTTGCCCACGGCGGGTTTGAGTGACATTCGCATCTACCAACGCTGGATCACAAACCAGGAAGTACAACTGCTCGCACAGCAACATCTGTTACGACAGCTGTTACGGACTGACACAGCATGGAACGAGCTTGACGAACATCAGCAGGATCTGGCCAGGTCATTTCACCGTCAGGCAGTCAATCCGGAATCTGTTGCCACACTGCAACAGCTTGCCAGGACACAGATTCGCAGAGACTTCATTTATTCACGCTCCACCACGACGCTGGTCATGCAGGAGCAACCGTCCGACCCCCGTGCCTGGGTGCTGGAACGCGGCGAGTACGATCAGCGTCGGGAAGAAGTCACACCCGGGATCCCGGCAGTCCTCAACTTTCCCGGTGCAGATTTTCAGTCCGGCGACTCAGGGGAAGCCGTTTTGCAGAACCGTCTGAATCTGGCACGCTGGCTGGTCCACCCCGATCATCCATTGACCGCACGTGTCATGGTCAATCGTCTGTGGCAATCTGTCTTCGGTACGGGGCTGGTCAAAACATCCGAAGATTTTGGAGTGATGGGAGATCGTCCGTCACACCCTGAACTGCTCGATTGGCTGGCTGTCGAATTTATTGAGTCCGGCTGGAACGTTAATCATATTCTGAAACTGATTCTCACATCTTCGACGTACTGTCAAAGTGGTGTCGTTACACCTGAAAAACTGGAGCAGGACGCCGACAATCGGTTTTGCTCCAGAGGTCCGCGTCTGCGTCTGGATGCGGAGGTTCTGCGTGACCAGGCACTGGCAGTCAGCGGGTTACTGCGGCGGGATCTTGGTGGTCCCAGTGTCAAACCCTACCAACCGGCAGGACTCTGGAAAGTCGTGGCCATTGTCGGCAGCAACACTCGAGTTTTCAAAGCTGATTCGGGTGACGCGCTCTATCGACGGAGCGTTTATAGTTTCTGGAAACGCACATCGCCTCCACCGTCCATGGCTGCATTCAACGCGCCCACACGAGAACAGTGCACCGTCCGACGCGAACGCACCAACACACCCATTCAGGCACTGGTCCTGATGAATGATCCGCAGTTTGTGGAGTCAGCCCGTCGGCTTGCAGAAAACATAATCCGGGGGACCGAAGATGAGCGGTCTCGTGCAGAACAGATGCTGACGACCGTACTCAGCCGACCGGCCGGTTCTGCGGATCTGGACGATATGATGACTGTCGCCGGTGAGTTGCGAACCATGTTTCAACAACAGCCGGAAGCCGCAAAAGAGCTTGTCCAGACCGGGGACAGCAAACCGGATGAGAAGTTGAATGAAGCCGAACTGGCAGCGTGGACCATTGTGGCAAACACACTGATGAACCGTGACGACTTTGTTAACAAATGAACTATGAACACACATCCAATCGATCAATGGATCAACCTCGAAACCCGGCGGCAGTTTTTCGGACATCAATCGAAGGGCCTGGGTGCAGCGGCACTGGCGGGAATACTTGGCCAAACAGCCGTCGGTGATTCCACGACAGACAGACCGCATCAGCATTTTCCTGCGCGCGCCAAACGTGTGATTTGGTTGTTTATGGCCGGTGCGCCGTCGCAACTGGACACGTATGACTACAAGCCGAAAATGGTCGACTGGTTCAACAAAGATCTGCCTGAATCAGTTCGTCAGGGACAGCGGCTGACTAACATGACCGCGTCGCAGTCGCGGTTTCCTATTGCCCCGTCCACATTTCGGTTTCGGCAACATGGTGACAGCGGAAAATGGGTCAGCGAACTGTTACCAAAAATCGGTTCGATGTCTGACGAAGTAGCGACTGTCCACACCGTCTGGACGGAAGCGATCAATCATGATCCGGCCATCACCTTTATCCAGACCGGGAACCAGATTCCCGGGCGACCCACACTGGGGGCATGGATCAGCTACGGACTCGGTAGTCTGAACCGCAACCTGCCGGAATTTATTGTGTTGAACTGCGAACCCCGTGGGCAGGCCTTGTATTCGCGCCTGTGGGGCAGCGGGTTCCTGCCATCGACGCACGCGGGAGTGGCCTTCCGTGCCCAGGGAGATCCTGTTCTGTATCTGTCCAACCCCGGCGGCGTCAGTCCGGAGACTCGACGTTTGATGCTCGACAGGTTGCAGGCGATGAACCAGCGGATTCACCAGGACGTTGGCGATCCGGAAACGCAGACGCGAATCGCTCAATATGAAATGGCTTTCCGAATGCAGTCATCGGTTCCTGATCTGGTGGATATTTCCGGAGAGCCGAAGCATATTCTGGACATGTACGGTGAAGACGTGCTGAAGCCAGGGACACTTGGTCACAACTGTCTGCTGGCACGGCGAATGGCCGAACGTGATGTTCGCTTCATCCAGATTTTTCATCGCGGCTGGGATCATCACGGCAGCCTGCCATCGCGACTTCCGCGACAGACCAAAGAACTGGATCAGCCAGCCTGGGCACTGATTCAGGACTTGAAACAGCGTGGTCTCCTGGAAGATACCCTGGTGATCTGTGGTGGTGAATTTGGACGTACGATTTACAGCCAGGGGACTTTGACCAAAACGAATTATGGTCGCGACCACCATCCGAAGTGTTATTCGATGTGGCTGGCAGGTGGAGGCATTAAGGGTGGCGTGACTCACGGCGAAACCGATGAGTTTGGTTACAACATCCTGCGTGACCCGGTTCATATCCGCGATCTGAATGCAACGATTCTTAATCGGCTGGGAATCGACCACGCTCGTTTTACGGTTCGGCATCGCGGGCTCGACGAACGACTTACCGGAGTCCAGGAACTGGCTCGACCGGTCGGGGAAATCCTTTCGTGATGTGCGGACCGGCTCAGAAAAATGATCCGGTTAGGTACTGCTCCGTGTTTTCGGTCATCTCTGGATCCATAACGACGGCTTTGGGTATTTGTCTGAGTCTCCTGTTTAGTTTCGTTTTCGTTGTGGCTGAGGAAGCGGACTCTTTCGATTCACTGAGGACGCAGTACGATCAGGACGTTCGTCCGGTACTGAATCAATATTGCTTCAAGTGTCACTCAACCGAACGCCAGGAGGGCGACCTTGATCTCGAACGGTTCACATCGTTGAAAGACGTGCGGAGCGCGACGCAGGTATGGCTTAAGGTGATCGAGATGCTGGATCTGGGCGAAATGCCGCCGGAAGATTCGCCGCAGTTGACATCTCAGGAGCAGGCTTCGCTGCGCAGCTGGATCGAACGATACACGCATGCCGAGGCACTGGCGGGGGCCGGAGACCCCGGTCCGGTTGTGCTGCGACGGCTCACAAACGCGGAATACACATGGACGATTCGTGATCTGATCGGAGTCGCTCTGGATCCTGTCCGCGAACTTCCCACCGAAGGCGCAGCCGGAGAAGGATTTACCAACACAGGTAACGCGTTGGTCATGTCGCCTGGTCTGCTGCGAAAGTACCTGGATGCAGGCAAACAGATCGCGGCGCATGCGGTGCTGCTGCCCGAAGAATTTCGATTTTCAGTCCACACCACACGGCGCGACTGGACGGATGAAAGCCTGGCCAGGATCCGTAGATTTTACGATGACTTCAGTGTGATTGAGAAGCTTGCGGACCACTATGGGTATGGCATGTCACATCTTGGAAAAGCCGGTCGGATTCCACTGGAAAGGTATTTTGCGGCAACGATTGCCAAACGCGATTCGCTCACAGCAGGTCACACGACGATTCAGGCCGTTGCCGAACAACATGATCTGAACGCAAAATATTTGTCGGCCCTTTGGACGACACTGACGGGGGACAATCAGTCACTTCTGCTGAACGATCTGTGTTCTCGTTGGCGCAGCGCCACGTCGGGAGATACGGCGGCTTTGGTTGCCCATGTTGGTGCATGGCAAAAGGGATTGTGGACCTTCAACCCGGTGGGGTTACTGGGTCGTAAAGGAACCCGAACGAGGTGGATGGAGGCGGTCAGTCCTTTGCTGACACAGCACGAGCTGCGAATGGAAATTCCTGTCCCGGAAGACGGCCAGGAGGCCGGTGAGTTTGTCGTTTCGCTCGTTGCAGGAGACGCGGGAGACGGGAATGAACACGACTTTGTCGTGTGGACGCAGCCAAGACTGGTTGCTGAAGATCAGCCCGACGTGCTGTTGCGTGACTGGGTCACTGTCGATGGCAAATCGATCGAAGCAGAGTCTGTCTGTGTTCGTGCACCATCTGTGATTACTTTGCATATTCCCCCCGATCTGGCTGGTCGGGAGCTGGTGACAACAGCGGCACTCCAGCCGGGATCCGGCGACGAAGGAAGTGTGCAGACGGATGTGGTGGCAGGCACTCCTGATGCTGTATCAGGACTGTTTCCTGGTGAAATCGGTGTGAAATATGACGATTTGAACCTTGGAGCCAACAAACGAATTGTCACCTGGAGACGTCCGATTGTTGTGACCGAAAACAGTAGTGCCTGGAAACGATTTGAAGCAGCCACCGAAGAGTTTCGCAGACTGTTTCCAGCGGCACTATGCTATACCCAGATTGTACCCGTCGATGAACTGCTGACCCTCACGCTGTTATACCGGGAGGATGATCATCTGGCTCGACTCATGCTTGACAAGGGGCAGTCGGTTCAGCTGGACCGGCTGTGGGACGATCTGTATTACGTCAGCCGGGAACCGCTGCGGTTGATCGATGTGCTGGATTCCCTTCTGGAAACCACGATTGATCAGCCACAGGCCGGAATATTTGATGCAGCGGTGGAGAAATTCAACGCCCGCGCCGATTCATTTCGAACGTTACTCGAGGAATCCGAGGCAAAACATCTGGATGCGCTGGTGCAGTTTACGGAGCGAGCGTGGCGTCGCCCGATCACCGAAATTGAAGATCAGGAATTGCGCGACCTGTATCGCCGGCTGCGTCAACTGGAACTGCCCCACGAAGAAGCATTCCGGTACACACTGGCCCGTGTTTTTGTCGCGGCCCCTTTCCTGTACAGGCTGGAAGAGGCAGCCGATGGGCGCGCCGCAGTGGTCTCCGATCGGGAACTTGCCAACCGCCTGAGCTATTTCCTCTGGTCCTCAATGCCCGACGATGAACTTCTTGCTGCAGCCGGGGCCGGTCGATTGACAGGGAGTGGCGGCAGACCCGACCCTGGTCTGTATGGTGAGAACGACGTCTCCGATGGTCATAATGCAAACACGGAACTCCTGCGGCAGACGCGACGCATGCTTCAGGATTCCCGCGTGCGACGACTGGCCACAGAGTTTGCGGGGCAGTGGCTGCACATCCATCTGTTCGATCCTTATGAAACAAAGAGTGAAACACATTTTCCTGAATTCACGGAACTCCGCAGCGACATGTATGAAGAATCGATTCGTTTTTTCACTGATCTGTTTCAAAACGACCGTTCACTGCTGAGTCTGCTGGATGCTGATCACACGTTCGTGAACAGCCGACTTGGAAAATTCTATGGGATGTCGGGGATTGAAGGGGACGCATGGCGACGCGTCGAGGGCGTACATCAGTACGGTCGAGGTGGGATCCTCGGGCTGGCAACAACGCTGGCGAAACAGTCAGGAACCACTCGCACGAGTCCGATTTTGCGAGGCAACTGGGTGAGCGAAGTGCTGCTTGGTGAGAAGCTTCCGCGCCCGCCCAAAAATGTACCACAGCTTCCCGATGGTCCTCCGGAAGGTCTGACCGAGCGGCAACTGATTGAACAGCACAGCAGCGCGGCGGCGTGTGCAAAATGTCATGCGCGCATTGATCCGTTCGGTTTTGCTTTAGAGGAATTCGATGCCATCGGTCGTTATCGACAGATAGATTCGCGAGGCCAAAAGATCAGTTCCCAAACAACACTGCCGGATGGAACAAAGATTGAAGGACTTGCCGGACTGCGGGGCTATCTGCTGGAACAACGTCGGGAAGAATTTTTGAGGCAGTTCTGCCGAAAGCTGCTGGGTTACGCGCTGGGACGCGAGGTGCAGCTTTCCGACACACCACTGCTGGACACGATGCTGGTTCGACTTTCCACCGGTGACTTTCGTTTTGCGGTAGCGGTAGAAACAATCGTGGCGAGTCCACAGTTCCGGATGATTAGAGGAAAATCGATCAACCCGTAGTCGCATATGATATTGAGATCTTCGTTGACCCGGATTCTGACCCTGGCGGAGGATCTCAGCGGGACGGCAAATCGAGGCCCACTTCCACCTTCGGATAATGCCTCTCGCCAGTTGCGTCCCGATAAGACACGTGATTAAGCCTGCCGGGCTGCAATAGCGGCATCTTGTCCTTTATACGATCGGAAACATCCCGGTCCTCGCCCACGGGAACGAGGCTGAAGTTCCCATAGGATATCGCGCCTTTCTTAGGGAACCAGTAAAAGTACAATGTGTAAAATCCGGTGCCTCCCTCCGGCAGAACGAAGGTATGGTTTACCTTCGACCACTTATCGGTGAACCGGCCATGCAGGCCTATCCAGAGCTGATACCGCTTGTCTACGTGATAATCCTTCTCGAATTGCCCCACGAAGCGCAGGCCACCTGGGTGTTGGCGCCGCCGGTAGCCATGCCCTCGAACTCCAGCAGGTACTCCTTGCCGATTTCAAGGGGGGAGGTTTGCAGTGTAGGAACCTATTCCGTACCCGTCCTCGAATATCCTGAATCCGGTAGGGGAAGCCTCGTCCCGCAGGTTTTCGTTCAGCGGACTGATCATGTTGCTCGGACTGATTTTGGCGCTGCCGTCCGGCGATATGACCAGTTGGCGGCCCAGTTTCACCTCACCGTCGTAGGTTATGTTTTCTCCGTCTATGCTGACAGGAGGCTTTTCGGTCACCGGAATGTTTAACGGCTTGATGATTATTCGCGGTCTGGCAGCTTCCCTGAGACCAAAACCAGACTCGACCCGTGGTTTTTCAGCAGCATATTCGAGCCGGTGGGTCTGGAAGCGGGGAATAAAGGTCTCTGTACTAATCGCTATTTCGGCAGCGGGCGATTTGCTGCATTCGACCTTGATAGCAATGAGCCGGGAAAGCGGCCGGTTCACCTCGGAACCCGTACAGGGTCGTTATTTTGTGTGAAGTGCATTGCGAAATCATAAGGATTTTGACCACTGTTCGAAACCGATCTTTTCCCAAGGCATTCCTCTAGAAAACCTTTGTGGCCAGGGGTAGTAAGGTTCTCCTGTTTTTCTGTCTTTAATCTCTCTTACATCTTTTAATATTTTCCCTGGTGCACCCACAACCAAAGAGTACGCGTCGACATTTTTACTGACAACTGTTCCTGCTCCAACGAGACTGTGCTCTCCAATTTTAATACCAGGCAAAACAACACTGCTTGTCGCAATTTGAGAATAGTCTCCAATGTTGGGACCCACAATATGTTCAGAGGGAGGGGTTGGGTCATTGGTAAGTACAACATATGGATAGATGAATACATAGTTTCCAATTATGGACTGTTGTCCAATATGAACATTGGAATGAAATCTCGAGTAATTACCTACAGAACAATATCCTTGAATATCCGATAAGGTGCCAACAGAACAAAATTCACCGAAGTTGGATTTTTCTCTGATGGTAACACGATGTCCCGTTTGAAAACCCTCCCCAAAAGAAGAGCCCGCATATATTATTGTATGACTTCTAATTAAACTGTTTTTTTTGATTCGGGTAACAGGGTTTTCGTAACTGGCACCTTCATCGTAATAGCGACTTAAAGGTTCTCCTATCACGCAATGATTCGATATGATTGTGCCCGGCATGATTTCAACATTATCGTATATGGTGACATTGTCACCAATTTTAACGTCTTTATGAATATTGGCACGTTCGCTAATATGTACATTTATATTATTGAATTTCATGTTGTTCTCCCGGTGTTGACATGACTATTTGCGTTAATCGAGTTGTGGGGTTTATCTCTGCAATCCTCAAAGCAGGTGTGATCTGTGCGTCGTCCTGTTTTGATATTTGAATGGGTTTATAAACTGGTTGGCCCGGGATATGGTATTCGGTGGTGGGTTGGCGGGTGGAGTTCATTTGATTAAATATAAATGTGATGTGTTTATGTATGCGCCAATGTTGATATGTTTTGATTGGCTTGGATGAAAAAAGACTTCTGTGGAAATCCTATTTGATAAAAACGGAGTTGAAGGTCTTGTATGCCCGTTGGTGCGTTAAGCGTGACAGAAACCTCCCGCATCGTTTGGGTCTTGCTGAGGTACTCCGGCCAGTAATCGATGTTGCGGGGGTTGTGTACGAACACGGTCAGCAGGACGCGTCCTTTTTCTTTGAGCACTGACAGCGGCGCGTGCACCAGCACCCTTGGGCGCAGATAGCTCAGCAGTGCGTCAATGCCCACCTTGTGGCGGTTCTGAAAGATCCTCTGATGCACGGCCGCATCCTGGTAGCCCCCGAACTCCTTCTGGCGGCCGCCGTGGCGGTCTTTCGATATGCTGGGGGCGTCGCCAGCCCGATGCCCGAGACAGTGCCCCCAGTAGAAAAAGAAGCTCCCCCAGTTAAGCGGATCACGCGTCATGGCCAGCTTTTCGCACTCTTCCCAGGGGCTACGTGCATGCCCCTCGGATGGGACAGCTGAGAGAAGTACGGCCAGTTATGCTCTTTGACCAGCTCCATGTACCTCTTCGATGTACTAGTCGTACTCGGATAGGTGAAAAGCCCGTCCCCCCCCCCCGGGCAGATCACATCAGAGAGTTTCATGGGAAGATAGTTGAGCTTCATCGGGTCATCATCGGGGCCCCGGAGGAGGGGACGCTGCTCCTCTGTTCTTGGCGTACTGACTCGGCCTATCGTCCCTGTGTAAGTGTGCTGCCAGTGGAAGACCTTCCTGCCCGGAGCAAGGGACCTGATATAACTGTAGATGTCCCTCAGCGTGTTCGCGTAAATACCGCAAACGTGTGTCTTAGTCTCGGCGTTCCACTGGAATGTTTTCACGCCCATCTCCTCGGCGATCTGCGTCCCGTAGTGCTTGAGGTCGACGCGCGTCTTTCTCGTGCGGAGAGATGGTCCCCAGTGCGCTGGGATTTCCTCTTGGAAGGTAAACCCCAGTATGTTCTCAGGCTTGTCTATGCCGTTGAGGACGGCGTCCATGTTCGGCTTAATTGTCTCTCTGACTGCGGCTCGAACCTTCGGCTCAAAGTAATATTCCAGGAAGGTGGCCCGGTTGGCGTATTCCGGGAACCTGCCCAGGCCCATAATCGGCCAGAGCCGCACCAGGTATGTCTGATCCGGGTTGTATTTCAGTGCCTCGTTGACCGCGAGGTTGCTCCCTTCTATGTCCTCACTACCGTGACATACCATGATCCAGTCCCATCTGATACGCTCGAGCTTTGCATGCTCCAAGCCCGTACCGAAGACACCCCAGCCGAGTTTCCAGTATTCGTCCCTGGCCTGTTCGGCCCTGGCTTGTTCAGGACAGCTGAGGGCGACAACAGCCACTGTCAACCATGTTCCAATAGCCAATTTGCTCCGCATCAGAGACTCCTCTCGTGTAACCGTTCACCTGAGACTTCCGACGATCAGATGACTTGCCCGTTTCTGGTTACTGCCGTCGACGGTCACCGACACGTGCAGGGACGATGCCGGCTGACAGGAAATTTGATTTTCGCCAGGAGTATACAGGGAAACAACAGGGAGATCATTGCCCCGGATCTACCCGAAATTCGCCAGCCAATGTGGCTTCGGACCGTCATCGGCGCAGACATCGAATGTTGTGTTAATTTTTTCTGGCAATGTGCCTGTCCTTTTTTTCGGCAGATACGGTGCTTCTGCGACAAATACAAAAGGCAATCAAAACTTATGTCTTGTCACACCATGTTCGGACCATTGCCTGTTGTGTTGCTCTTCGTGGCTGTTTGCTCTGACGGTACTGCTCAATCATCAGAGATTGCATCCCGTTTTCCGGAGTATGCGGAAGCCGCAGCAGATTCAAATGCAATCCTCACGGCACTTGGAGTCACACGCAGAAACACACCGATTCCGGTTCTCGTCACGACGGGCCTTTTGGATATGTCGAGTTCACAGTATCGGGTTCTTATTGTCCTCGACGAATGTTCCGGGCCGGCAACGCGCGAAGGAGTCCTGAATGAATGGACAGAAATCCACAGGAACACGAAACAGACGACGGCAGGTCGAAACCTGACGATAGGTCTGGTCCCGGACACACATCCTGACAGCCCCTCACACAAAGGCAGTAGCTTTCCTCCGGTCGGAACGGCCTACAGCGATGTTGATCACCCGGAGGACCTTTATTTGTGGCGGTGGATCGGGATGCTCGCACCCGATCTGGTGATCGTCGTACGTGATGGAAATACACTGAAATGGGACATGAGTCCGGTCGATGATTCGAAGTGTCTGGCCGGCGCATTGATGAAACACGCCGCGTGCGACGTGGGCACGATCGGTGCAGTCAACGTTGAAGCTCCGAAGGGCGTCGGTGTGGTGGAATCACTGGTCTCGCTGGTCCGACAGAGTCACTCGTTTCCACGTGGGACCGCTGAAAATCAACTGATCCAAAGACGAAGACGCCGGCCCGTCGAAATTGCGGAGGAACTCAGCCGTGTTTACGGACACAAGCTGCCTTCAGTCGCGTACATTCCTGCGCTGGCACTCATCGGCCGGATGAGACTGGGAGAGCTGACGGGGAGTCAACAGCACATCAATGATGTGAAGCGGATTGTTAGTCCCTATGCAGACGGTTCGAGGTCGGCGCTGGGGGACGCTCCTTCCGGGAGCACGTTGTCCGGACATCTGGTCTTCGGCGATCTGGCCGAACGGACAGCAGACGATCGTTACACCGCACTGGCACGGGCTGCCGCAGATCTTGGATTTGACAATGACGGTGCACCGAAATCGGTGATGCCATTCCACAGTGAAATGAGCGACGCTGTTTTCATGGGGACGCCGATTCTGGTGCGGACTGGTCACCTGACCGGCCAGACCAAATACTTCGACATGGCGATGCGTCATCTGCAGTTCATGCTTGATCTGAATTTGCGAGACGACGGGCTGCACCAGCACTCACCGATCGATCCGGACGGGACTGCGTGGGGGCGTGGAAATGGGTTTCCCGCACTGGGGCTGGCTCTGTGTCTGAGTGATCTTCCAGTGGGCAGTTCACATCACAGCCGAATGCTGCAGGTGTATCGATCTCATCTCAACTCGATGATTCGCTATCAGGATGAAACGGGGATGTGGCATCAGGTCGTCGATCATCCGGAGAGTTATCGCGAACTGACCGTGACATGTATGACCACGTTTGCGATTGCACGCGGGCTTCGAAACGGGTGGCTGGATCGGAAAAAGTACGAGCCGGTTCTGCAGCGCGCCTGGGAATCCATCAAATGCCGTATCGGGCCGGACGGTCATCTGGTGGATGTCTGCACGGGGACCGGTAAACAGAACAGTTTTCGGGATTACCTTGACCGCAGCGCAATTCTTGGAACGGACGACCGCGGTGGCGCCATGGCACTGCTGGTAACCGTCGAGCTGGCATCCGCAGTTCGAGAAGGTGCGGTTGAACTTGATGCACTGGACAACACGAGTGAGGCGGGAAGATGACTGCAGATCTCCGTGACGTTCTGTTTGAACACTTCGTTATCATTAGTGAACCCGATGTTTCTGCTGGCGCGTGTTCCGATTCGAATGCTGCCTGGAGGACCGGATGACTCACCAGACGGCTTTGATCAATGGGATCGAAATCCCCCGGCTTATTTATGGAACCGCCTGGAAGAAGGAGCAGACGCAGCGGTTGACTGAACTGGCGATCAGCCAGGGATTTTGTGGAATCGATACGGCTAATCAGCGACGACATTATCACGAATCCGCGGTTGGACAGGCGATCCGAACGTCAATCGCCCGCGGAATGGTGACTCGGGAAAATTTGTTCCTGCAAACCAAGTTTACCTTCCGTCGTGGTCAGGATCGTCGTCTGCCCTACGACCCGTCAGCATCGATTCCCGACCAGGTAGACCAGTCGTTTGCCGGTTCGCTGGAACATCTGGGTGTAGAAAACGTCGATTGTTTTCTGTTGCATGGTCCGGAAACGGCGAACGGCCTGACACCCGGCGATCGTGCTGTCTGGCGGGCGATTGAGGCCATTCATGACCGTGGACTGACTCGATTGATCGGTGTCAGTAACGTCTCTCTGGAACAGCTTAAACTCTTCTGCCGGCATGCTCACATTCAGCCGCATGTTGTTCAAAACAGATGCTACGCTGTGCAGGGATGGGATGGTCCGGTCAGAGAATTTTGCCAGACTCGAGGCATGGTTTATCAGGGGTTTTCATTACTGACTGCGAACCGGGCCGTGCTGGGATCGTCGTTGATTTCCCGAATTGCAAAGCGTCATGCCCGAACTGCTGCACAGATCACGTTCAGGTTCGCACTGGAGCTCGGAATGACTGCGTTGACAGGGACAACGAATGTCGATCATATGCAGGCGGATCTTGATGTTTATGACTTCAGTCTGGACACGGATGAAATCGATCGAATCAGGTGCCTGACCGGGCTGTGAAGCTGGCAGGTATACCTCGAATGTTACCGGCGGGGTGACCATCGGTTTCACCCGGAGTTGTGATCAGACAACAGCGTGTTTCCATGAATTTAGAGTGATTTGCCACCGACTGGATGCATGCATCCGGTCGGCCATGAAGAACGACCTGTGCAGTGGAACGCGCCTTACGTTTTGTTAAACGTGCTCGTGTTTTGCGATCAACACTGATGGGGAACCGGATGTCACGAGAGGAAGATCTGGCTTTGCTTAATGAGTACACCACGAGCCAAAGTCTGATTCGGCATATGCTGGCTGTTGAGGCAGCAATGCGGGCTTATGCCCGCAGGTTTGATCAGGCAGAGGAAACATGGGGGACTGTGGGGCTGCTGCATGATTTTGACTATCAGAAATGGCCTGATCCGCCCGACCATCCTCTCAAAGGGGCTGCCATCCTTGCCGATCGTGGTTATCCGCAGGAGATCATCTATGCGATCAAATCACATGCCGATTACCTTGAGGACTGTCCACGGGTCTCGCTAATGGACAAAGCTCTGTATGCGTGCGACGAACTGTGTGGGTTCATCAGTGCGTGCGCGCTAGTGCGTCCAAAACGCCTGGAGGGGCTGGCTCCGAAAAGCGTTCGCAAAAAGATGAAGCAGGCCTCCTTCGCTGCCGCGATTCAGCGGCAGGATATCATCAGTGGTGCTCAGGACCTCGACGTTGATTTGAACGAGCATATTGCCTTCGTGATCGCGGCTATGCAGTCAATTGCGGACGAGCTGGGCCTGATCGCAGCCGAACAGACTGATCCGTGACGTTCACGAGCTGTTACTTCATCGATCCATGAATCCCGAACTTGACAACATCAGTAACCCGTTCGGAACTGACCGAGCGTACAAAACCGTAGTACCAGAGAGCAAGTCGTCGGTGTCACGATGCGGGACGGTGTGTGCCGTTGCTGGAAACCGGTCATATGCGGTGAACCGAATCCGGACAAGTTGGAATGATCATCATGTCGGTACGTGATCAAGATCGCTGGAATGCGAAGTACGCGAAACGTCACCCGCTGCCGAACGTCGATCCGGATGAGTGGCTTGTGGAAGCCTTTCAGCTGATCGGGACAGCGAGCGGGAAAACAGAATCCGGTCAAAGAGCACTGGATGTTGCCTGCGGCCTCGGACATAACGCGATCTGGCTGGCGCAGCGGAGCTGGCAGACTGACGCCGTTGATATTTCAACCAACGGTTTGGAGCTCGCTCGCCGGTGTGCCACTGCAAACGACGCTGACGTCCGCTGGATCCTCGCGGATCTCGACGACTGGACTCCGGCTGCCGGTGAATATGATCTTGTGGTGGTGTTCCGATTTCTGGACAGGAAAACGATTCCGCGGATCGTGCGAACGGGGCTCCGTCCGGGCGGCTGGCTGGTTTATGAAACGTTTTCCGAGTCACAATGCAGCCGAGGAGACAGTCACATCAGTAATCCTCTGTTCACACTGGCTCCTGGCGAGCTTCCCGTGCTCTTCCCGGATCTGCAGGTCGTCGTTGACCGGGAAGATGTCCTGCATGATCGGACCGTTCAGCGTTTTCTGGGACGAAGACAATCAGACGGATAGACGATGAATCGAACGGAGTCACAGCAAAATGTCCAGTTCAATTGCAGAAAGTTCTGTATGCAAATGCAGGTGAATGCCGGAGGTTCAGCTCTGAGTGTCCGGGTGTTCAGTCCACACATCGAAACGCAGCTTCCCGGCAGAGAACATGTCCTGCCGGGAGCAGCGTCGATAAGCAGGACTGAGATCAGGACTGCTCAACAGAATCAGCATCACAGCAAGGTTCTGTGATGTCACAGCAGGCTTCACCGTTCACACAGCAGGCTGGTATGATGAAGCAGCACTCATCGGGACCTTCGCAGCACAGTCCGCCGGCCGCACAGCAGGCAGGCCGGTTAGTCACCTGGCAGCATTCGGCTCCGACGGCACAACAGGCAAGTCCGGCGGAGCAGCAATCTTCGGATTGTTTTTCGGTCGCAGTCAGTGCGGTAACGACAAGGCCCAGCGACAGAACGGTAGCTGCAGCAATTTTCGTAAACATGGTTTTCTCCGGTGAATGTGTTCCTGACGTCAGCGCATTCAGTCAGCGCGGACCGATGGAACAGTGAATTGAGATCAGGAATCCGTGCAGAGATCAGCAGCTTAGTTCAGCCACACGCACTGGAGCACACGAAAAGGTGGGCCGGCGTCGGCAAATCCACAACCGACAGCAGCGGTCATTGTCAATGGCGGTTCCGGTGCGCTGACAGGAACAACGGATAACGCCACGTTGTTGTTTGCCATTCGAACCGGACTGCAGGTCAACGCCGCCGGCTGACAGCAGCAATGGATGACGGGCGTTTTTTGATCGCAGGGACATTCTGGTGGTGAGTGCTGTGCTGTGTGGCAGCAGGATTCCCGGGTGCTGTGTTGCAGACTGTCGAGCGAGAAATCGGCGCAGCACAGTGAGGGCAGGGCCATCACGAAGGCGGCCAGAAAACCTGGTTGATTGAAACGAAGTCCGATCATTGTTTGATTATACGCACGATCAATCGCATGATTTGGATTTCTTTATCGTCCCACGGCCCTTTTCGAAAAAAAACGTGACGTTGTCTGAATTCGGCGGTCGCAGGAGTTCAGGCTCTATTGCTGCAGAATTGGATTTGATGATTTGTGGTTGGGCCCCGTACGAACCGACGAAGATATTCAGTATTGGCCTGCCAGTCAGGTGCCAGCCATTCCCTCTCGCACGCATGACACTCGCTCAGCGGAACACCGTCTGACGAAACTCCGCGACCGAACCTGAGCTTCAGACAGGCTGGAATCAGAGTCCGAAACGGGTTCTCCACATTGACATTGCAGGATCAGCAGCCTGGACAGCCCGCTGTGTGCAACCCGTTGAGTACGCATGTTCGAATCATTTCGGGCCGGAATCTGACGCGTTGTGACTTTGTCAGCAGTTCAGGAGACGCCATTGCTGACGGGCACCGGTGACTTCAACGTTCTGATTGGGCCCTGTCCTTCGCGGCAGCTTCTTTGCTGGTCTGAGTGAGACTCTGATGAAGGAGCCAAATTTCATCGAGGCCCCTGCTGCTGATGCCGATTCGCCCACGGATCACGGCCTGTTCTCCCACGCCCAACGACTCACAGAGCACCGCACGCAGGTGCATGCAGGCATTGCCATTATTGATCCATGGATCTTCAACCGGTTTGTCCCACATCTGAAATGCATATCTGTCTCTGACCTCGTTGGCAATCACTAAGATCGACGCGTCGAGCGTCCCCTCAGGCTCGTTTCTCCAGTTGCCGGCACGGTGGACAAATGTTCCTTTGTTGGCGAGCTGGTTATGCCAGTATTCTCCGTCTTCTATACGATCCAGCCTGCTCTTCGGCAGGAACTCCCGATTGGCCCAGCCACCTCCCCCGTTGTTCACATTGAAGCAGAAGTTCAGGACTGTCCTCTGCAGGGGCCTGGGGGAAAGGTTCTCTAATGTCCAAATGACTTCAACATAGTAATCACGCGGCACCAGAGAGATCAGTATTCGTCCATAATCCTTGAACTTGATCATTCCTGACCATGAGCCATGTTCTTCCCTTTTCCATTCGACAGGGTTGACGTGGAAGTAACCCGGATGAGGGCAGCCGCTGACATCTTCAGGGAGCAGTACACGGAAAGAGGGGGCGTATTGTTCGGGCAGTGTGACGATGATATCTGCGCAAGGTCGTGACGTGGACCGAAAACTGATTTCTGCGATATTCGGATCTGTTGGTTTTGTACGGTCTTTCCGCAGTTCTTCTGCTCCCGTACAGCTCAGGCACGTGAGAACAGCAATCGTCATCTGAATTGATACCGTCACGGTTCGTGTCATCATGGTACATTCTCCTCGGAGCCTGATTGACAGTGGATCGTAGTATTCGCATGACCTGATTCAACTGCTTGTCTTATATTGCATGAATTCGATGGGACGTTTTCAGTGCCCGCATTCTCTGCTGCTTGACGACAGAATCGCCGGCTCGATGGCGACAATTAAGATTCGTGTGCCGGAGACGTGCCTTGTTTTGAGCAGCGATGATGAGCTGTGTGGTTGCCGGTAGCGGTCGATTCAGCGTTCAATTGTTCCGGTCGTCCGGAAATGCGATTGGTCTGGGATCCCGCTACAATGGCAGTAAGAGCCGTGGCCATGGTTGGTTCCTGTTCGATCGATCAGGGGCATTCCTGCCAGTTTGTGTCAATGGAGGCAGCTTTGTTTGAAGTCGCAACTCTCACCGACGCCACTGAAGAACAACGTCTGTGCGAAATCCAGTGCCAGTCATTTGGCTTGTCGACCGACTACTGGACAAGGTACGTCAGTCGAATCGGGCGGACGAATTTTCGTGTGATACGGCGTGCCGGTCGGGTTATCGGTGGGTTGGGAATTTATCACGCGGGCCAGTGGTTTGGTGGACGCTGCCTGGACATGGCCGGCATCGCTGCCGTGGCAATAGCACCGGAGGATCGGTCCTCAGGTGCAGCTGCTCATCTGATGGCCTGTGCACTGAACGAACTGCAGGATCAGGGTGTGCCGCTTTCGGTGCTGTACCCTACAACTCAGCGGCTGTATCGCGGGTCTGGCTACGAACAGGCTGGCAGCTGCTGTCTGCATCGGTTGTCACTGAACTCGATCCAACTCAGGGAAACAGATGTTCCACTAACCAGAATCGAGGGCGTCCACCACGAACCCTATCACGAATCGGCTCGGATTCGTGCCAGGATCACCAATGGAAATTTGGAACGCAATACCGGCCTGTGGGAACGAACAGTGACATTCCCCTATGCCGACAAATCTGTCTATCGTTATCTGGTCGGTGAATCAGATCAGCCGGAAGGATACTTGATATTTTATTACGATGCCGACAAGCCCGGTCCGTTCAATCTCTGTGTACGTGACATGATGGCGGTTAGTCCCGGAGCAGCGAAGGCCATTTGGGCATTCCTTTCGAGTTACCGCTCTGTGGCCAAGTCGGTCTCCTGGAATGGGCCGGCCGTCGAACCCTTGCTGCTGCTGCCGACGGAACTGAAAGCCGAGGTGGTTTCCCACGAACGCTGGATGATGCGTCTGGTGGATGTACGCAGGGCACTTTGTGCGCGTGGATACCTTCCGCACGTCCACGCAGAACTCCATATGGAAATTACGGATGACATCGTGTCTGTAAACAACGGTCGATTTATTCTGAATGTGGCGAACGGATCTGCGACGGTTTGTAATGGGGGTCGCGGCGACCTGAAAACGCATGTTCGAGGCCTCAGTCCCCTGTTTTCAGGATTTCTGTCACCGGTCGTGTTGCGGCATATGGGACACATCGAAGCAGGAGATCAGACTGTTGCAACCGCAACATCGATTTTTGCCGGACCACCGCCATGGATGCCCGACAGATTCTGAGTCCGGGAGATGTCCGGTTCACCAGGGTTCATTCCTTCTGTGAGTCCTTCATGACACGGTCGTCCGGTGCTCACAATTCGGCAGACAGGTTCAGGGTTCGAGTGTCCAGGACAGATTGATCAGTTTGTTCAGACCCCAAAAGATCGGATCGACCAGACAACAGGAGTGAACACAGCTATGAGAATCGGAATCCTGGGCGGGACAGGTCGCATGGGTCGTGGGCTGGCACACAGTTACGTTCATGCCGGGCATGAGGTCATTCTCGGATCTCGCTCACCGAACAGGGCCCAAAACGCTGCGAAAGAAATTGGACCCGGTGTGCGGGGCGCGTCGCTGCAGAAGGCTGCTCAGGAAGGAGAGATTGTCGTATTGGCGGTTGGGTTTTCTGATGCGGCGGCGACGGTGCTGGCCGTGGAAAACGTACTTGTCGGAAAAATTCTGATCGACATCACCAACCCGTTCGGTGCCGTGCCGCCAGGAACGACATCGGGGATCGAAAAGAACGGCCAGTCAGCACCGGCGGCCCGGTGGGTTGCTGCGTATAAGACGAATTTCTGGCAGACAATCGATCCGTCGGCTAACGTCGGTCAGGACAAGAGGGACGTGCTGGTTTGCAGTGACGATAACGAAGCAAAACGACGTGTGATGCAGCTCATCGATGAAACAGGATTGCGAGCCGTGGATTGTGGCGAGCTGATAAACGCACGGACTCTGGATTTGATGGTACCGCTGATGCTTGAGCTGGATCATCGCTATGGCAGTGACGCACTGTCATCGTGGAAATTCATCACGCCGGAAACGGGATAGACCTGGTACAGGAGAGGTTTCATGACACGGACTGACATTGTTGGATGTCTTTGCAGCTGCCTGACTGTTTTGACCGCAGCGATTGGCGACCCGATTGCTGCTGCTGAAGACGAATCAGAGTCTCGAACTGTACGTGTGGCAGCCATTTCGTTTGTACCGAAAAAATTCGATCTGGCAGGGAACGCCCGACGTCTGGAAGCAGCATTTCGTCAGGCCGGACAGGGAGGTGCACAGATTGCTGTGGCTCCCGAAGGCGTTCTGGAAGGTTATGTCGTCAACGAGATCATTGCCGGTGAAGTCGACGAACAGAGGATGAACGATGTTGCCGTTCCGCTCGATCATCCGGTCATCAAAAAATTTCGGGGTTTGGCCCGTGAGCTGAAGATGTGTCTTGTGTTTGGTTTGGCCGAACGCATTGAAGATGACGTCTTCAACTGCGCAGTGTTCATTGACCATTTCGGAGACATCAGTGGTAAGTACCACAAAATGCAGCTTGCCGAAGGCTACCACTCTTCGTGGTGGTTCAATCGTCTTGGTTCGCAAAGCCGCGCGTTTGATACACCGTTCGGACGTTGCGGACTGATGATCTGTAACGACCGCTGGAATCCGCAATTGGCAAGGATTCCGGTCCTTGACGGTGCGCAATTTCTGATCATTCCGTCAATGGGATCGCGATCAAAGGCTCAGGACGAAGCGGTCCTCAGTCGCGGACGGGAAAACGGTGTTCCCGTTGTGGAAGCCAACGTGGGAGTCACTCTGGTCGTGAACGACAATCAAATCACATCCGTCGATCGAAAGGAAGAGGTGATCACGTTTGGTGAAATTACGATTGCGTCAGCCGTCAGGCAAAGTCCTGATGACCGGGACCGGGTTGAACGGGAGTTTCTGTCATGGCGAAACCAGGAAATGCGGCGTCGGCTGCACCGGCAGCATCGGAGAAACCGGAGCAAGGCCGGAGTGAAATCCGACAATCCGTTCATCCGGTCTCAAACTCAGGTGATCGCCTTCGCAGGTGGACCCGGACCCGAGAATACGATTGCCGCGGTCAAACAGTCACTCAGGCTCGAGGTTCCCATACTGGAGTTCGACGTGCGACTCAGTCAAGACCGTGTCCCTGTCCTCATGCACGATGCAGATGTTTCCCGAACGACAGATGGAACCGGCAATATTGCGGACCTGAAATATGCAGAACTGCGACAGCTGGATGCGGGGTCAAAATATGTTGATCAGGCAACCGGTGTACCGCTGTTCGCGGGTGAACGTATTCCGGCGCTGGAAGAAGCACTGAGTACCATCGAAGACGCCGGAACGATATTACTGGATGTCAAAGTTCCGGAAGCGGTGCCACTGGTGGTGGAAATCATCAGTCAGGCGGAGGCACTCGAACGTGTGGTGTTTCGGGTCAACAGTGCTGAAGAGATTGAGCGTCTCAGGGAAATTGATCCAGGACTTCAATGCGTCCTGCGCACTTCGATTTCAAAACAGGAAACAGCGTCACTGCTCGATCGACTCAAACAACTTCGTGTTCTCGGCTGCACGCCCGAATCCTGGCAGGAACTGACGCCAACACTTGTCGGCCGATTTCACCACGCCGGCATTGCTTTATTAGTTGCCGGCGCCGATCAGCCGGACGACATTCGACAACTGATTGATGCGGGAGTTGACGGTCTGTTTACCGATGCCCCGGCAGAGCTTCAGGACATCATCCGTGATTCAGAATAACTTAATTGCGAGGAACAGCCGAGACCCAAAAGATTGTGTTTGCTTGCTGAGATCATAAATCGGGAGTACCGGTTGCCTGGACCGTGCGTCAACCTGACACTGAGGAGCAGACCGGACCGCGGGATGTTCTCAAACCGCCGTTTACCTGTGTGGGCGATGAGACGCAAGGGGCGTGGTTCTTTACCGTATCGTGGCGTGCGAGTGTACTATCAAACCGGCGGCACATGGAGCAAGAGAGCCGGTGCTGCGGCGGGCATCTCTCGTAAGCCAGCGAAGAACAGTCAGGGAAAAGAAGTACGAATCACAGGGGCGGCGGGTCTGTTTATGAGAGGCTTCCGGTGTCTGAGTTGACCGAGTCGGAAGCACGCACGTAAAAGAAACCTGCTCCTGGAAACTGTGTTGCAAATTCCGGCGGTTGTTTCGGAAGTCAGACAACACGTCGGTCATTATAAGAATCAAATGACATGTTGCATGTGTTGCAGCGTTCGGTGTTTAAAAGATCCCCGGACCGACACTCAGTCCAACTTCGGCAATTAGTTTGAATTCAGCATCAGCTTTTGCAGCAGCTCGTGTTTCCAGCTTCTGTTTTTCCGATCGTACACACCGAATCCGGAACAGAATTCCCAGTAGGCCCAGCTGAAGGAGTGCTTTTGGGCCTGTCGGGAAATAAGTTCTGTCCAGCGGACACGGTCGTGCATCGGTGCTTTGGAATAACTTCCGAACTCGCCGATGTAAACGGGGCGTTGATGTCGGCGCGACCACCTGGCAATATTTTCGAAGTCTTCCGCAATGTAAGCGGGTTCCTGTCTGCTGGCCGGAAAGCGGCGTCCCACCGGAGGGGGAGATGCCTCAAGCCACTCAGCACCCTGATGAGTAAATTCAAAGGGGTGATAATAGTGACAGGTTGCGATCAGCAACCGATCTTCGACTGGCAGCCTGAGTTGCGGGAGTTCGCGGTGCGAGTTCCACTCGCCGGGTCCCACAATCACACAGCGGGTCGGATGACGCTGGCGAATCTGTTGGAGAATTTGAGGGAACATCTGATTCCACTGTTGAGTGGTCAGCTTTCCATGCGGTTCGTTGAGCAGTTCGAAATAGAGTTGATTTGGATACCCAAAAAATTCGCGAGCGATGCACGTCCAAATGTTTTGCAGTGTCTTTGTCTGGCCTGCGGGATCTTCATGAATTTCATTAAAGTGATGGACGTTTAATACGACTCGCAAATCGTGAGCCAGGCATTGATCGACGACCTCACGAACTCGCCGCAGGAATGCAGGCCGGATGGATGTAGCCTGGGGGTCGACCAAATGGGCAGACCAGCGGATCGGGATACGGACATGATCAAAACCGACGTCACGAATCAGTGAAGGGAAAGAGTCGTCGAAACGCACTCCCCAGTCTCCTTCATTCGGAGCTTCCAGCATGTTACCCAGATTGATTCCTCGCCCGAGACGTCGAGCAGTCTGGAATACATCTTCGGTGTCCGCAGCCGTTATCGTGGTCATTTCTCCACGTGGGATGACGGGTACACACAGCACGATTCCGCCGGCCACGGCAACAATAAGTTTGCTGTTCATACTGATTCACCACCGGTGGCACAGAGGTTGGTCACAGATTCGTGTGTGGGGAGCGGGCATCAGAAACCAACTTGTGTTTCACAGAACTCAAGCCTGGTGACGGCCAGACATATTTCGCAGTACTGCTATTTGGGCAGCCAGAATTTCTGAGGGATTGTCTGCAGTGACTCAGATAAATGGAGCTCCTTAGTTCCACCTCGCATTTTCAGGAAAACGCTCTGATGTTTGACGAGCAGCATCTTGGCTTCGAAATTCTGCTCCTGGAATTTTTCTCCCTGTCTGACAACAATGCTTTTGCGATTTGTCGTGTCGTAGAAAACTGCGTGTCCCGAATGTTTTTCTTTCATCGTTCCGACCAGAATAAAGGCCGGGGCACGAGGCGGTGGCGGCGGGACGTTCTTTCGTGGTGGTGGATTGCGCTTTGCAGTTTTCGGTGGAGAGGCGGGCCTGCGGACAACGACCGGAGGACGAGACTCCGGCATCATCAGCTGTTCCAGCTGATGATGATATTTGTTGACGGGAAGGTTTCTCAGGGTGGTTTCGTAACTGCTGAGTAGTGATTCTTCGTTCGAGAACTCACTCACGATCGATTCCAGACGCAGCTGAAGTTTGAGCGGGTCTCCCTGCTGACGGGAAAGCGCCGACAATCTCGCAAACGCAATCGAAGTCACTTCCGGGATCGACTCCGTTAACTCCAGAAAGTGAAGGCAGGATTTGAGAGAGCCTTCGACGGAGAACTCGAAGGACAGCGTCAGCAGTTCGGATTCCGCAATACTTTCGATCGTGGGTTCTGTGAGGAATTGTGGTGAGTCAAGTCCTGCTTCTTCAGAAAGGTCACAGACTCGTTTTCTCAGGAGTAATCCCGCGTCGACCGGATCGGATGGAAGTGCATTTTGAAGTGATAATGTAATGTCAGCAATCCGACGTTCAGTTTTTGTCAGCTGCCTTCGAGTGCGTAACAGGAGTGACTGGGCGTCCAGAACTGACTGCGGTGTAACAGCCGGTCCGGTTTCCTGACCGACTGGTCTCAGTTCGCCCAGTCGTGTGCAGATAAATCCGGCGGCAATGATAATCACCAGTATTTTTTTTCTGTTGCTGTTCATGACCGCGGTACCTTTGTCTGGTCTGCCATTCCAAGTACCGGGGCTGCTTGAATATTGCTGTCGGTTTCCTTCGCATAGATATCCTGTTGTATCTGCGGTGATTTCTGCGGGTGCCACTGCAGATACATAGTGAACCGGACATCGTATTTTTCGTTTTCCCGCATTGATTCCAGCTGACAGTCTTCGAGCACGAGATTTGGTACGACCTTAATCTCTGTGTTAATGGCCAGGACGTTGTCCGCATTCCGTGCTGTTCCTGTCACGATCACGGTGCGGAATAGTTCCGGAGTCGGGGCGAGAGACCAGTCGATCTGCTCCACCCGAATGGACCGATCGGCTAAAAAAATACCGGTGATGTCTGACAGCAGATGGACACTGGAGGTGTTGGCATCATACCACTGCTGCCACTGTTCAGCCGTGTTGCCGGAGTTCATGATCCTGCTGAGATGCTCTTCCAGTTTTGTCTGCTCAGACTGGATGGCAGTGAGCTGATGGATGAGATAAGTGTTGTCTTCGGTATTGCGGAACGGACTCCAGCAGATGACCGCCAGACAAATCACCAGTCCGGTGACAGTAATCTTCTGCCGCGTTGTGAGAGGGCGCCGATATTTGTATTTGCCAATAAAGTTCAGTTCTTGGCCTGTTCTGCTGCGAATGCTGCAGCAGACATCGTGCAGCCATCGCTGTTCTGCTGCTGAAGATGAATGGGGAGTATCCTGTGAACCCGGTAATACCGGGATCGGGCATTCACTCGGCGCGAACAAATCTACGGTTCCGTGAAAATCTTCTTCCATCACCTGAAGAAGTTCATCCGAAAGTGCGGACTCACTGACCACGACAAAACCAACCTCAACGGAGGACGGACTGTATTTTCGTGTGGCCAGGACAGTTCGCCGGATTTCTCCGGCAACCAGCTGATCTTTATCTTTGTCCGGACTGTCGGCCGAAATAACGCGTGAGTGAGCCGCTATCAGACTGTTGCCGAGAAAAACAGAGATCCAGAATGTTTCGTTCTGAAACGAAAGTACGCATGTGACGGCTGACTTTGTCTTCAGGGTTTCAGCATGCAGGATGGTCGGGATTTCTGCTGCAAAAATACCGCGACATTTCAGCTTCAGTGTGTCCGAAAGTTCATGAATGTCTTCCAGCAATTCTCCCGACATCACGTGGGCACTGTACAACGCAGGTTCCACAGATTCCGCAGATACTTTGTGTACGATCATCTGGAGATCTGGAATGCCGTCACCGAATTTTTCGTCGGCAACCAGTTCCGCTGTTGCGTATTCTTCCGTGTCTGTAGATGCCGGCAGTACGAAAGCCGAGTGTCGTACCGATGCTTCCGGCAGGATCCAGACGGCGTTGCGTGTTTTGATTCCTGACCGTTTCAGTGCGGCGCGCATCTCTGCGGCGGAAGGCAGCTGGTCACCTTCTGACACATTCGACTGCTGTACAATGGTCCGGTGGCGACAGTTTAGATTTCTGCCTTTACCCGCAATTTCGTAAATCACACAGCAGTCGGAGCAGATTCTGATCAGCAGCAGAGGACCGCTGGGAACGGGACGAATCCAGCCGGATTCCACTGGCGGGACGGCAGCGGTCGGCTGCAGTCTGGCAAGCATCCTTAATCGTTCAGTTATCTGGCGCATGGTCGGATGATTTCCTTCGGCACAGGCTGAAACGACCTTTACAGAAGGGTATTACGGACCTGTTCTGGTTGAACCATGCCTCACAAAACGTCTCAGGTCATATGTTTTTGCAATGAATTCGCAAAAACATGGACTGTTCAGGGTAACATTGTACGGACATTGGCCGGGACCAGACGTGCTGAGTCTGCATAGAGGACTCTTGGTGGTTCACTTGCTGCGCTCAGGGACAACCGGCAGGTGAGAACCGGTCCGTTGCCGGAATCGGAGGCTGAAAAAATGTCGGCCGTCATGACATCTCCGCATCCCGTAATATACGGCCCCCATTTTCTGACTAAATCAATGTTGGCAACGTTTTCTGTCAGCAGCCATTCTGTAGTACGGCACTGAGCAGGCTGTATGTTGCGAACTCGCTGGTTCCGGGAAGACAACAGCTTTTTGATGTGAGTGTCTGTGATATCAGGCAGACTTCTCAGCAGTTCTTCAGGGGCTTCATTAATGTTCAGTCGTCCCCGTCTTGGTTGTTCTCCTGCAAGTGACAAAACTTCGGAAATTTTTACCACCAGTTCGGCGCCTGTTTTATTGTCACCCTGCCAGGGACTGCGAAGTACTTTATGTCTTCGGTTTCCGGTTGTTGGTATGACAAAGGTGCCAATCAGGTCATAAAAACTGTCCACGCTCCAGCGTGGTCCGCCGGAGGCATCGAAGCCGCCCAGTGTTTTTAGTTCAGGGTCGGACTGCTTTCTGTCATCAGAAGGATCTTGCATGCCCAGCTGCTCTTCGATACGTGTTCGAACATTCTGCACCTGCGACCGGGCAGAGCTTTGGGACTGTCTCTGTTTAATTCCAAACAACCGGACAGCGACAATGTATTGCGCTGCCTCTTTTCCCAGTTCTTCTTTGACGGACTCATAAACCATTTTCAAATCGTCTGAGTTCAGCGGGATACGCTGTGTGCGGGTCGCATCTTCTTCCGCAGCAAATACGGTCAGAAAATTGTTCCACGGCTGAATAGGCCGAGCCGTCTGCTGGTACGAAGACTGTGTTTTGCGCAGCTGGAGGGAACTGGCGGAGTCCGGTCCTGCCAGACTCCGCTCAGTCACCGGCGTTCCAAACAGCTGATCGAAGCTGACTTGGCGAACAGCCAGCAGTTCTTTTAGATCGCTGATTCCTGTGTTTGGCGGCAGACTTCGACTGTGCTGCGAAACATAGTAATTTCTCTCTGCACCGAACTGTCGGGGAGTGTGGTCACTGTCAATCCAGTCCAGAATGCTGTCAGCAGCCTGAATTGTCATTCCCGGGACATGCATCAAAAGTGTTCTGCCTGCCTGTGCTTCCAGTCCTGCAGCCCAGTTCACGTCCAGTTTTGCACTTTCATCGGTAAAGCCATTTACACGTATTTCGTTACTGTCGTCCGAGACGGGTCTGCAGGCAGACACTGTAACGGGGTCGTGGACAGTTCCGGTCCGGACCTGACAGGTCGATACGGCCTCGTTATCTGTCTGTCCGGGAAAAATCATTCCCTGACGCAGACGCAGGCACATCTGACTGACACCCGAATGCATGGCAACCCGCAGATCAATCTGCTGTCTGATCGCTATTGCAATCTTTAAACTGTTGTTGGCCCATGACGCCAGCTGGAACGCGGAAAACGCAACCACTGTCAGGAGAATCATTGCCGTGACCAGAATCACGCCCTGACGCTTCAGGCCGGCCCTGAGAGTTGAGCTGAAGTTTAGTTTACGCATGTTGACCGCCTGTCTGAATATTGCACAGGAAACGTTGTCACATTTTTACCGGCTGTATAGGTGTTGGGTTTGGTTTCAGTTTCGGTGCAGATGCGGAACGACTGTCTACAGTCATTTGAAATTAATAGGGAGACACGGTCTGTCGGTTTTAACGACTTCCGAAACCTGAAGACCGTTGTTGCTGTTGCCGGGTAGTGGCCGTTTCACAGTCAAAAAAAGTCCGCGGGCTGTAAACACTCACGCTCTCATATTCCTTTGGCGTATTTGGCCACATACGAACTGTGATCTCAACCGCAGAAGGCAGACGATCGCTGACGAGTGAATTGAACTCTGATACCCACATTCCTTCGGTCTGATATCGGAAATCTATGCTGATTGGAAAATCGCTCAGCATGATGACCTGTTCGCCGCGGATGTCTCCGGCTGATACCGGTGATTCGGCTGACATCGTGGCGAAACAATCAATTTGCTGCTCGGCGTGCAGCACAATGATTCCCGCTTTGCCCAGCAAACGGGTCAGTTGCTGTTTTGGACCACCGTAAAAGGTTCCCCGGGTGGCCACACCGTCACGAATCTGATCCGACAGAAACAGTTGTTTTTTTGTACCGATCAGGGCACAGATCACGGGTTGGCCGGTGTCAGGACCGTTCGTAACGTTTTGCTGGGATGTAAGTACGGTGTTTTGGCGAGGGTTACGGGTGTTTTCTGACAGACCGGCTGTTTCGTTGTCAGGCACAGACGGACTGTCCGAAGAAGCGGTGTCCAAACGGCTGAGGACTGTCTGCAGCCCAACACAGGAGAACGTGGTATTCATTCTGGTACGGAGGTGATCTGTGACGACTGATGTTGTTCTGAAGGCCAGAAGTTCATGATTACTGTCCCACGAGATCCTTCCAACATTCATCAGCATCTGATTGATGATCATAGCGAATACCGCAAGCAGACTCAGGCTGATCATCAACTCAACAAACGTAAACCCGGTTCGTTTGACTGCTGGTTTCTTCAGGTATTGTGAACGAGACAGGATTGAGTAGCTGCCCGGTTTCTGTGTTTTGTTCATTGATCTGACCTTCGCAGAAGGCCGTGCTGCCGTTCGTCACTGTTCCGTCGAGACTGTTCATCAAAAACGGCCAGTACGCGAGACATACTGACATCAGGCTGAGACCGATCGAAGAATGTGATCTCTACCTTCACAATGACGCCGCCACTCTGGTTGTCGTGTTCGACGGTTCTTGTCCAGTTGTAGGCAGGGTGCGCCGCATGAAGACCGTGGTTCGACTGAGGCAGACCCCCGTTGTCTGCCATGAAATCCGTACTGGCGACCTGATTGATCAGTTGCTCTGCAGCACGGGCGGCAACAACGTTGCGACGTGCGCGGCCAGCCGCTTCAATTGCACTGTCAACCAGCACACCCGCCGGGACGGCAACGGCCATCAGAACAGCGATCGCCATGACTGTTTCGGCCACCAGGGCGCCTCTGCGGCTGCGTTGAACTTTGCAGAAATGTCGGCGGCAGAACATAACTTACCACTTCAGTCAGTTTATTCTGTGGTCAGAGACGGAAGTCCGGATACGGGATCAATGTGAATCCCCTGATGTATGCCGGGGCCAATAATATTCAGGCCCAAACAGTCACTGTGCCCGTTGACATCAAAGATGATTTTGAAATACGGAGGTGAGTTGTCCTGACGATTCATGCGGCTCAGACTCAGCGAGTCCGGTAAAGATTTCCAGTTACGGTTTTCATCCAGGGGCTGTCCGGTCGGGGAAGATTGTGGTTTTTCATTAACGGTCACTGACCGATAGGAATTGAGTTCCGGCGAATATTCAAAGGCATGCGGTAATCCGGTCCACATGGCATCAGAAGAGGTTTGCAGCAGCGTTCCGGCAACAGATTCCGCAGTGTTGCGGATACTTCTGGCATTCATCCACTGGATCATCGCAGGGGTGGCAACACCGATGACTCCGGTCAGCAGAGTCAATACAACCATCAGTTCCAGAAAAGTAAACCCAGCGCGGGTTTGCTGCTGATGAGTGAGTGTGCGCTGTGTCACGATTCAGATCTTTCATGAATTACTTTGGCTGTAAGTGTCAGGAATGACCACATCATCGTCTGTACCTTCGCGGCCGTCGGGGCCGACAGAATAAAATGTAAACTGCCCCTCCTTTCGTCTCGACGCCCGGACCAGTAGTTTCTGTCCCCACGGATCAACCGGCTCAGCGGTGAGGTATGGACCGAACCATCGTGGGTCATTCGGTGGTTCTTCAACCAGTACGTCAAGTCCCGACTTGGAATCAGGCCACCGTCCCTGATGGTCAATCAGGTACATTTTTAGTGCCTGTTCCGCGGACTGGAGTGTCAGCATTGCGGTGTCCCGGTTGGCTTTGTTCTGTCGGCTGAGCAAATCCGGAACGATCACAGAAGCAATGGCACCAAGGATTGCCAGGACCAGCAGGATCTCAAGCAGGGTGAAGCCTCGAAGAGGCCGGCTGATTCCTGAAAGTTGACGGCCCCGGCGTGAGTTGTCTGTCAGGCAACACATGACAGCAGGTCGGTGTGATTTGTTCATGGTACGTTGTTCCTTCGCTTAGTTGACCCGTTGTTTATGATTCAACCGGCAGAATCAGCGTAACGAGTCACACGAGACTGGAAGCCCGAAGAATCGGCAGCACCACAGCAAATACCATCGCTGAAACGGTGAGTCCGATGCACACCAGCAGTACGGGTTCAACAAGCGTTAATGCGGACTTCACTATGTTGGAGATTCGTGTTTCATAAAGTGCCGACACATCACTCAGTGTTTCTGAAAGTCTGTTAGTTCGTTCACCTACGACCAGAAGTTCACTGAATTCGAGAGGAACCCAGGGGACATTACGGAACCGTGAACTCAAAGTTTCTCCCTCAGACACCCGACCGGCTGCATCTCGGACTAATTCTCTCAGCAGAATATTGTTAGTGGCGTTGACGCAGAGTTGCAGTGCCTTGTCTAAGGTAACTCCGTTTTTCAGGAGTGTCGAAATAAGTTGTGAAAACCGTGAAAGTGAAATAATCGCAATGAATTCACCGAGCTTCGGGATTTGCATCAGGAACCGGAGTCCCGCCAAACGGCACGCCGGTCTGCTCAGCATGGTCACCACCATAAAAAATAATGCCGCGAAACCCGTGACGAGTGACATCAGGTGAGCTTCGATGAATTCGTGTGTTGACATCATCACGGTCGTAATAACCGGAAGTTGATCTGCATCTTTCAGTGAAGCGAACATGGTTTCAAAACGAGGAATGAAGAACAGAAATAATGCAAGCAGCATGACGACGCCTGAGACCACCAGAAATGCCGGATAAAGCATTGCTCCGATCAGACGATTACGCATTTCAATTGACTTCTGCATGCTGGCCTCAAGTTGTTTCAAAGCGGCTGCGGTGAATCCTCCGGCCATACTGGCACGCAAAACAGCAACGGCCACGGGGGAGAAAACTTTGGGCTGGCGTGCAGCGGCGGTTGCCAGGTCAATACCATCATTGACGTCACGGTGCAGTGTGCGCATCACGTGCTGCAGACTTTCGTTTGTGGTGATGTCTGCTACCAGTTTTAGCGCCTGTGCCAGTGGAACTCCGGTATCCAGCAATTCACCAAGTCGGCCATACATCGAAGACACGGCTGACTGGCGAACGGATTTCGTTCCGGGATCGGACGTCACTGTCTCTTCGATAAGGGTGGGATGCAGTTCTTTTTTAAGGAGTTGACGGACAATAATCCTGCGAGAAACGCCTTCCATTGTTCCTTCATGCCTCTGTCCTGTGGCATCGAGAGCATTGAAAATGTAGGTTGTCATTGAACTGTGGCACCCGAAAGTGACGTTCGAAAACGGCCGGCATATGACGAACTCACGACGCAAAATGGATGCCACTTATCGGACTTCGCGGTGAAGTTATGGCGGGTGTGGGGTATTCGCAGTATTTGCCTGCGTAATACTGTCACGAAAACCTGCATGATTTTCTGTGAGACAGGTCCGTGAAGTGTGTCTGTGCTGACTACTGCAATGTTCTCCGGATTGCGTTACGTCAACGAATGTGTCGTTATGTCAACATGGTGTGACACACGGGTGTCACCCGGTACCGTCGAATCGTACGTTTTATTGAACACAATCTTTCAAACCTGTGAACTCGGGCGCGTGTCGGCCAGGCTGGTGTGTGGAGGGCCGCCTGACACGAACCTGCCTGGCCTCCACTGGGCAGCTTGTAGCGGTGGATCCGGTCATCCGGATGAATGACTGACCGGCAGGGTGTGAACGCCTGAAAATGTGAGAGTTGCAAAGTGCCATCCTGCACATGAACTAAGTTCCACTCGGATGTATTCCGGAGAACGGAAAACTGCATTCGTGCGGGCGAACCACGATTCGGGACCTTCAGGTCACTCGGTGCGGCCAGGAATGTTTTGGTATCTCAGTAGCCCCGGTGACAACTGTTTATGGTGAGCTGGACGCTCGAAATCTGCGGGCAACTCAAACGAGTTGGAAATCTATCCAAAGTAAGTCAGACACACCTGCACATCATGAGTGATTCCAAAACAAAGAGTATTTCTCTCCTGCTGAGCAGCGTAGCGAGCATCGTGTATCTCGTGTATCGACTGCTGTACACGATGAACATGGATGGCTATTACGCGGTCTGTGTTTCTGTTCTGTTACTCGTGGGGGAAGCACACGGCATCATGCTGATGCTGCTGTATTTTTATCAGATTCGCAACACGGAACCCGCACCTGCGCCAGCGGTTCTTTCCGGGAAGACTGTGGACGTCTTCCTTGCGACCTACAACGAAGATGTTCCGCTGCTTCGTGGCAGTATTCAGTCTTACCTGAAATTCGACTATCCGTGCAGGATTCATGTGCTGGATGACGGAAATCGAGAGGAAGTCCGTTTACTGGCCGAGTCGATGGGCGTGAATTACATCACGAGGGAAGACAATCTACACGCCAAGGCGGGGAACATTAATAATGCGCTGGAACAGACGGACGGCGAATTTGTCATCATTTTTGATGCCGATCATGTCGCCCGCAGCAACTTTATCAGTCGTACCGTCGGATACTTTGAAGATCCCCGTGTGGCCTATGTGCAGACGCCACATGCATTCTACAATTTCTTCAATTTCTCGAGCTTTTATGATCTGAAGAAACGCTATTACTGGGAAGAGGGCAATCTTTTTTACAAGTGCATTCAGCTTGGAAAACACAACGACAATGCCGTGGTTTTCTGCGGGAGTGCCGCGATGTTTCGACGGGAAGCGCTGGAAGATGTCGGGCGCATCGCAACTGAAACAATCACAGAAGACATGCACACCGGTCTGCGTCTTCACGCACGAGGCTGGAGATCCGTGTTTTGTGACGAACGACTGGTGGCCGGCCAGGCCGCGCCGGATGTAACAACCTTTCAGTCTCAGCGACTTCGCTGGGGTGAAGGCAACATGTCCATTGTCAAATGCGACAATCCACTCACAATGCCCGGGCTGACGCTGTCGCAACGTTTGCATTACCTTGGCAGTATGCTGGGATGGACGAGCGGAATTCCCCGGCTAATCATATACGCCACGCCGATTTTGATGATGCTGACGGGGATTAGCCCCATCGGTCACGTTACGGCGACGTATTTTATGCTGTTGGCGCTGCACCTGACGCTGGCCTGGACAGCTTTGTATGCCTCGGGCCGCGGGTGTTTTTCACTGATCGGAAATGAATTCAGCGGCATGGCCTGTTTTTGGGTGCAGATTCAGGCCACCTGGCGGGCAATCAAACGCAGGAATACTAACTTTGTTGTGACGAAAAAACGTGGCCGGCAGTCGAACAAAATACTGGGCGCGATTCTGCCACAGGTTATTCTGCTTTCGTTCAGCGTGCTTGCCCTGGTTGTGGGCCTGGGCCGATTGCTGATTGGAGTTCCGCAGTCTTTACATACATTTCTAATCGGGGGCGTCCTGACTGTTCTGCACGGCGGGGTTGCTGTGATGTACCTTCGGCGAGCGCTGTCCCCGGGTGAAAAAAGATTTTCAACGCGTCACGAAAACGCGCGGATGCCTGCTGAAATTATAGTGTGTACGGAAGACTCTGATACCACAGCAGGTGTTCTGGGTGTCTGCACAGACATCAACGAAAACGGGATGGGTGTACGATCGTACGAACCTGTTCCGGTGAACGCGAAAGTGGAAATTGACCTTCATCACGATGGAAGAGTGTCACACTTTCAGGGGACTGTCTGTCGCCGCAGGGATAAATCGATTCCTCATCGTCTGGCCCGGACCGAGTACGAGATCGGTATTCGTTTTGAAAAGCTTTCCGAACAGGACATCTGTGAATTATGGCAGGTTGGAGTCGGCAAAGTTGTTCACGACGTCTACGAACGTCTGAATCCTGAATCCAAATCGGGGTCAGCCAGCAGCGATGGCTCTTTACCACTTCCGATTTCCGTGATCAGTCAGGAAATGTCTCACACCGGAGACATCAGTGATACCAGATCCCTTGGAGTGTGTACTGTTGCGGACAAGTGGAAAATCACTGTAGACGAATCAGATGTGTCTGACGGCAGTGTTAAATTTGAAATCGATACTCCGCTGGGAGCTGTCGCAGGAAGCGGTCAAAGCAGAACATCGGGAGACCGACACACGATCACATTTGACAAATTTGAAGAACAGGGACGAAGTATACTTGCGGAAACCACGCAGAAAGACACCGTTGCTGTTCTGGTCGACAGAGCACAGAACAAAGCTCCGTTTCGGATAACAAAAAGGTTTGTACAGACCATTAGTGTCATTTGTATGACTGGTCTGCTCACCACGTTTGGAATGATCTATACGTTTCACCGGCCTCATATATCGCTGACGATGCTGGAGCAGGGACTGGTTTCACCGGACCAGACTGCAGACCAACTTCGTGAACTGACATCCCGGTTTCTCGATGGAGAGATGCGTGATGAGCTGATGGCCTCGCGGCTGGTGAATGTGCTCAACGCCAACGGCTGCGTGGCAGAGTCCATACAGGTTACCGAACGGCTTTGTGAACAGTTTCCGAATAACGACGGTTATTTTTTGCGTTATGCCGAAGGTCTCGGTCAGACACATTCTGCGGATGATCTCCTCAAGGTATGTCTGAATCGTGTGGAAATTCAGGCTGATCCGTCGACACCACTTCTGCTGGAAACGTTAAGAAGAGCTGTGGCGTGCGACAGGCTTGACGCGATTGCCCGCATACTGGAACGATTGAGCAGCGATCACAGACTGACCTCGACACAGCGCCTTGAATGCATTGGATATGCGATCAATTCTGATGTCGCTGACATTGCATCGGACATGATGACTGTTCCTGGATCTTTTTCGGCGGACAGACAGCTTGAGGCGAAAATTCTTCAGATTTATGCACTGGCAGCAGCTGACGGCTGGGCCGGTACACAGGATGCCTGCAATGAACTGATTGCCAGGTTTGCGGCACAGGATGGCGTGCTGTTATTTGCTGCAAACGGTCTTTACTGGGGTGGTCACTATTCCGATGCACTGACAGCTTATCGAAGACTAAATCCGCAGCGACTAACATCCCTGGAAACACTGCAGATGGCCGACTGTTGTCTGAAGTGTGAGGACCCGGAAACCTGTGTCGAACTTTGTCTGAGTGTGGATGAGTCAACACTCCTTCGTTCCAGTCTGCTTCTGGAGTCTTTGCATTTCGGTCAGAAACATGGCAGCACGACTCAGGAACACATTCGTAAACTGGTTAAGGACAGTTATCAGCCGTTTTCAGCCAACGAACGACTTCTTTGGGCTTTCGTAGATGAGTGGACGGAATCGGACCCAGGGTTCGTTCTTCGCGAGCTTGAGGCGGCTATTACACGATTTCCTGAAAATATGGATCTCATCCTTCAGACCGCGAATCTGTGTTATCAGGACGGGCGGTTTGAGAAAGCAATGGCGCTGCTGGACAAAGCAGATACCGTCGAAAACGGTACAGGTTGGTCGATCGCCGATCGCCAGATGCTGAAAATTCGATGTACTGCAGCGATGGTGGCGTCACCGGAGTTCAGCAAACTTTTTGATGAGCTTGTCGAACTCGACAGGCATTCCGTCGGTGTGGATTCTGAAGTTCGGCTGGAAGCGGCCGGTCTTGCTCTGCAGAAAGGCTATTCCGAACAGGCACTGCAGTTACTCATGGACACTCCCGCTGCAGATAAAACAGCGGATTATTATCGCCTTAAGTGTGGAATCCTGGCCAAATCTCTGAAGTGGGCGGAAGTTCAGGCTGAAGGCGCGGAAGCATGTCAGCTCTTTCCCAACGAATCTGAATTTCGGCGGCTGTCAGGTGTGGCGGCCATCTGTAACGGAATGTTCGAAGAAGGACTTGTTGATCTGCAATTGTCGGTCGAACTCGATACAGATTCCCGGAGAGCTTTGAAGACCCGATGCCTCGTTGCCCGAACACAGATCTGGAACAATGACTGGCGTCGCGGGTTGCGTGAGCTCAGTGTTGTTACCCGACTGGATCCTTCCACGACGACCAACGAAGATTGTCGGGCCATTCTGTTTGCTGTTTCACGACTCGATGATCTGACGTCGGATGAGCTTTGGCTTGGATCACAGAGTTACAACAGAATTGTTGATTCGAAGGAACCTTTGACAGCTGAGCTGGTGAATACCACGACCTCACTTCTGCTGCGGCGACAGGCTTACAGCACTGTACTGCAGTTGACGGATCTGTATCCGGAATTCAGGAAGGCGGACGTTTGGGTTGAGTTCAACTGCGGACTGGCACTGCACGGTCTGCAGAAATATCAGCAGGCAATTGACTGTTTTCAGACTGTGATTCTGAAGGTAGAAAATGAGCAGGCGGCTGTTGCTCGTGTTGCTCTCGCAAATTCAGAATACAAAGGCGTCAGGTTCGACGGAATTGCAGACGCTAACGAGAGAAAAACAACGTTGCTGGTTGATGCAAATCTGGCTGCGGCCAGAAGCAGTGTTGGAGCTCAGCGCCCTGATCTGGCTGTGATTTATTTTGAACGGGCAGCACGGCTTCGCCCGTTTGATACAGAAACGCTGTACGAGTATGCCGGTGTCCTGCTGCTCCACGGACAATTTGAAAAAGCGAGGGACATTCTTCCTGTTCGGACCTCGGATCTGTCACTGTCACACCGTCTGTTGCGGCTCCAGCTTCTGGTAACCGGTGATGATTTTGTGCGGACCAGTGAGGAACTGGATGAATTGTTGGTGAGATTTGATTCGCTGGAAATGCCGCCGACTGCTCTGTGGCGACTGGCGGAGATCAGTGCCGGGTTTAAGAGGCATGTGGAAGCGGCAGCTTTGTATCAGCAGTATCTGTCCGGTTCGGTTCCCAATCGACATGAAGCACAGGAACGTTATGTTCGCCAGATTGCACTGACAGGTGATACTGCAGGAGCCGTCGACTATTTTCGCCGTGAGCTTTCTGTTGATTCCTGTGAACTGGAGTCGCTGGTCTGTCTGACATCCTGTTTTTTGAACTCTGATTCAGCAAAGTCACAGGCGGACAATACAAGTTACCTGCAGCAGATCAGTCGGCGAATGGGAAGGGCTCCGCTGTCTCCGGAAAGATCACGTCTCAAAGAAAACGTGGTTTATTGCTACGTGCAGTCGGATGATGTTCAGAATGCTGTCGTGCTCCTGAAAGAACTGAACGTTGATCTGAGTGATACGCGTCGTGATCTTTTACTCCTGTATGCGGAACTGACGGCTCAGCTTGGCGATATCGAAGCCAGCAACCAGGCACTGCGGACTCTGAATAAATAGCAGTCTGTCGGGAAACAGATCGTGTGATTCGAACGAAGCGGTAACGGCGTACCGGAGGAAAATATCTGAATCTGGTCTTGGGTTCGCAGTCGGTTCCTGCGTCTGGTTTGGTGGAGTATCAGTGGGTCTTTTCGCGTATCTCACAACCGTGTTCGGCATAAAAGACAGGTTCATTACAACACAACCGGACGTCATGTGCAGAGCTCAGCCGCGATGCACATTGGCGACCATTGAGGTCTCCCGAAAAGAAATCGTCCACGCTTTGTATTCCGAGCTATGGTTCAAACAGCAATTCCGATCCACATCGGGGTGTCGGGGAGCAGGTTCAAACGACCAGATCTATGTGATTGAATCGTAAAACCGGCGCGGATGAACCATCCGGCACCGGTCAGGAGCCCCGGGATTGAGCCGGTAAAAGCTTACACTTTGTAATTGTGTGCCATTGCCAATGTATCTCCAAACACTCCCAAGGGATGACCTGTCAGTAATCGGTTTCCGTGACGAGGAAATTCGTTTCCTGGAATCACTGTCACCCGAAGAATGGCTGCAGAAAATAAGTGAGTGTCCCGGGTTGTCGGAACATAAGGTGCTTCAGGTAATCAGTCGCATCCTTGCTCTGCCTCTGTACGACCTGGATGCACTGGATATCGATATCGGTGTTATCGAAGCGATTCCCGTCAATATCCTGTTCCGTCGGCAGGTCGTGCCTGTTGCTGACGTTGACGGAGTGTTGACCGTTGCCGTTACCGATCCGTTTGACTGTGATCTGGTGGCCGATCTGGAACACGCTTCCGGTCAGGCAGTTACTTTAGCAATTGCCACGGGGCAGCAGATCCGTGATGTTCTTAAGGGGGCAATTGGACTCGCCGGCGGAGCATTAAATGATTTGATGGACAATTCGGAGTTCGATGAACGCTTCGCCGATACGGTGAGCAGCGATGATCTGGATGCGTCTGCGCTGGCCGAAGAGTCGTCTGTTGTTGCACTTGTCAATGAAATGCTGCAGGACGCCGCTTCTTCCGGAGCCAGTGATCTGCACATTGAACCCGCGGAACTTGGATTTGGGGTGCGTTATCGAATTGACGGGTTACTGCTGGACCAGACGATGCCCACTGATGTGATGCGACTGCAGCCGGCTATTGTCAGCAGATTGAAAATCATGGGAAGGTTAAACGTCGCGGAGAGACGACTGCCGCAGGATGGTCGTTTCAAATTCACCACACCGACAGAACATATCGACGTACGGCTGTCTACAATTCCCATGATGTACGGTGAAAGTGTTGTGTTGAGGCTGCTGCGTCAGGGACGCCAAAAGTGGGGCCTTGACCAGTTGCAGATTTCTGAATCACAGATTGGCCAGTGGCGCGATGTGGTTTCGCAGGCTCACGGAATTTTTTTGGTGACCGGTCCGACTGGAAGCGGAAAAACCACAACTCTTTATCATGTTCTGGCGGAACTGAGAGCAAACAAACCGGAAGCCAAGATTATCACGATCGAAGATCCTGTAGAATATTCACTGCCGGGTGTCCATCAGATACAGGTTAATGAGGCAACTGGACTCACCTTTGCAACAGGCCTGCGAAGCATTCTGAGACATGATCCTGATATCATTCTGCTGGGCGAAATTCGTGATCAGGTAACAGCGCGCCATGCAATTGAAGCGGCATTAACCGGTCATCTGGTTCTTGCTTCACTGCATACCAATAATGCGTCTGGTGCATTTACACGCCTGATCGATATGGGCGTAGAACCTTATTTGGTTTCAAGCACGGTCGTGGCTGCAGCCGCTCAGCGACTGGTTCGCACACTCTGTGTGTACTGCAGAAAACAAACTGCTGATGCGGCCCTGCCGAATCAAGCCGGAAATCAGTATGAGTCGGCAGGGTGCAATGAATGCAGAAACAAGGGATACACAGGTCGGATGCCAATTATGGAACTGCTGGTCGCTGATGACCCGATTCGCACGTTATGCAATCGGCGAGCGTCATCACATGAAATCGGCAGTCACGCACGTGCTGTTGGAATGCAGACATTATGGGATGTTGGACAGTCAGCAATTGCCAAAGGACATACGACTCAGGAAGAACTCTCGCGGGTTCTAGGGGGTGAAGGGCTGAGTACTGCTGGTATGAGTAAGGCGTCACCATTGACTGCAGGTTTTGAAACTGACTCACAACAACCTGCAGACCTCCCGTTATGACGGGTTCCGTTCATAATTTGAGAGCAGAAATCCCAGGTTGTGGTTTCGTGTATACCGTCGGGGGCTGACGGTTTCCTTACCAGTCACAGTGAGAACACCGGGAGATTTGAACTGCATTCCACAGCTCAGATTACGCCCTTTCTCAGGGCAAATACCAAATGAACGCACCCAATGCGCTGACGGCATCGTATTCACTGGAGTTAATACTGTCGAAGTTTAGGGACAGTGTGAGGTTGTTGGTGGCATCCCAGTCAAATGAGCCTCCGACAATACCGTACAGTACGCCCAGGTTATCCCACTGCGCCAGACACCGTACTGAATAACTGAGTTCGTTTTCACCCAAAGCCAGACGCGACAACAGGTGTCTCCAGCGCAGACCTCCTGTGAAATATGCAAAATCACTTGGGGCAAAATAAGGATGGATCGTACCTGCCAGATTGGTGAGTACCGGGTTTCGGACTGTCTCTTCGGAAAACTGTTCACCGTGAAATCTTAAAATTGCTGTCAGGCTGTGGGGAGCGCTGTAGAGGACGACTTCATTGTTGAGGTCAAATTCATACAGTAGATTGTCGTCAGAATAACCAATGACTCGGGAACGCCCTTGCAGCGTCCATCTGGAAGTTGCCTGCCAGCGGAATTCCGGGCCCGCACCATAGCGAAAGATGTCCTGACGAATTGATTCAGAGTTCTCTGCCACGTTTGCCAGGAACGTGGAAAACCCGGCATCAAAACCGTCCATGACTCGCTGAACAGCGCGTAATTGAAAAACGGGACGGCTTGAGAAGCCTGAATCATAGAATTCGGCGGCAAGATCAAAATCTACCGTTAAATTCTGGTTGGGTTCCAGATGCAGACCCATTTGCAAAGCATTTCCGAGAGTGTCTTTTATCAGAGCCGCGTTGGCGGTCCCCAGAGTGTTTTCAGCATTGTCCCGAGCTGCTCTGGCTGCGTTAACGTCATCGACTGCCTGTTGAAAAGCCGGAGTTCCCGGCACGAGGCCGATAAATGCCTGGTTAGCGGCTTCCACGTTTGCCTCTGCGCCGGCAAGTGCCTGAGTCGCATTGGCGACCAGCTGCAGGCCATCGTAGTCCGTAGGTGGTTTCAGCTGGATATGGCGATATCCGACTGACAGGATATTGTTTCCTGTGCCGATAGACCTCGAAAACGACGATCCAAAACGTAGACGCATGAGTTCTGAAAGCCCGTTCCTCCCGGACTGATCGAAGAACGTAAACTCGCCGTTCAGCGTGGGCTGCAGCTGCTTTTGGGTATATCGAATCGCTGACTGGACCTGTGGGTTTTCCGGATCCTGAATTAACAGGTCCAGTAGTGAAAATTCTGCCTGACGATACCGACCCATTCGCAGGTTTTGTTCTGCGAGTAAGAAAGCGACCATACTGTCCTGTGGGCGGATTTGTTGCAGCCGCCGCAGTGTGGCTGTCGCATTGTCAGGACGCCAGTCTGCCAGGAATCGGGCCTGCTTCTCCAGGCGAATGGCGAACAGCTCTTCAACAGCAAGTGAGCGATAGCCCAGCTCACTGCGAAGCAGTTCGGAATCTGACAGAAGAGCACGCTCAGCCGAGCTGGAAATCGGATTGCGCAGGGCCTGTTCGGCTTTGTCGTATTCCGGCATTGCTGCGACGGCACCCTTCCAGTCAGCAACCAGACGTGCGCGGTCCCGCAGGCCCGGCCGGTAATGGGTGGAATCGCTGATGAGCGAGTCAAGTAACATCAGCGCTGTTTCGAACTCACGCTGGCGCCATTTGACAATTGCCAGTCCGTGGCGACCGGGTACTGAAGTCGGCTGCATGGCAATAATGTCGTTAAAGACACCTTCTGCTGCCGGACCATCAGTCAGAATGAGAATCTGTCCCAATGCATCGAGTACACCCGGATCACCTGACTGTTCTGCTGCGATGCTAAGCAGTATTTGTTTGGCCAGCAGAAAATCATTCTGCCTTTGCGCAGCCCGTGTTAAATTAATTGAATACGGAACGTTATCAGTGATCCTGATGAGGAACTGCTGGGCGTCTGTCTGAGATCGACAGGTAACCAGGCATTGGTAGTACGCGTATCCGAATTCGGCCGGATATCGTGTAGGGTCATTGGGGAAATTCGTCAGCTCGAATTCAGTCAGGGCTCCAGGATAGTTGTGCTGATCTGCCTTGAAGTACGCCGAAAGGACCTGCAGCAGTTTTTTATGAAGTTGAAAATGGATGCTGTTGGGATCCTGTGCTGCCAGACGCATTTCAGCTTCCGTTGTGGATTTATTTTCCGTGTGTGCAACGGCCCACAGAGTCCATGCGTCAGCATTCAGTGGATCAGTCTCGAACAGTGACTCGGTGATTCCGATAGCGAGATCCGGTTTGCCGGCCGCGATATACATGCGAGCCATTGTGTTTTGCAGTCGTCGGTTCGCAGGGTGTTGTGACAGTCCGCCGGCCAGCGCTTCTTCAGCGAGGTCATAAGCCTGGAATCGGGAATACAGCTCAGCCCTCAACAGGCTGGCATCCACAGAGTTTTCGGCTTCCTTCGACAACTGTCCCAAAACTGTTTCGGCTTCAGCGTAAAGCCCAAGTTCCATTTGGATTTTGGCTCGGGCCATGAGCAGATCGTCATTTTTCCACTGGTCCGGCGCTGTAGAGATCCGTAGTTCGGCACCCCTGTAATCTCGACGGGCCAGACTGAGTGCGACGTCTAACTCGGTCAGGTCAGTGTTGTCAGAGCTATTTTCCCGGGCTTTGTTCAGCGAGAGTTCTGCCAGATCCAGCAGGTTTTTCTCGATCGCAAGTCGAATGAGTTGCCGTACCCTGGATGAAAAATCAGGATCATCACTGTCCATCGAACTCACAATACCAATGGCTTCCTGTTCCTCATTATTGGTTGCCAGGGATTCTGCCAGCAGGAAGCCGTATTCAGAATTGAGCGGAGAGTTCTCGTACAGTGTTCGTGCCTCGGTTATTGCTTCATTCATGCGTTGAAGCGTCACCAGGCTGCGAACAAATGAAGCACTACTGTAGTTTGGCTGTTCATTTGATTCATCCATTGACAGCTCGTCAAGTGCCGACATGGCGGACTGGATTCTTCCCGCAGCGACCAGCGACTGTACTCGCAGGGATCTCAGACGGATGTCGTCAGCACGGTGTTTGAGAGCATTGTCGATCACGACCAGTGACTGTTCATGCTGCCCCTGGTCCATATAAATTCTGGAAAGTAAGTGGGCGGCGTCGTAGTCCGACGGAGATCTGGCGATCAGATTTCGCAGGTGCGGTACTGCAGCCGCCGGTTCAATCCGGGCCAGCAGCAATGTACGTTCGCGAGCAGCTTCCGATGACAGAGGATTCAGTTCCAAACAGCGGTCGTACTGACTGAGTGCCTGATTCAGATGGCCCGTTGTGACATTGTTTCTGGCTGACCGAAGCAGGATGTCGAATTCCGTGATTGTTCTGTTTGCCGGGTTTTGCTGTGCCTCGGAGCTGCGCATCACGGGGCGTTTTGCTGATGCAGTACCATTCTGTGAAGTCTTAGGTGATTCACGCACTGACTGCGGTTTTATCAACTCGGCGGGAGTTGTGGGGTTATCAGGGAGTAGCAGTTCACGCTCAGAAGCCCCGGGTTTGTCCGCAGACCCTGCCGGTAACGCTGAGAGTGGTGGCAGGGGAGGATGAAGTGGTACAGGCACATTTGTTTCGCCTCGCGGGACCGCCGGACGAACCAGACGTGGCAGCTTCAGATGGTTTTGAGACAATCTCTGTCCATCGTTTGTTGCCTGTTTTAGTGATGCTGACCGGGCCTGGAACTGAGATTCCAGACTGTGAGTACGGATTGTTTGGGTGTCTGAAGTACCGGTACTCATGGGGACAGACAAGTTGTTCTGTTTGACTTCAGTGGCACTGCCAGTTCGGGTTTCAGAGGACCCAAATGATTTCCAGAGAGCATCGGGAATAGGATCGTTTGCTGATCCCGTTCCGTCATTTGTGGATAATACAAGTGTTCGGGTTTTCATTCCGGACGAAACCAACCGTTTATTGACGGCACTTTGAGAGGAGCCCTGTTGTGAGCCATCTTTAAGCACAGATTCATCGGAGCCTGACAGCACACTGGAAGCCAAATCAAATGAAATCGCGGGTTGCTCCGCATCCGGTGAAGTTGTATTGGAACCCGATTCAGCTGATACGGCAGGTGTGTTCGTCGACGGAGTATAAATGAACTCTTCGACGGTCTTGTTTCCTGCCAGATCTTTGATCTCATAAGTCAGGGTGGCCGAACATGCGATTCGCGGCAGGGGGACGTGGCAATGCCAGATCCCGGATTCCTGTTGCCGTACTAGTTGAGGCTGGCAGGGAATGTCAATCACACTGTTGGTATCGGCCAGTGTCATCCGAAGTTTTATCGATTCGAGATCAGGATTTGATTCTGCAATCAGGCACTCAAGTTGAGGGGAACGCCACGCCCCGTTGCGTATCGACAACGAAACGGCCGGGTGTCGGTTGTCAACAATGACCAACAGTTCTCCTGCCTGCGAATCCGGCTGCACCAGTGTTGAGGCGGGTGTTGAAGTGGTCACCGCAAAACGATACCTGCCATTTTGCGGAGCATCGATTTCGAATGCTCCGATCCGGGCAGGAATCGCCTGGACGAGTTTCCACTCGATGTTTTTGGACCCGCGTTGCCACAGGACTGCCTGGTGCCGGCCGGTCTGACCTGTGCTGACATTGAAAGGAATTGAAAAACTTGTTTCCTGCGTGTAACGAACCACCGGGTCAACTGCTTTAGTGACCGAGATCTCTGTCAGCATTATCAGTGCGCACAACACCACTGCGGACACACGGGCATTCGGACTGCAGTATGTCAAAGGTGAACTTAGTTGTGCGAAAAATACTGGCACAGGATTGTCAGATGTTGCAGTTGCATCGAAGGCAGCAGTCGTTCTGTGTCTTCTAGGGGATGCTGGTTGCCGGTGAGACGATTTTTGTTCCGTCTGTCGCTGTATATTCCACCACGATGCCGTACAGCCCGTCCGGCTGTGTTTCATGAGGAACAAACAGTTCGTAGACCTCGCCAAGAGCTGTTGAATTCTGTTTTTGTTTGAGTGCTTCAGGTGTGATGATGAATTTTCTTTTGAGTTGCCAGTTTTCCCCGTCGCGTTCGGAGATCAAAACCTGAACTCCCTGGTCAATTTGTTGGGACAGGTCACTGCCGGCACGAAAGAACATGATTTTTCCCAGGAAACCACGGGTCTGAAGACCGCTGGAATCCTGCTGACTCGTCATGTTCCAAAGCGGCAGAATGCGTCTGATGCGGACGTCTGTTGATGTCTTGTCATTGCTGCTGAAGATGTTCTTTGCTGAAAAGAAGCTTGTTGACCCGCACCCAAGCGAATGAATGATCAGCCACGTTCCCATCAAGGCATAACGGATAACGGCATGTATGCCGTTCCGGTTTCTTGTACGTGCTGGTGAGAAAAATCTGGTTAACACGGTGTTGTTCTAAAAGATGACTGATGTGGTTTGGGTATCACTGTCTGTTTATGGAGATTGAATCGGTAACGGGATTGAATGTTGAGACGGACGTGTGGACTCGACGGTCACCGCGGGTACAGGAGGAACCTGTAGTCCTGCTGAACCGGAAATGTGAGCTGGATGAGGAACTGCAGGTGAACTGAAGCCTCCATAGGGTTGATTCGATTCCACGGGTGTGACGGGTATTGCCGGCTGATGCCGGTTCAGGAACTCTTCCGCCATGAATGTTCTGGGTAATTGAGGTTTCTGTGCGGCCTGGTTCGAAGTCTGGAATGTTGGATTCAGACGAGGAACGTTCCAGTTGCCCATGGGTTTGAATTCGGGGGCAAGAGGTTGGGCGTCTTCGTACAGAATGTTTGTGTGGCCACCTGAAACCTCAGGTGTTTCCGGAGACAGATCGAGATCCGTAAGCTCGATTGAAGAACTGGTGAGTTCACGGTGCGAAATTCGAAATGATTCTGCGTCGTCGTGAACAATTTCCGGTGTGAGGAAAATCAGCAGCTCTTTACGTCTTTCTTCAAAGAACTCATAACGGAACAGCGGGCCCAGGATCGGCATGTCTCCCAGCACAGGGACTTTCCTTTTTGATTCAATTCTGCCCGATGTGATCATACCGCCCAGCACAATTGTCTGGCCTGTAGAAAGATTCACAGTGGCGATCGCTTCAGTCACGTCCTTAATAGGCGCTTCGATGACGTTGCCCGAACTGGCGTCAGTGAATATGGGTGTCCCGGAACCTGGTCCACTGCGGAACTCACTTTTTTCGGCCCGTACTTCCATGAAAATCAGACCTCGGTCTGAAATTTTTGGCGTGACCTCCAGGATAATGCCGGCCTTGTCCTGCCGGACAACAGGATTGGCACTTCCGTTTGGTGAAACACTCACACCGTCGACCACAGGAACCTGAGCTCCCATTTGAATCGAAGCGGGGCGATTGTGGACGGTGCGAATCGTCGGACGACTGAGTACATTGACTTTCCGGTTGGCTGCCAGTGCACGCAGAAGGATACTGAGTGATTCGTTTCCGGCAGACAGGACCAGACCACCGTGCCCCTCAAGCGGATTTGTTCGTCCCACACTCAGATTGGCCAGCGCCTGACCGGCAAGACGCCCGGGATTTTGGGCCGTGTTGTTTCCGGGCACCACTCCGTTGAAATTGAATCCCGGGTTCGTCACCTGAGAAATGATATTTTCCGTAGTGGTGATGATTCCTGTGCCCGGATCTGCTGTTGACTCCGTGATCGTCAGTACATCATCCACAATGCTTCGGCGGAACAGCAGACTATCCTGAATACCGACTTCCACTCCAAATTCGTCGGTGTCGGCGAGTTCCACTTCCACCAGCAGAGCCTGGATATGAACCTGCGCCGGCGAACGATCCAGATCCGCGATGACATTTCGGATTCGAGCCAGTTCGATAGGCCGGCCTTTAATGACCAGGGCATTGGTTTCCACCACAGATACAACCGGTGATGTGCGTCGCGGAGACACTGGCGACTGACCGGGTTTCACTACGGTCACGTTGCTGCCCATTGTCTGTTGCAAAGACTGAACAACATCTTCGGCTTTGATATTGCGGAGCTGGACAACTTCACTGGTGACTTCCGCACTTTCTTTGTTGGTCATCGTGGTGAATTTCAGTATCTCCTGCACTTTCTCCCTCAGATCGGTCACGACCAGTCGGTAAGCAGAAGTGAGCGGCACGATCTTGCCAAGCGGGCTGAGCAGGGGTTGCAGCTGCTGAGCCATCTCTACTACAGGCACTTCGTTCACTTTGACCTCAACCGAGACAAGTTCGAACCGACTACGTGTGTTCAGTTCCTCGACAGGCAGCGAATCGATCAAGTGCAGCGGGATATTGTCCGTGGCAACCAGCAGCATCAGACGGCCATGTCGCATCAGGACGAATCCGTCACGAATCAAAAAACCATTCAGAATGTCCAGTGCATCATTGACCGTATGCGGCTGGTCATCACGATATGTGAAGAGTGTTGAAGGCTGCGCTTTCATTTCCATCGCCATCCCGGCGCGCTCACAGAACTGACGCAGAACCAGATTCCAGGGTGCATTTTCGAAATTGAATACAATAGGCGTGTCGCCGTTTTCTTTGCCGGCCGCAGCGATTGGGATGATGTTTGACTGTACCGGAACCTGGTAAACGGCGGTGCGAAGAGCTTCGTTCACGTCTGTATGAGGTGGACCAATTTCATAGTCGAGATTAATGTTTGGCGGCGCCGGGGGTACTAAAGATTCTCTGACAGCCACAGGAGCGGGTGGTTCGTGCACTTTCTGTGGAGCATCCGAACCGACTGATGTGTGTATTGTTGCGTTAAGATGTCCGTCAACAGCAACAACGCGAGCGGGTGACTCCAATGCAACGACGGGAACCGGTTGTTCCGCTGCGACTGCAGAAGCGGGTGGCGTGAGGGCGACGACCGCTGTTTCTAAGTCAGTCTTCTTTTCAATCACTGGATTTGTGAACCGAATTTGAAATACCAAAACGGTAACGAATGCAATGGCTGCACCACACAAAGATCCCGCAATCAGGCCGTACCAGCCGCGCCATTTCCGCGGACGGCTGGTTGGCCTGCGCGATGTTTTCGATCGAGATTTTTTTTTGTTTTTAGAGGTCACGTAATGTTCATACCGTCTCGACGGCATGGAATGTTCACACCGCTGAGAACCGTTATCACAAATATTTTCCGGTGTTTAGGCTTCCATGTCCGCGGATCTACGGACTGTTCGTCGGTAACCATGTTTCTGCAGAACTGCTGTTTTTATGACTGACTGAGGTTGCACAGCAACACGATCCAACCAGCAAACGGCATTGAATTGACCTGGCGTTTCATGATGTGGCACATGGATCGGCGTCCATTGCCGCTGGTCCCGGGGGCGAAGCAAAGTTCACGCGAGCATCGGCAAAAATTTCCGATGTTCAGCCAATATTCTGTGATGAGATATGGATTGGAGAGTCAGGCGGATTGACGCAGGATTTTGCAGATGGGGACTCAAATAACTGTTTTTACAGAACTGACCTTTGCGCGTTTTACTGCGAAGTGAATATTTTGAGGTGCGTTCCTGGTTGTTCTGTGTCTTGCGCGATGGTTTTCGTTGAGGGGTTCCTGGGGTATTTGCAGGCACGACGTCTGTCGTGCTGAACAGGTGTCGGTGTAGCCGCTACGCTAATAATTTCTGCGGCATGTTACGTCTTTCAGCATTCACAGAATTTCGTGATGTCATGATTTGAGCTGGACGAGCTTCATGCGGGCGACATTAGTTTGTCGTTGGGTCGCACCGGTGAGGCTTTTATCTTTTTGTTTTGCCGGCTAGTGGTTATGTCTGCAGTGGATCGATGATTACCGCCGCCAACACGTTGACATTAGTCAGCGTTGGTTTGTTTCGCGGCCAGTTGCAGTAAATCGACAGGCTATTGCTAGGACGAGACGTCAGGACACAGTTGCGCTACGTATGTCCGCATCGCTTCAATGTTGTCCGGGTCGCCGGGCCGGTCAGCGAACTTCTTGAGGGGGGAGTGCACGCAGGTCCGCCTGTGTCCCTATTGAGCCGGGCACCCGACCTTTGTTCACAATTCCAAGACGGGTTGATCCCGTACATGTGGCTCTGGGGAATTACTGAAATCGCCCGACCGGGTTCGATCGTGGTGACAGTCCAAAAATCGGGGCTGTTGATGCGAAAACTGTTCGGATTCTGCAGGTGTCGAACAGTCTGGGTCGCTGTTTGCGCCGTGTTTGTGTGGTAGTCACAGGTCACTGCTGAAACAGGTCGACATCAGGACCGCACCTGGGCAAACACGGCCGATTGATCGTTGGTCCTATGCTGAACGGGCCGGTTGGAGGTCGCTGTGTAACGATTATGAGCATTACACCGCCTGCCAAGAAAGAGTCATCTGAATCGTCTCCGCAACGTGAAGACTTTCTGTCTTTTGCCTGACTCTGAATACATGGTCCATGTATGTGCAACTGCGCAAAGTTTTGCGCGTTGTAGAAGTCTAAGGACTGCACAGAGTAAACAGATATCGCCCTCTCACTGAGACATAACTCAGGAAATGAAAATAAGTCGCAACTGAACTGGTGAAGCATCAGGCGACGGAACACACATTATTTCTCCGGGAGTAAACAAGTGGCCAAGTCCAATCGACGAGGATATTTCTTTCCTCTCACAGCATTAACAGCATCAGTGTTAACACTAATGCTGGTACTTCGTATGCCGCCAACTGTGGTGGGGCAGGAAATCAACGAAGTGCAGCAGGAATTCCAGTTGTTGTTGGAGATTCAGGAACTGGAACGACAGGACACGCAGGCACGTCATCAGAGGGAACGCGATGAAATCATTGATCAGATTAACGCGGCATCTTCTGCACAGCCGGTGGATCAGGAACTAATTCAAGAGCTGCAGGAACAGCTTAATGAGCTGAATGCAGATCACCAAAAGCAAAACCGTGATCTGCAGGAAGCTCAGCAGGCTGCTCTGCAGGACGGACAACTGGAAGTGGAACGAGCTAACGGACAGCCCATCGCAGCTGAACCCGACGCTGACTTCGCCAGTTTGATTGAACCTGTCGTTGGATTCACACAGACTGATGAAAACGGGATTGCTGTGGGCGGTGAATCCCTCATTGCCTTCTTCGGTGACAAGATGGATGTCGATGTCGTCACCGGCGGATTTGAAGATAATTCTTCCATTACCGCCATTGTGGTACGCAACACCATCACCGGGGAAATCTATCTGCACCTCAATCCTGGTGAACTGCTGGCTCCACCAATCGTTGAGCCGCATATTGAACCTGAAATTCCCGAAGTGGAAGTCGGACCACCGGCTCCGACGCCGGAACTGGGACTGCATATCAGCAACGTTCAGGCTCCGGCCGGGCTCCAGGAAGCTCTGCAAGCCGGTGAAGCTGAAATTGCTATCAGTGTCAACGGTGACCTTGCGCTCATCGGTAAATTCATTACCGGTATGGCCGCTGAAGCACTCGAATATCTGCTCGATCCGGCGTTTCTCCCTTCACCGCTGGTCAAAGACCGCGACTTCAAAACTCTTGGTACACTCGATCAACTTGTGATCGCCGACAATACCGCTTTGGTTCAACTTGGAAAAGCACTGTTCTGGGATGTTCAGGTCGGTGGTGACAACAAAGTGGCCTGTGCCACCTGTCATAACTTCGCCGGAGCTGACTGGAGAACCAAAAATCAGCTGTTCGATTACAATACCGACGAAGGAAACGGAATCATCGGAAACCGTGAACTGACAGCTGGTGATTTCCCGCTGGGTTCGGGATCCGTTGCCGGTTCACAGGGAGTCCTTAACAAATCATTCGTCGGAGTTAATCCGCCGTATGAGGACTACAGCAATGATATGCCGGGTGAGCTTCGTCAGGTTACCGGTCGAAACACACCGACCGTCATCAATGCTGCGTTCCAGACATTCCAGTTCTGGGATGGTCGGGCTCATCGCTTCTTCAACGGGGAAAACCCACTGGGACCTGGTGACAAAACCGCAGGTGTTTACGTGAATACAGGCGATGACTGCCACAAAAATACCAATCTCCTGATCGATTTCTCCTCTCTGGCTTCACAGGCCGTGGGACCACCGAATAACAGCACGGAAATGTCACATGGCCCTCTGGATGGAAGCCGATCATGGCCGGAACTCGCTCAGAAAATGCTGAACGGGAATGTTAAACCACTGCAACTGCAGACCATTCATGCCGAAGACAGTGTGCTGAAACACATTCTTGATGACAACGGCGCCATTGATCTGTCGTATGCCGACCTCATTCGAGCAGCATTCCAGGCACACTACTGGGACAGTGATAAGATTATCAATATCGATCGTAACTTTGTCTCTACAGACGCCAGTGCTGTTGAAGTCGGCGAAGCACGAGTAGAAAACGCCGATCCAACCACTGAAGACATCATTGAATGTACCCAGATGGAAGCGAACTTTGCTTTCTTCTTTGGTATTGCTATTCAGGCTTATGAACGGACACTGATCGCCGATCAGACCCCGTTTGACAAGTTCGCTCGCGGCGAAATTGATCTGACCGAACAGGAAAAAGAAGGTTTCAACCGTTTTCTGAGCGGTGGCACACGCTGTAACGGCTGTCACGACGGTCCCATGTTCAGTACGGCTTCCTTTGAATTTCAGCTGGTGGCACCGATTGAAGCTATGCGGCTGAACAATGCCGACGGACCGGGTATGTACGATGCCGGTTTCTACAACATTGGTGTGTCTGATACAGATGAAGACGTCGGACGGGGGCGTCTGGACCTGCCTTTTGGTCCGATCTCACTGGCCATGCAGTCCAACAGAGGTGATGTTTCTCAATGGCCTAACCTGCCGTCGCTGATTGCTGCGGACGCAGAAGCTCAGGTCGACGGTCACTTCAAAGTTTCGTCACTGCGTACTGTAGAACTCACTGCACCTTACTTCCACAACGGTCGTTACCTGACCCTGGAACAGGTCGTGGAGTTCTATGCTCGTGGTGGAGATCATTCTGATAACCGACACCTCGATCCGGATATCCGACGTATTGGTCAGCTGGACGGCAAGTCTGAAAAAATTACTGCGATGGCTGCCTGGATGCGAACACTGACCGACGATCGCGTTCGCTATCGTCAAGCCCCGTTCGATCACCCGTCGATTGATATTCCCAACGGATGTGAACACGTTGACGGCGTTGAAGTGGACATCATGATCACGATGGACGCCACCGGTGCTGACGGTGTTATGCAAGCCTTTCCCAGCTTTAGTGATCGTCTGGGGATCACGGTTCCGGAATTCCTTGAAATCGACGAAATTGCTGCTGCAGAACGTGGCGTCAGAGTCGCTGAAGCCGAACTGGCTGAAGCTGAAGCAAGCGGCGTTGAAGCGGAAATTATCGAAGCTCAGGCTGATCTCGCAGAAGCTCAGGCTGAACTTGCCGAAGCAATCGCTGAAGAAGCAGCAGAAGGACCGCTCTATACTGTTGACGACTTCGATACTATCGAAGCACTCAGTGCAGAAATGAACCGTTCACAGGAAGCCTTCAACGCACAAATTGCGGCGATTGATCGCGGAAATCTGTCACCTGAAGCAATCAATGCTGCCATTCAGGAGATCGAAGGTCGCCGTCAGGCAACTATTGAAACACTAAATGCACTCATACAGCCGGTTTTGGCAAAACAATTTGGTCCGGTTGTAGAAGAAGAACCAGTGAATGAGGCACTTCAGGCAGCTGAAGCCGGTGTGGCTCAGGCTGAGACAGACGTTCTTCTTGCTCAAACAGAACTCGTTCTGTCTCAGGAAGATGTCGTCACTGCTCAGGATGAAATTGACGCGGCTATGGCCGAGCTTGCGGAATCGCAACTCGAACTTCAAACAGCTGACGACGATGACGATAAGGCGGAAGCTGAAGCGAACATCACTGAAGCGACAACCGACCTCGAAGCTGCAGAAGCGGACCTTCAGGCAGCGCACGACGCGGTCGCAGCAGCTGAGGACGGACTTGAAGCCGCTCGGAGAGGACTCCAGGATGCTCATGAATTACTGGCAGATGAAATCGAAACTGCTGCTCAGGCAGCAGCCGAAGCAGCTGAAGCAGCAGCTGAAGCAGCAGCAGAAACAGCCGCGGAAGATCCTGCTGCCGGAGTCGCTGAAGAAGCTGTCGTTGAAGTTGTCATCAGTGAAGAAGCCACGAAGGCTATCGCTGACGCTGAGAAGGCTGCTGTCGACGCTGCTGACGATGCTGCCAAGGCTGCTGAAGATGCAGCTGAAGCAGCGTTACTGGCTCAGGAAGCGATCGGCACCGATGATGAGGCAGCCGCCGCAGCGGACGCAGCCGAAGCTGCCGCAGCAGCTGAAGAGGCGGCTCTTGCCGCTCAGGCCGCTGTGGTAGAGGCTGCCGTTGTCAGAGCTGCCAATGACGGTGTCATTACAGCGGCGGACTTCGCCACTGTTGCTGATCTGAACGCTGCGATTCAAGGTTCTCAGAATGCCTTCGATGCAGAGATTGCTGCGATTGATCGCGAGAATCTGTCACCGGAGGAAATCAACGCCGCTATTCAGGAGATCAACATTCGCCGCCAGGCCAGTGTCGAACATCTGACAGGCTTGATTCAGGAAGTTATTGCAAACGAGCAAGCAGCTCCCGCGCCTGCAGCCGACGGAGCTGAAGACGAAGCTGATGAAGCTGATGAAGCTGAAGACGAAGCCGACGAAGCCGACGAAGCCGACGAAGCTGATGAAGCTGAAGAAGGGGCCGACGAAGCTGATGAAGCTGATGAAGCTGAAGAAGGGGCCGATGAAGCTGAAGACGAAGCCGACGAAGCTGATGAAGCTGAAGAAGGGGCCGACGAAGCTGAAGACGAAGCCGACGAAGCTGATGAAGCTGAAGACGAAGCTCCAGTTGTTCCAGTCATTACTAATCCAATCACGTCAAGTGACGTCAATGCTGAGATCGTTCGATCGCAGAATGCATTCAACACGGAAGTTGCTGCTGTTCAAAGTGCTGGTCTCTCACCACAACAGATCAACAGTGCACTTCAGGACATTAATGTCCGCCGCAATGCCCGCATTCAACAGTTGAACGGCATCATGCAGCAGGTGAATCAGGGGCTGGTCATCAGCTACATTCCGGCTGCAGGACAACCGGTTCCTGTACGTACTCCAGTACCGACTGCTGTACCGGTTCCGGAACCTGCACCTGAGACTGTGGTCTTCAGTATCAGTGGTACCGCTGGCCCGGGGGAAAGTATTCGGGTAACGAATGATGAAGATGAAACTGTGGCCGAAGGTGTCGCAGACGCCAACGGATACTTCCTTATCACTCAGCGGTTCGCCGAGGACGATGAGTTGTATCCTGAACAAGGTGATGTTCTGACCGTAACCACCTCTGGTGGAAATTCTCTCACATTCACGTTTGGAGACGACACCCTGGGTTCTGATGGTGCTTTGAGCATCACGGAAGTTGGTACGGCTCTGATTTCGGCACAACTGGCTGCCGGTATCGGTGTTACTGCAACAAACTTCACGGTTGATGAAGTCGCTTTCCGTGAAGGAAATCGCTGGGTGATTGAAGGGAATCTTACCGATGACCAGGGTAATGCCGACAAGGGTGCTCAAGTCATCGCGTTTCTCATGAAAGCTGATGGCAGTCGAATCGAAATTGGTTCGGCCGTCGTCGATACCTTTCCTGCTCCAGGTGGTTTTGGAATCAATGTTCGACCGCCGACAGAAGAATCGGATCTTGTTGACGAGGTCAACGACACCGTTGAAATTGTGGCGATCTCCAGTGATGGAGATACTACGTTCACTGTGGTGTCCGTCATCAACCCTGAGCCCCCCGCAGTAGTACATGTAGGTTCTCAGGTTGTGATCGAAGAACTGGAAGTCGTTGCAGACGACAGACTGATTGTTTCTGGGTTTGCCTCACTGGATGATGCTGCTGCCGAGGGTAGTGCAGTAATCACCACAGCTGACCGCCAACTGAACCAGGTGGTTGCACTTGAGGATGGACTGTTTGAGTTGTTGATCCGACCAATCGTTGGAACGGCAGGTCTTACACAGGATGAAGTCGTGACTGTCAGTGTCTTAGGATCCGGATCCGATACCGCCACGGTTGACTTTACTGAACCTGAACCTCCGGCTGGATTTGTGGAAGCTGTGGTCATTGAGCCACTGTTAGCCACGATCCGTAACACGATTGCCAGTGGCAGCGTGGCTGCAGCTGGCGGATCAGCTGCTATACCGGCGGAAGATCTGCACGTAGCTGTTGCTGCAGCTCAGATCGCTGCTGCCAACGGTGGTGCTAACGCCGGCCAGGTTCTGTCAACCACAGTGGGTGAAGCCCTGGGTGATCCCACCCGGCTGTTCTTCTTCCACGAAGGACAGGTTACGCATGCTGACGAAAATGGCGTCACTATCATGAACCTGCTGACTATCGATTTGAGCAATGAAAAGCAGCATATCGAAGGTACGCACGGTGCTGGTGTGAAGTCTGACGCTCGTGTTGATGCAGAAGCCGCCTTTGATGCGGGTTTGATCACGCTGACAGAACTCGAAGCAGTACCGGAATTGATTCCTGAAGAGGGGCGTGAACTGTCCTGGGCGGAACTTGGTCGCGTTTTTGCAGCGGCCGGCACCACCTATCAGGAGCAATTGGCTCGCCAGAGTGAAGATGATCCTGACGGTGGTCGGCTGATCGGCTACATCATCAAAGGTACGGCCATGCTGGGTAACGATAACAACATCGTCCCCGCTACCATCAGCGGTCTCATCGGTCCTGATGAACCGTGGGTGGAATGGTTGATCGAACCTCGTGAAAACGTCTTGCAGGGTGTGATCGAACTCGATGACGACAACGATCTGTCGATGGCCGGTGTCAAACTTGTCGAGTCAACATTGCCCGGGATGCCTGTGGTGACTCAGGCAGAACTGGAAGCTGCTGTCGGTCGCACAGGAACGATTGTGGGGCACTATACTCCACAGGTGCCAACGTCGACTCCTGGTACCTTTGCCTGTCGTGAAATGGAACTGGATCCAGGTGCCGAAGGTGAGGACTTCCTGGGTAACGTTATCCTGTCTTACGAAGGTCCAATCACCGAGATCCTGGATACCACGGCCGAGGTTGATGGAGTTCTGTGCACCCAGATCAGGGTGATGAACGCCCTGATCCACGTTCCGAATGATATGGCCGTCCCTGGTATCTCGGCAAATCGTGCGGGTGGAGAATTCACCGGTGCAGATTTTCCGGAACTGGGATCACGTGTGGTTCCTGTTAACAATCTGGGTGAAGAGACCTATGTGGACACCGTCGGTTCTACATTCGCTGGCCTGGCTATTCGCGGTTCGGGTGGCGAGATCATCATGACCAGCATGAGGTTCGTGGAAGTGGCCGAAAATGTAATGGGATCCAACGTCACATGGGATATCAGCACGGACGGCGGTCCAACCGGAGATGGAAACGCAACTGCGAATAACATTTTGCCAACGAACGGCAGCCCGGCCAACAATCAGGCTGTCCTCGATTCAGTGAGTTTCAATGGTGTCGCAGTGACTGGTCCTGCAGAACAGGTCATCAGTCGGGACATTTACTTCAATGGTGGTTTCATGGATGTGGGGGGTGAAGAGATCACCATTTCCTCACGTCCAACCGACACCGGCAATATGAATGTAAATCATCCGTCTGCTCTGAACGTGTTGCTGTTGGGACATTACGCTCACCCCATTGTGGGTGGCGACGGGAAGTTCCATATCACCGAAGGTGAAACGGAATACATGCCGGCCGGTACCAACCGTATCATCCGTGCTCGCGGACGTCAGGACGCCGTTTCGGCCCGCATCGACATCCGTGGTCAGGTGAAACCGGATATTGCCAGCGGTAACGAAGACGATGGATCGGCTGTTTATAATCCCATTCCGAGTTTCGTGACTCTTGAGCTGGATGATCTGGGACGTTATCAGGTCCCGGTTACTCCTAATACTGGTCTCGGTGGTCTTGGTGCAGGTGGTGCCGATCAGGGTGGCTTGCTTCGAGGTGACCTCGGTGGTGGCTTTGGTGACATCGGAACCTACCGGTTCACGCTACTGTTTGAATTAGGTGATGTGGCTCCTAATATTGGATCCGACACCGGTGATCCGAGGGTGGTCAGAGTGGCTCGTGGTATTACCATTCCAGCTGAGATGACAGCCAGTGCCATTGGTGTCGACCGCCACGTAGCGGAAATCGATACTCGAGTCGATCTGGCTCCCGTTATTGACGTCCCACTGGATGTGGACTTTGCGACGGGGTTACTGAACGATGCTCTGCAAGCTGAAGATCAGGCTCGGATTGCCCTGGAACTCGCAAACAGTTCACTGACAAATGCTCAGCAGGCTGTTGTGGATGCTGATGCTCTTGGTGTTGGTCTCGAACTGGCTCTGCAGACTCTGAACTCCGCACGAGGTGCTCAGACTGCAGCTCAGGCTACTTTCGATGCCGCTGTCGCTGAAACCGAAGCTGCTCGAGAAGACCTGGCGGGTGCCCTCGCGGCCGAAGCCGGTATTCCTGAGTTGCCGGAAGCTGAAGAAGCTGCTGCCGAAGCTGCTGAAGAAGCCGCTGAAGTTGCTGTTGAAACGGCTGCCGAAAATACAGAAGCTGCGGCCGAAGCCGCCGTGGTTACTGCAGAAGCGAATCTGGCTAATGCTGAACTCGGTGGTAACGCAGTAGACATTGCCAATGCAGAGCTTGCTGTTGCTGATGCTGAAGTTGCCGCTGCAACCGTGGCACAGGCCAATGCACAGGCAGCGTTTGTAGCGGCTCGACGGGCACGGAATGATGCCCGCTCATTTGCTGTAGTCATTGCTCCTGCCGGGGGGACTCCTGCGGCTGAAGCTCAGGCCGAAGCCGATGAAGCTCAGGAAGAGTTTGTCGCAGCACGCCAGGAACGTAATGCGGCAAACCGAGAGCTGACTGCTGCTCAGGAAGCTGCCGACGCTGCAGGTGCGGTCGTGGAAGCCACACCGGCGGCCGTCTTAGCTGAAGCTAACGCTGCCGCTGCCGAACAGGCAGCTGCGGAAGCCGAAGCGGCTCTGGCCGCTGCCGAACTTGGTGGCGACCCCGTTGCGATTGCCAACGCCGAAGCTAATGCAGCCGATGCTGAACTGGATGCTGCTGCAGCTGCCCTTGAGGCTGCTCAGGCAGAACTGACCGTGGCCAATGCCTCAGGCGACGCGGCTGCCATCATTGAAGCCAACGCTGCTGTTACGGAAGCCCAGGCTGAAGTTGATGCTGCCGGACCTGAAGCTGCCAGTGCAGCAGCAGCGGCCGAAGCCACACCGGAAGCCGCCGCTGCTGAAGCCAACGCTGCCGCTGCCGAACAGGCAGCTGCCCAGGCCGAAGCGGCCCTTGCCGCTGCCGAACTTGGTGGTGACGCAGTTGCGATTGCCAATGCCGAATCTGCTGCTGCCAATGCAGAGCTGGAAGCAGCTAATGCTGCCCTTGCAGCTGCTGAATCAGAACTGGATTTGGCCACTGCCTCAGGCGATGCGGCTGCCATCAATGAAGCCAATGCTGCTGTTACGGAAGCCCAGGCTGAAGTTGATGCTGCTGGTCCTGAAGCAGCTGTCGCCCAGGCTGTGGCTGAGTCCACACCGGCTGCCGCCGCTGCTGAAGCCAACGCTGCCGCTGCCGAACAGGTTGTGAGCGATGCCGAAGCTGCTTTGGCTCAGGTCGAGCTGAACGGTGACGATGAAGCGATCGAGGCAGCCGAAGCCAACGTTGCTGTAGCGGAATTGGTGGCTGCTAATGCTGCTCTTGAGGCTGCTCAGCAAGAACTGGCAATTGCCGTACTGGTTGGTGAGCAGGATGAGATCGATGCTGCTGAGGCTGAAGTCGATGCTGCTGAGGCTGAAGTCGATGCCTTGACGCCTGATCTCAGCGATGCGCGACGAGCTCTCGAAGCTGCTCAGCTATTATTGGCTGCGGCCGAACGCGATGGTGATTCTGAAGCGATCGCTTTGGCTCAGGAAGAAATCGATATCCGGGCTGCTGAAGTTGTTATGGCTTTAGCGAAAATCAGCGGTGACGCTGAAGCTGTCGCTGCTGCTCAACTTAACCTTGCTCAAGTTCATGTGACTGTGTCTCAGGCATCACTGAACAGGGCAAGCGAGCAAAACGACCAGTTCAAGGCGATGAGAGCTCTGTTGCGAGTTGGTGCTGCGAAGATTCAATTAAATAATCTGACTCCGGCCACTGTTAGCGATGAAGTTGCTGCCGCGCAGGCTAAGGTTGATGCTGCCCAACAGTCGTTGGTGGCTGCTGAATCTGCCTTGGCTGAATTGCTAAACCACGGAAGCGTTGATGAAATCGCTGTTGCGGAATTCAACCTTGCTAAGTGCCGTGTGGATGTCGCTCAGACAACGCTGGTTGTGTGCGCCGCAACAGGGGATCAAGGTATCGCCATGGATGCTGTGAACAGACTCAATTTGGCTCAGATTAATGCCAATGCCGCTCAGGCTAAGATCGAAGGCGTGACGGTCGATAAGTCTGCCGACACTATTGCCGGGTCTGATGGCGAAGCCAGCCTGCACTCGTTGATGCGGCTGGTCCTGGTGGCTTGATTCGAGCAACATTGGTGTCTCCTGAAATATTTATGGAGGCACCATATCACAACCTTAAGAGGCCCGTGCAGAACAGCACGGGCCTCTTAAGGTTGTATGGCCTCAATAAACGAAACTCAAAAAGGCTCAAACCTTTCACAGAGTATTACCACCAGAATCCATTGTTGCCGTTTCACGCATGATGCGATTTGTTGTTGGCGTTCGATACGCGGAGGACTCCTTCAGATACAGAGTGAGTTGTTGCTGCGGACATCCGAAGATTCAGCTGGAATGATGCGACCCTGTTATTAATATGTTCAGCCACGATCCCAGTTGGTGTCCGGTTGAATCCACCGTGAAAAAGCAGCCGAACAGTTCATACAGCCTCAGGGGTTTTAGAAAAACCTTGCTATGTGTTTGACGCACCAAAAAACAATCAGCTGGCTGAGAAGTGAATTCGCACAGAGCTTCAGCTCCGGGGCACGCCAAACGGTTTGATCACCGTCAATTCTGTTTTTGTCACCGGAAGGTACCCATCATGCTCATCGTCAAAATATGATGAGGGAATTCTCCAGGCTATTGGAATGAACAGAAATCTTTTTTACGTTTCCCGTGTTCACAGAGTTTTTGATTGACGCATGGTCTAGAAAACAGACTACGTTTTCGTGCTGCTGAGTTATCCCAAACACACACACACACACGGTCGTGCCTGTTGTTTGAGCAGATGTGCTGAAAGAACGGTCATGGATTCTGCGCGAGTTCGTCAAGCTGGAACTTTCATCTGTGACCGGAGTGAGTTCCCTTGATGCACCGCATTTCCGGGAAAGAGGAACTGCAAAAGTGGTTGTGACCATCGCTCGGTTTTTTCCATGCAAAAAACGGGCATGCCGGCCAAGTGCATTCGGTGAGTGAAGTTTCTCCCGGGGCCAGCATCGTAAAACGAGATCTTCTGGCGCGATACTTGCCTATCAGGCCAACAAACTTGGTCAAGACTCGAATCTGTTAGCTGTCTGCGGGGGGGGGGGACGCTCCAAAGACTGCGGAGACTCTGTTGTTGTGACTGAATGGCCAGTCGTTCAGTTTTGTTTCATTTTCTTTAGCCGGAAAAATCGAATGTTGTTAGTTCGCAGATCATCGCTTGTGGTTGCCCTGGGGTTTGTTTTGTTCTGTTGTGGCTGTGGAGACAGCGGCGGAGACTCTTCGCCGGCTGCAGCCACTTCCGAGGAATCTGCTGCAACAGCAACAGACAGTGCGTCTTCAGCTCAGCCTGAAAGTAACGGTTCCGCCGTAGCGGCCGCACGTGTGACAGACGATCCGATCGAAGCAGCCTATTTCGGTGTGTATGTTTGGAAGGCAGCGGTTGAAAAGGCTGGTTCATTTGATATCGACAAGGTGCGTGAAGCTGCGTACGGACTGGAATTCGATGCTCCTGGTGGCAGAAAGCGGATCCATGATTCCAACCACCACACTTACAAGCCGGTTTATATCGGCGAGATTCTGCGAGACGGGCAGTTCAAAATTGTTAAGGAGTTTAATGACGGTGGACTCGTTGAACCCGACGCATATTCCTCTTATCTGCATCCCGACGGAGACGTCCCCAGTCCAACAGGTGGTCCGGTAGACGGCGCAGAATATCCACAGCCGGATGTAACAGATGACAGTGTAAAGGTTGGGATCCTGCATTCACTCAGTGGGACAATGGCGATCTCTGAAACCTCACTGAAAGATGTGGTTTCGTATGCGGTCGATGAAATTAACAATTCCGGGGGCGTGTTGGGCCGTCAAATTGATCTTGTGATCGAAGACCCGGCCAGTGACTGGGATCTGTTCGCCGAAAAAGCTCGCAAGATGATCACTGAGGATGGCGTAGCCGTTGTCTTCGGGTGTTGGACTTCAGTCAGTCGGAAATCCGTACTGCCGGTATTCGAAGAGTACAACCATCTTTTGTTCTATCCTGTTCAGTATGAAGGCGAAGAGCTCTCCTTGAACGTCTTTTACACCGCTGCGCCACCAAACCAGCAACTTGTACCGGCCGCTCAGTACATGCTTGATGATGGCGTCAAGAAATTCTATCTGCTGGGAACTGACTACGTATTCCCCAGAACAGCAAACAAGGTGCTCAAGGCCTTTCTGCTGGCACAGGGGGTCCCGGAAACAAACATCATTGAAGAATACACTCCGTTCCATCATCAGGACTATCAAACCATCGTTCAGAAGGTTAAAGACTTTGCTGCGAGTGGTGATGCATGCGTGCTGTCCACAATCAACGGGGACAGCAACGTTCCGTTCTATAAGGAATTTGCTAATCAGGGACTTACCTCAGCCGACTGCCCTATCATGGCGTTTTCTGTGGCTGAGGATGAATTGCGAGCAATGGACGTACCACCTCTGGTAGGTCATCTCGCGTGCTGGAACTATTTCCAGAGTATCGCTTCCACTGAAAACACCGCCTTTGTGGAAGGATTTCAGGCGTACTGTCAGGCAAACGGACTTAAATAGGTGGGCCAGTACGACACCCGTTATGTTGAATTTCTCTGGTTCAGTCAGTTTTTGCCGAGCGTCGTGTGCTCGGTGGAAATTGACTGACCAGACAGTTAAAAAAAAGGCGCTTCTGACTGCTTTGATCTGTCTCCGTGACGTGATCCGTTGGCCTCGCCTGCTCTTGTTGCGTCGGTGACAGAAAGTTGTTCAATAATGGACGCATCCGGACTCTTTTGCTCTGGCCGGGTGCTGACAGTTTTCGCTTTGCTTTTCTGCTCTGCACCCGCTTGTGGCTGGAGTCCACCTGGCGGTCACACGCGTGAATCGTTAGCGTTGCTGGCCAGCTCGAACGAAGAGAGTCGTCAACAGGCGCTGGCTATCTTGGCTGCATCGCGAGAGCCGCGAATGGTGCCGTTCCTTGAACATTACAGCCAGGGCGCCGTATTTCTTTGGAACACGCAAATAGTTGTCTGCACGGATTTGAACCAGAGTCCTGCCCTGATTCTGGATCCACTGACGCTTGATCCTCTCAAAGTTGACGGTCAACCGGTTAGAGTGGATGTTTCCGAGTTACGCGACGTGGCTCCCTCCGGTCGATCAGAACGCAGGGCTGTTGCCGATGTCATTCGGCAACTTGAAGTCTGGATGCCGGACGTCGAAAAACGGCTCGCAGCCATTCAGCGGTTTGGGGATAGTCGAGACCCGAAATTCCTGGACTCACTGAACGAACTGATGAACTCTGATGCGCCGGAAAAAGTGATACGCAAGGCGCGTGAAAGTGCGCTGCTGATCCGCATTTCCGGCAATATTCAGGACCAAACAACAGACGACCGTCTTATCGCGATCAATGAGATTGGAGATTTGTGTGTAGCCAGAGCAATTCCGGCGCTCAATGATATTCTGAACAACGAAAAAGAGTCTCAAATGCATGTAGCCTGCCGGGGAGCTCTTGAGACGATTGAAAATTATCAAAAGAAAGTCCGGTTGCTTCAGAACATATTCAATGGTCTCTCGCTGGGTTCAATCCTGATTCTTATGGCCCTTGGCCTGTCGATCATCTTCGGACAGATGGGCGTGATTAATATGGCCCACGGGGAACTGATGATGGTCGGTGCGTACGCGACGTACGAAATGCAGCTGCTGTTCGGTCATACACCGGAAACTCCGACCAATCTTTACTATATTGTTGCGTTCCCGGTGTCGTTCCTGGCAGCTGCTGTTGTCGGCTTTCTGATGGAACGACTGGTCGTACGGCATCTGTATGGCCGTCCGCTGGATTCGCTTCTGGCAACCTGGGGTATCAGTCTGCTGCTGATCCAGTGCGTACGTGTAAAGTACGGGGACAACATTGGAGTAAACAGTCCCTCTATGCTGGTGGGCAGTTTTGAAGTGCTTCAGGACCTGATCATACCTCGTAACAGAGCTTTCATTCTGGTTCTCTGCGGGTTTTGTGTGTTATCCGTTCATGCTCTTTTTCGGTATACCCGGGCGGGGTTGCTGATTCGGGCTACTGTTCAGGGCCGTGAGACGGCATCAGGCCATGGAGTGAATACTCGCCTGATTGACGGGCTAACATTTGCCGTCGGGTCAGGTCTCGCCGGAATCGCGGGATTTGCCTGGACAACCGTTGGGGGGGTGACGCCCGATATGGGGCAGAATCATATTGTCGATTCCTTTTTGGTTGTTGTGACCGGTGGAGTCGGAAAACTTGCTGGTGCCGTGTTTGCCGGCCTCGGCATTGGCTCATTGAACAAGATTCTCGAACCTCTCAACTTTGGAGAGGGGTTGATGACAATGGGACTGGTGATTGTCGTTACGTCGTGGGCTCTCGGCGTCGCAGGATCCTTTCGCATCGACAGAAAACTCGGAATGATGTCGCTCATTCCGGTTTCCGGTCCGATCACACCCGTATTCAGTCCGTCAGTGACTCCTGGCATTCGTGCTGCCGCGACATTTTACTGTATTGGGTGTGTCAGTATCTTTTTGTCGTGGTCTGGCAGTCATCTGGTGGAATGGTTTGGGGAGGGATCGTTCGTAACGGCCGTTGATGCCATGCTGACAGAGCCAATTCGAGCGATCTGGGCAAAAGTTCTTATCCTGTCGTGCGTAGTGTTGTTCATTCAGTGGCGACCTCTCGGGCTGTTTCCACCACGAGGACGTCTGGCTGATGCATAATTTGCTCGATCACTTTAGCAGAGCAACGGATACTTTAGCTGACCTGGGCCTGCGTCATGGACGGGTGCCGCTGAGCGCTATCCAGTGGTACAGCCGCACGTGTATGTTCTGGACACTCCTGCTGATTGGACTGGTGGGGATTCCCGCGCTGCATGCGAGTGGTGCGGTCAGTATTGAAACCGTCAATCAGCTGGGACGTTACCTGTGCTTTGCGATTGCAGCATTAAGCCTGGATCTTGTCTGGGGCTACGGTGGCATGTTGTGCCTCTGCCAGTTCCTGTTCTTTTCCCTGGGCGGTTACGCAATGGGCATGTTTTGTGCTCATCACGGCGGTCCGGAAGGGGTCATCGATGCCGTCAACTGGGGTAAGATTCCGGCGTGTCTGTTTGTTGTGTATCCTGGTGGAGTTGGGGAAAGTCAGGATCAGTGGACCGTGCCGTTCTTTTGGAAACCGTTCTGGAATATTTGGACCACTCTTATTCTGGGAATTGTGATCCCTGGTGTCGTTGCTGCTGTGATTGGTTTTTTTGTGTTCCGCAGCCGCGTACGAGGCGTGTTTTTCGCTGTGTTGACACAAGCCATCGTGCTGGCATTCTGGCTCGTCGTCTGCATGAACAATATGAAACTGGGAGGCACGAACGGTCTCACCCGATTCGATCGTATTATTCTGGATTCCCGCGAGAACATATCCATTACGATCGCGCCGCAGAAACTCGCGGAGGCAAATCTCGAAGCTGCTGCAGTACGTGAAGCGGTTGAGAAAAAAGCGATGGAGATCAGCCAAGCCTATATTGAACAGGTCGAAAAGAAACGACAACTGCTTACCCGGAATTTTGCCTCACCTCCCGCTGTCAATGTGGATGCCGTTCCCATTGAGGTTCGTGGCAGCAACAGTGCGATGATGATACGTCTCGCAAGATCGATCCATGTCTGGAAGGTTCTAGCGGTCTTTGAGGAACTGACAGTTGCCGAACAGCAACGCCTCAGTGACATCGCCGAAGTGAAAATTGCGGGCTACGATCTGAATAATAAAAACGTCAAATTGGCTCTCTATTTACTGACCGTCATTGTCCTTGTGGCCGTCTTCTTACTCTGTCAGCTGTTGATGAAATCGAGAATTGGTCGTGTCCTGATCGCAGTTCGCGATAACGAAAGTCGCCTCCGATTCTCTGGCTACCGCCCTTACGTCTTCAAAATGCTGGTCTTTGGGATATCCGGTGCGATTGCAGGACTTGGCGGGATGCTTTACGCCCCGCAGATGAAAATATTCACACCGACTAATCTCGAACCTAAGGAGTCGATTGCGGTTGTGATCTTTGTGGCAGTGGGTGGACGGGCAACGTTGTCCGGTCCGATCTTTGGAGCACTGGTGGTCAGCTACCTTTATTCCCTGCTCACCAGTCATTCACCAGACGCGTGGCCCATTGTTCTTGGATTGTTGTTTATTCTGGTCACGCTGTACCTGCCCGGAGGCCTGATGGGCATCTGGCAATCGTGGGTCTCACTGGCGATATCTCAAAAGACAGTACGGTCTTCCACCGGGGTGATTAACTCTACGGAAGCACAACAGGACCGCATCGATGTGCGACTGGCTGTTGTCGGAATTCTTGCGGTCACATTTGGTTTTTCCGCTGCCTGGGGGCTTGGGGAGTATGCCAGGCCCTGGGATGACGGTCTGATGGCTCAGCGCAACGGATCATCGGTTGTGGTGGGCCTGATCCTGATGCTTACTGCAGTCAGTGCCTTGCTTCAGGTTTTGGCGGGCCTGGGGCTGATTACCGGGCGTGTGTGGGGAAGCATGATTTTAAAGAGAACGCTTCCGATCAGTATTGGGCTGTCCGTGACTGCTGTCGGCTGGTTGTTTTTCGTTGGCACGCTGCGAAGTGGGATTGCTGACTGGGGCACCACCGGTTTTACACGTGTCAGTGAGCTGGTATCAACAGTCCCACATCTGCCCGTGCTGACCTTGTGGTCTGCTGCAGCGTTGTTTTATTTCCATAGATTTTTAAGTCGGCAGGCTGTCCGAACGACAGTCGCCGCAGATGCCGCAGAGGATCAAACAGACGAAGCATTGCCTGATGCATCTGCGGTACAGGACCGGGCCAGTCAGCTCGCCAGAATCGTGGCTAAGCAAAAAATTGGACCATCGAAAAGTACGCTCGACAACTCTCTTCTTGAAGTCCGGGGGGTCAAAGTTGTTTTTGACGGATTCAAAGCTCTTGATGTGGCCGAATTTTCAGCAGGATATTATGACTTAAATGTCATTATCGGTCCGAATGGTGCCGGCAAAACGACGTTATGCGATGTGATCAGCGGAAAAACTCCTGTGACCGAAGGCCAGGTCCACTTAGGCGGGCATCAAATCACCGGGTTGACGGAGGCTGATATTGCTCGACTTGGTGTCGGTCGAAAATTTCAAACCCCCACGGTGTTTGACAGTCTTACCGTCTATGGAAACATGGAACTGGCGATACCAGGTCGACATCGACTCGTTAACAACGTGGGAATCCGGCCTTCGGCAGCCGAACGTTTGAAGATCGAAGAAATCCTTGCTCGTGTTAAATTGCTGGAACACGCTGAAAAGGATGTGCGACATCTCAGTCATGGTCAGCGGCAGTGGCTGGAGATCAGCATGCTCATTCTTTCTGATCCGCGTTTGCTGCTTGTTGATGAGCCCGCCGCGGGATTGACTGATGAAGAGACAATTCTGACGGCCGAACTTCTGCTGGAACTGAAGGCAGAACACAGTGTGATCGTCATCGAACATGACATGGAATTTGTGCGTCTCCTGAACAGCAGTGTGACGGTTCTGAATGAAGGAAGCGTGATGGCTCAGGGGGAGATGCAGGCCATTGAGAAGGATCCGGCGGTTATAGAAGCCTATCTGGGACGATAGACCGCGACATCGGGCGAATGGCCCATACCATTAATTAACTCAGGTCCATCGAGTCGGATGTCTCAAACAATCCTGACTGTGCACGCAGCCACGCTGATTTGGAATTATGCTTACCATTGACAACCTGCTCTTTAGTTACGGGACGATCGGAACCCTGCGAGGCATTTCCATGCAGATGCCGCCGGGGCGGATGACGTGTGTCATGGGACGCAATGGAGTTGGTAAGACCACGCTGATTCGAAACATTATGGGACACCTTCAACCGAATTCCGGAATCATTCGGCTCGGCGAAACCGATATCACCGGTTTCGTTCCTCATCGACGCGCCAGACAGGGCCTGGCACTCGTTCCGCAGGGGCGCCAGATTTTTCCCCGACTGACTGTTGAAGAAAATCTAAAAGTCGGGCTGCAGGCCAGACGCGACAGGACTCGATCGGTTCCCGCTGAGATCTACGATTTGTTCCCCGTTTTAAAGGAAATGGGACGACGCATGGGAGGAGATCTGTCCGGTGGACAACAGCAGCAGCTGGCCATTGGTCGAGCGCTTGCCGGAGATCCGTCAGTTCTGTTGCTGGATGAACCGACAGAGGGCATTCAGCCAAACGTCATCCAGCAGATCGGGCGTGTACTGCGAACGTTGGTTGAAGAACGACAAATGACGGTCGTGCTGGTCGAGCAGTATGTGGATTTTGTTCGTGAATTTGGCCAGGATTTTTACATTATGAATCGCGGACGAGTTGTGGCAGACGGGGTTACTGAGGATCTAAGTTCGGAACTCATCCACAAGCACCTGAGCGTCTGAGTTAAATTTATCCACTGAATCGATCGCGATTCATCCTGATGATTTTCTTGAGATGTGGAAGCTGCTCTTCGGTTTCGCAAACGGGGCGTTCCAGACTGTTGCCCGAGGATGCCGGTTCAGGACTGTGAAGTAAAACAATCAGTCTGGATAGTCAGCTTACCCAGTCGCATGACACTTTTTTAACAGTTCAGTCCACTGTAACCGGCTTCTGGTGACACCGGGACCGGGTTGAACCGTGGGGATATAGCAGTGACGACAGCTTCGCCTCAATCGATTCGCCACGGATATGGAATCCTTGAATTCAGCTCGGTAGCAGGCAGGACTGTAGTCACTCGGGCAGAAGCCTATAACCCGCTGAAATGGCTTGTTCCGCGTCGTTCTGTCTCCGCTGCCTGGGGGTTTGCCACTACATTTGGAGGAGGCCTTGTTGCCGGCGACCGAATTGAAATGCAGGTGGGGGTCGGGCCGGGAGCCAGGGCTGTTTTGGCAACCCAGTCGTCCACGAAGGTGTATCGGAGTGACACAGACGCCGACTGTACTCAGATCCTTGGTGCCACGGTTGGCAGGGATGGGTTGATGGTTGTGGCTCCCGATCCTGTCACCTGCTTTCGCGGAGCTCGTTACAGTCAGAAACAGATCATCCGGCTTCATCCGGATGCAACGCTGGTCTATGTGGACTGGCTGACGAGTGGACGTCGTGCACGAGGAGAGTGCTGGGCCTTTTCACGGTACCGCACACGGCTCGATCTTTACCGTGCCGGTGAACGTTATCTGACGGATTCTCTTCTGCTTGATCCCGACGACGGACCGCTCGACAGTCCGTTCCGGATGGGTCCGTTTCACTGTTTTGCTATGATGGTGATGTGTGGCCCTCAGACGCAGGAGGCCGTTGTATCGCTGCTGGAGGAAGTTGGAAATCAGGAAATCCGTCCGGTGGATGAAGTAGTGGATTCCGTCAGCTCGCTGAAAGACGGGGCCATCTGGCGGATTGCCGGACGAACAACCGAGCAGGTCGCCCGTCGACTGAAAAGTCGGTTGGAGTTTTTAACACCAATCCTGGGTGAGTCACCCTGGAACAGAAAGTGGTAAAGCGGAGGAACATATGCACCTGTCTCCACGTGAAATTGAGAAATTGATGCTGCACAACGTCGGTTTTCTTGCGCAAAAACGTCTGGCTCGGGGGGTGCGTCTCAACCTTCCCGAAGCCGTGGGACTGATTGCATCTCAGATCCTTGAGTTTATCCGTGAAGGACGTTCAGTGGCCGAACTCATGGATCTCGGGCGGCACTTTCTGGGACGATGTCAGGTTCAGGCCGGTGTTCCGGACCTGCTTCACGAAGTTCAGGTTGAAGGAACATTTCCTGACGGCACGAAGCTGGTGACGGTCCACTCACCCGTTGCATCGGAACACGGTGACCTGGAATTGGCCTTGTACGGCAGTTTTCTTCCCGTACCGGACCTGTCTGTCTTCGATACAGATCACGCTGATGAGAGCGTGACAGCGGGAGAGGTTCTGGTGGCTGACGGGGACCTGGTTCTGAATGAAGGACGAGAGTGTGTCGAAGTTGCAGTCACTAATCATGGTGATCGTCCGGTTCAGGTGGGCAGTCATTACCACTTTGTTGAAACAAACAGCTCGTTGGAATTTGATCGGGGTGCTGCTTACGGGAAACGACTTGACATTCCTGCCGGAACTGCGGTTCGCTTTGAACCGGGTGATACAAAGACCGTGACACTGGTGTCAATTGGTGGCGATCGGGTGATTCGTGGTGGTAACAATCTCGCCGACGGAAAAGTGTCTGCTGAAGGAAAACAGGTGACGCTGGAAAACGTTAATTCACAGAATTTTGCAACCACATAACTGTCTCCGGCCGGACACCGGGCATCGGTGTAATTTGAAGGACAAAAACAGATGGCTTACCGCATTACCCGATCAAATTACGCGGAAATCTACGGACCCACTGTAGGTGACCGGGTTCGTCTCGGTGATACGTCACTCATTTTGGAAGTTGAAAAGGACTTTGCCGTTTACGGTGATGAATGCAAATTTGGAGGAGGCAAAGTTCTTAGGGAAGGGATGGGACAGGCAGCGGGGATCGGACAGCAGGATGCTCTGGACGTGGTGATTACCAACGCGCTGATTGTCGATTATACGGGTATCGTCAAAGCTGATGTCGGTATCAAAGATGGTCGGATCGTGGGGATTGGGAAAGCGGGAAACCCCGATGTGATGGCGGACGTCACTCCAGGCATGATTGTAGGGGTCACAACAGAAGCGATTGCCGGTGAGGGAAAGGTATTGACGGCTGGTGGTCTGGATACTCACATTCATTACATCTGTCCGCAACAGGCTCACGAGGCAGTTGCCAGTGGAATCACCACGATGCTTGGCGGCGGAACCGGACCTGCCACAGGCACCTGCGCGACGACCTGCACGCCCGGGTCCAACCACATTCGGATGATGCTGCAGGCAACGGATGATCTTCCCCTGAATTTTGCTTTTCTGGGTAAGGGGAATACGGCAAAGCCCCAGGGGATACCCGAACAGATTATCGGTGGCGCAGTCGGACTGAAACTTCACGAAGACTGGGGGACGACGCCCGCGGCAATCGACTGCTGTCTGAATGTGGCGGAAGAGTACGATGTGCAGGTCTGCATTCATACAGACACACTGAATGAATCCGGATTTGTGGAACGGTCGATTGCAGCACTCAAGGGACGCACGATCCACACCTATCACTCCGAAGGAGCTGGTGGTGGTCATGCCCCCGACATTCTTCGTGTCTGCGGGGAAGCAAATATCCTGCCCAGCTCAACCAATCCCACTCGACCGTTTACTGTCAATACAGTCGATGAACATCTGGATATGCTGATGGTCTGCCACCATCTGGACAAAAATCTACCGGAGGATGTGGCGTTTGCGGAAAGCCGGATTCGGGGCGAAACCATAGCTGCTGAGGACATTCTCCACGACATGGGGGCCATTAGTATTATGGGGTCAGATTCTCAGGCGATGGGACGCGTGGGTGAAGTCATCACACGTACATGGCAAACCGCGGACAAGATGCGAAAACAGCGCGGACGTCTGCCGGAAGAAACCGGGGACAATGACAACGAAAGGATCAAACGATATATCGCCAAATACACAATCAATCCGGCGATTGCCCACGGAATGAGTCAACACATTGGATCTGTGGAATTGGGGAAACTGGCTGACCTGACTCTATGGAATCCGGCTTATTTCGGAGCAAAGCCGGAAATGGTAATTAAGGGAGGGATTATCGCCTGGTCGCAGATGGGTGACCCCAATGCATCGATTCCCACGCCTCAACCGGTTTTCATGCGACCAATGTTTGGAAGTTTCGGGCGAGCTGCCAGTCCAATTTCGATCGCGTTTGTGAGTCAGGCGGCCGTTGACCAAAGAACGACCGAGGGCTACGGACTGGCGAAAATGATCAAACCGGTAAGTAACTGCCGGTCGATCGGAAAGAAGGACATGAAACGAAACGACATGACTCCTGAAATTACGGTTGATCCGGAAACTTACCAGGTGACGGTTGACGGTGAGGTACTTAGTTGTGCACCTGCCGAACAGTTGCCACTCTCGCAGAAATTTTTCCTGTTCTGATTTGTTCTCTACCTGGCAAACTGTTGCATTGAACATAAGAAGATGCGACTGAACACAGGGGGAACAGGTTCTGATGTCAGTTCACCCTGGTGAACGGTAAACAATGCCCGTTGTTGCTGTCGCATCAGCAGTCGTCTGCTGCAGCGGTCATGCCTGACGTCACACTGTCCGTCTGCGATGGATGAACAGATCTGTCTGAGGCTGCAGTGTGGAGCCGCCTGGGACAATGCGGACTGCTTATGTAAACGCGCTGAAAAGGTAGAGAAGTCGATATGAAGTGTGTCTATCGTTAAAAAACTGATTCCGGCGATGGAAACAGGCAGCGTCTGTCGGATTACTGTTTACGCCGAAGGTCCCTGTTTCGACAGGGTGACACCGGAATCCGGTGGTGCTGGGAAGTCAGTAGATAATGCGTTCATCGAATTCTTCAATGGGTGGCTTTGCACCGGGTTTCTGAGCCAGAACAGGTTTGTGTCGCCGAAAGGCGCCAGACAAAAGACTGCAGTCCGGGGGAATGAACGACTACTACAACAATTGCCTGCGTTACGGATCGGGAAATTTGAGTTCCGAAAATTTTCCCAAGCTGTCCGAAATTCCAATTCCGATGTTGGTAAATAAGTTCGGTGCGGGAGAGGTCGAAGAGGCCACTGGAAAACCGTGTCAGTCGTGGTATCGGTGCCGTTTTCCTGCGGCAGTGTGCGGTTCAAAAATCATGGTTTGGAACGTCAACATTCCGTGCCGGTTATGACTGACCCGATGACGTTTGTGATCGGGTTTTTCCCGTTGCCTGACTCGTGACTGACAGGAACACCAGCAGTTGACGCTGCTGATTAGTCCGGCCAGTCGGGAACGGACGACAGAGGTGCTGTGTACACATGTTGAACGGGCACCGTTTGGGCAACATCCCGAAACTACTCAGGGCAGACGAACCAGGCAGATCCTCGGTTACTAATGTTAGTGACAAAGCAACAGAACAAATACGTGCCGGCCAACTAGCTTATCTTAAGGGATCCGCCGACTCTTCAGGCTTGCGCAGGACATTTGTTGGCACGCCGCCTTCCGGATCTTCCACGCTGAAATCCACATCTGTGTTTGACAGCGCATCGTCTGATTCCGTTCCTGCAAACCTCAGTGTCAGCACTTTGCCAACCTGGACGATCGTGCCGTGCTCGACCTTCACTTCGTCTCCAATCTGAATGGTTCTTCCGTCCACCTTGGTGGATCCCCGGGAGACAGGAGAAAGTGTGAGTCCGTGTATGGTACGTTCGAATTTGAGGTGCCAGCGACTGATACGTTTTGTCAGCTCGGGATCCGGATGCTTAAGCAGGATTGCGTTGGCACGCTTTCCCTGATGCAGAGCCAGACGCCCCATGGAGAAAAATTGTTGTGACGGAAGATCAATGCGTTCATTGAGTTCTTCGATGTGAATTGCCGTGGGAACCCGGTTGGGATCCTGCCAATGCAGCAGATGGATCCGAACTGGTTCAGTCAAACCCTTACCGGTGACGGACTTGCCGGGCTGACAGCGAACGCGCAGCGAAGGGGGAAGTTGCTGAAACGCCGGTTCCGTTAGACGGATTTCTCCTCCATCCGCCGAGGAGGCCACTCGGGCACAGGTATTGACGGTATCTCCGGAGACACTAATGTCGTCGAGGAGCGCACCACCCCAGTGCATTCCGCAACGTATCGTCAGACACTCATCCGGCGGGTGGTCCACGTTGTTTTCGACCAGTTTTTCCTGGAAAGCAATCAGTGACAGCGCTGCGAGTTCTGCGGTATCAAACACACAGAAAGCACCATCACCGGCTGTATCAACTACGCGCCCTCCGTGAAGTGACAGAGCCGCATTCACTAAATCGTGATGCCGTTGCATTAGCCGCTTACCAGCTATATCGCCCTTTAATTCGAAGTAAGCAGTCGAACCTACTACGTCGGTAAACGCCAATGCTATTTTCCGCTCGAAGCGACGACGAAGCTGGCTGGCAACTTCGGCCTGCAGCTGAATGAAGTCCTGAAGACTCAACTTATCCCAGTCGAAATTCGGCATGTAACAGAGATTAATGCACCAAAAAACAATGTCAAATGTTGTGTTCTGTCTGCAGGACTCCGGATGGAGTCCTGGGAAGGATGGAGGGAACGAGGGCTGGCGGCAATGGTGAAAATCAGGTGGGGTATGTATTGAACCGGTCTGTTTGCGATTTTGAGCTGAGGTTGGCACCTTCCCTGAGGTTGAACAGAGTGCGACATTCTTCCGGTTTTGGTGACCGGCTACTCAATTTGATGAAACCGTCAGGAAATCAGTCGCAGGCCCGAATTACTATTCCGTTTGGGGACAACAACGCGGGTAGAAAGATTTTGTCAGGTCGCTGCCGGCGCACTGATCTTTCCAGATCAATCAGGCGCGACCTGCCCGGACGTTTGCTCTTTCCACGCGGAGATTACGTGTTCAGCGATTACCTCGACGCCTTGATCCGCTTTGGCCTGAGCAAAGACAAACGGACCTTCACCACGCATTTTTTTGCTATCCCTGTCCATGACAGATAGATTTGCCCCAACCATTTGAGCGAGATCAGTTTTGTTGATCACCAGAAGATCTGACTGTGTTGTTCCAGGGCCTCCCTTACGAGGGATTTTGTCTCCTCCTGCGACGTCAATGACATAGATTGTGTAGTCAGCCAGTTCCCGGCTGAAATCCGCTGCCAGATTGTCACCGCCTGACTCCAGCAGAACCAGGTCAGGCTGGAAGTCACGAGTGAGGTCTGTTACTGCCAGCAGGTTCATCGTAATGTCTTCGCGAATCGCCGCATGCGGGCAACCACCTGTTTCAACGGCGCGAATTCGTTCAGCATCAAGAGCCTGATTACGAATTAGAAAATCGGCATCTTCTTTCGTAAAGATATCGTTTGTTACGACTGCCAGTCTGAAGTGCTCGCGGAGCCTGCGGCACAGAGCAAGAACCAGGGCACTCTTGCCCGTTCCCACGGGGCCGCCGACACCCACTGTAAATGCACGTTCGTTATAATTGCGACCCGGCAGCGGTTGTGTTCGTTCATGAAACTCTCCGGGATGGTCGAGATGTTCATGGTCATGGTCGTGAGAATGCATGATTTCTTCCTAAGCTTTTGTCTTTTGTTGCCCCTGTGTCAACTCTGAAACAGACGCGTATAAAGCCGATCGTGTGTTCCGTGCAGGAGATCCAGTAGTGATGCTGTCTGGACGGCGTCACTGACGCGGAGACTTCTGCATTTCATTCCGATGCGTTTACTGTGAGGGGCGAGTTCGAACTGCAGCGCCTGTGCCTCAAGTGGACCGATAATACCCAGTCGAACAGCGGCCGAAAGCAAGTCACGTACTGCCGTATACAGAAACAATCGAAGGGCAGTTTCGTGTGTGACCGCAAGCAGCCTGGTAATGCAGCCCCAGATAACAGGGTAATGGGTCTTCAGATCACCTTCGCGCATTGCACCGGAAAGTTCTGTCAACCAGCGATGTCTGAGAAATTCGCCGGAAATTTCTTTTCCTGACCGTTCTGTGTCCTGGCTGCTGTCGGAATGCTGAAAGGCAGCAGTGGCGGCCGTCAGAAACGCGCGTCCCTGCGCTTGACTTGCCCGGCTGGCGACATGGTTGGAAAGGAACACATCGAAATCGTGATCAAGCGATTTTAGTCGATCAGGAGATAGATAGCTTTCAGAAACGAACGGCACAACGGACCTGCCTGTATGAACGAGATGGTGTTTGATAAGTTCTTTCAGGGTGGCGCCATCGGTAACACGTTTCCACCGCAACTGTACTTCCAGGCCCGCGGAGTGAACGAATCCCCCGGAAGGAAAGGTTGCATCGACAAGTTGCCACAGCGTTTCGTCTCCGGTTGTAGAAATTCGCGACGGCGATGGGGGCATTGGCAGCGTAGTAACAGTCAGCATGTGGTGTTTCTCACTGCTTTTGTCCGGCAGGTTCACTTGCAGCAGATATTGCAGAACTCCAGATCATAAAATGTGACGGTTATGTAATTCAGAGCGGTGGATTGTGTCGGTTATTCTAACTTAAGGTGAAAACTATCGAATCGCTGGCTGGACTTCAATCAGTGAGTCGAACGGCATGATATGCGGGGCCTTGGCGTTGCAGGCAACCAATTGCTTCCGGATGGAGCAGTCGCAGTTGATTGTTGGTGGCACACGTTGAGTTGGGTGATTTATTCAAAGTGTTCCACACCGCTGTCCCCGCCTACATTTCGGATAACCGAAGCGATCACCTGTACAGGCGAACTTCATTGGGTGATGTTGAGGTCCCCTAACATGCGCAAGGAGTCACGTATGATGTTTCGAACAACCAGGACGATTGGAATCGTCGCAGTATTAGTCGGTATTTCACTTGCTGCCGAAGCACAGGAAGTAGCGCTCAACGGCTCTATTGAAGAGTTGGTACAGCAGACCCGGACAAATCCGGTCAGCTTTTCTTCCGTGCTTAACAACAAGAGTTGCGTTACTGAGAGTTGTGCTACAGAGGATTGTGGCGAGGGCTGTGGCCGTGGCTGTGGAACGTGTTTCAACTGGGGTGAAAACACATGGCTGAGCGTTGGTGCGGGTATCCGAACCAGTTACACCTCGGGAGACCCGGCACAGGGCGGTGGCGAGGACTTCGCCATCAATAACGCACGTCTTTATTTTAATGGGAAAGGCCACGAACGAATCGGGTTCGAATTCAATACTGATCTGAACAATGCCCAGGGTTTTGGAGGCGGCAGTCCGGTTGCTGACGAAATGAGAGTCCTGGATGCCATCCTTAAGTTTCAGCTTACGGACAATGTTCATTTCTGGATGGGGCGAATGTTGCCGCCAAGTGACCGCTCAAACCTTGATGGACCGTTTTATCTCAACGCATGGAATTTCCCCTTCGCCCAGTTTGGCTACCCCAACATTTTCCAGGGTCGTGATGACGGAGCGGCTTTGTGGGGAGAGCAGGGCGGTGGAGCGTTCAAGTGGCAGATTGGTGCTTACGAAGGTGAAAGCGCCGGCGGACCCAACTTCATCCCAAATGGCCCTAGTGACAACCTACTGTATGCCGGTCGCGTCACTTTGAACCTGCTTGACCCGGAACCTGGCTATTACAACGCCAGTACTTATTACGGTGAAAAAGACATCCTGGCCATTGGTGCTGCGATGATGCACCGAAATAATTCAAACTCAGTGGTAGCGCCTGGCGCAGACTACACTGGCTGGAACCTTGACGCCCTGTTTGAAACCAAACTGAGCAATGGTGGCGTGGTTTCTCTGGAAGGTGCCTACTACGACTTTGATGACGATGATGTTGTGGCTCCAAATTCAACACTCCCTCCATCGGGGGGGTCTCGTCAGGGCCAAAGTTACTTTATGCTTGCCAGTTACCTGTTCCCGCAGGAGTGCTGTATTTTCGACATTGCCGGAAAATTTCAGGTGATGGGACGGTACCAGGAATATGATCGCGAACTACCTACAGTTGCTGCACTGCCAGGTACGGATGATCAGGTCGACATTCAGCTGAACTACATCATGTTCGGCCACAATGCTCGAATTTCAGCAATTTGGTCACGGCTGAACCAGACTGCTGCGGCACAGACTCGTGTTGGTGGCGCCAGCAGCGACACCTTCACGCTGGGTGCACAGGTCCAGTTCTGATCTGTCGGGGCGAAATGCCCCGAAACCGCATGTTAGAGCAAACACCTCCTCGTTCACGATTCAAAAGAAGTTTGGCAGCAGCCATCACTTCAGTCGTGCGGGGAGGTTTTCTCTATTCAGGACTCAGTTCAGGGACTTTTTGCCGTGATCTCGAAGTGCTCTTTCCCATATGTCTGTCACTTGACTTACCTGATTCGAAAGTGACCGAGTGCCATTGGATGTTGAAATGTCGTGCTGGGCGGCCTCATCTGTTGTGTCCGTGCTGAGGTTACGCATTGCGAGCAGGTTCGTGTTGCTCAGGGGACACCCACGAGCGTGTCGGAAATCTGTTTCCGGGGCTGTTGAGTCAACGAAGATGTCAATTCGACTTTTAGACCACAGACTCTGACCAACAATGAGACGACGTAAGTCGCCGGTGTAAAAGCGGAGAGGCAGGGATTCGAACCCTGGGTAGGTTTGACCCTACGCCGGTTTTCAAGACCGGTGCATTCGGCCACTCTGCCACCTCTCCGATGTGTGTTTTATCCCTCAAAAACAAGGGATTCCTGCATAAGCCGGCGTTTTCTCATTCGAACATTATCGCTTTCATTTTGACGGGTGCCCCATGCCAAAGGCAACGAAGCTTCGAAAGAAAAAACTGGCCGGATCACACACTGATAAACAGAACCCGGAGGAGAGTCCCGGTACGTCGGACATGTTGCGAAGGTCACACACGCCGACTCAAGGGCTCACTTCACTGAATGTCTCCAGTCTAGCGGCAGGTGCAAAATCCAACAAGAGTCCCATAACGCTGGACCCGATGAATCGTTTTCTCCATTGGATTGAATATCAGAGTCAACGCACCTGCAGGCAGAGGAAACGGTACTACAGTGACTTTGCAAATCGTCAAATCGACACGCGGTCATTACCGACCTTCCCGCGACAAAGCTCACTGGACACCATAATCGTGAGGTGACTGAAAAAATGCACTGCCAGAACCGCGAGACACTCTACGTCTGAAGAACACACCGTCAGTCCAGGTTTTGCAATCTGTGGTCTGTTCAGCCGGTCGATGACCCTGGTACGGCAGCTCCTGACTTAATTCCGACAAAAGTGCCTCGATCATGTTCACGATAAACGCCGTTGAGGATGTTGTCGGCAATGTCCGGTGCGAAATGATCGAACTGCTCCACAACCGTATCAAATCCAGCCTCGTAGACCGCTTGAATCAGGTATTCCCGCTGAATCCAGAAAGATCGTCGATTGTCCCAGGAGGCCTGGGTTGCATTCTCCCGATCCGCGAATGAACCATCATCAAAGAACTCGGTGTACCAACGCCCAGGTATTCCCTCGTTTACGGTCATTTCGGACAGGCTGTGAGTAACGCGCCCTTCAGGAAGTGGCTTTCGAAAGTGTTTGCTGAACCAGTTGGTCGGTCGATTTTCTGTCGAAAAGTGAGTCTGCAGGATCAGGCATTTTTTCGTCACGTGAGCCAGGAGATCCAGAAACTCTTTGGGACGGTCCAGATGATAGAGCAGACCACTGCAGAAGACGGCGTCAAATTCCCCGTACCGACTGATGTTCCACACATCGTCCTGAACGAATTCAAGATTGGGCAGGTCCGTTTTCGACTTCACGTACCTGCATGCATCTATGTTTGAACTGCGGACATCGATTCCGACGACTTGAAATCCCATTCGTGCAAATTCAACGGAATACCCTCCCTCCAGACATCCCAGATCAGCAATCCGCAGTGTCTTTCGGTCCTGTACAAACACAGTTTCCAACAATCTGCGAGTAGAGACGAAACGGGGTTCTCGTTCCAAAGACCACCCTGCGTTGGGGCGAGTGAGTGTGCCGTCGTCGAGTCGAATACAGTGAGCAATGAATTGAGGTGCCACAGCGGACTCTTTTCTCATTGTAAAACGGCTGATAGTCACACTGTGTGTGATACGAAATGAATCTACACTGCAGTCGAAGCACATAGCGACCCGGAAAGTGGCCCGACCGCAGAGTTTGTGATGGTTGTTTTATACGTCCGAGACTACCTGATTGTAAAATCCAGGGTAATCGTCTGGTGTGTCGCCGCCTCGGTACTGGATAGCAGACCGCGGATGCTGGTTCATCTGCCCCGTAATGTTGTAGGGAATGGACGGCCCCAGTCGTACTGTTCTCGCAGTGGCAGGATGACATCCTGAATCACTTTGAGAATCGGGCGCAGGTCGAACTTTGGATTCCTCTGGAAGCCGAGCAGGATCTCCAACGGACAATTTCCGGCCCCGCGTCCCATTCGCAACAGGGTCCCGTCGGCACGGTTCGCACCCAGAACGATTGCTTCAATGGTGTTCGCAAAGGCGAGTTGCAGACTGTTATGCACATGAGTCCCGACATCCATGTCTGCTCCTTCCACTGCGTTTGGCATACTTCTTGACAAGGTAGTCGATCTGTTCGCGGTACAGGTTGCCGTAGCTGTCCACGACCACCACCGCGAGGGCCGGCGTTGTGGCGGCTATTTTAAGTACCTGATCTATTTCCGCGTCCTGCACAATCGAGATCGCGATAATGTTCAGACACGTCTCGTATCCCAATTCATGGCAGTGTCTTAACATATCTGCTGCCTCTAAAATCTGGTGGATGTAGCAGGCAACCCGAATCATATCCAGGACACTGTCGTTTGCCGGAATGATCTGTTTTTTCCAGTTGCTCTTTGCGCCCGCGTCCACCATTGCACACAGCTTAATCCCGGTGGTCTTAAAAGAGTGGTCGCCGACCGCTCGCCACATGTCTTCTTCGTGACAGTGACGCCATGGTCCGAATTGATCGGGCGAAAATACCTCGGGATCGTTTTTGTACCCGATCTCCATGTAATCGACGCCGGCTTCGACACAGGCCTCATACACGGACCTGACCTGGTCGGCAGCGAGTACAGGAATCGAGCGATGCAGTCACTGAATATCGCTCACACCATTCTTTACCAGTCGTGCGACGATTGGACGGGTATCAATAAAACTCAGACGTTCAGCTTCCTGAATTCTGCTTCGTAAACACAAGAATGTGCTGCCATGGCAGTACATTTACTGTTTCGCCCCATTTGAGACTGAATTCAGGCTGGCTCAATTCTTTGATGACCTGATCTTCGCTCATTTTGTGGACGAGCTTAATCGGGACTGTGGGATCTTCCATGCGGTATTCCACCAGGACAACACGGCCACCGGGTTTTATTGCTCTGGAGATTTCGAGCATCATCTCGTAGGGGAATTCAAATTCATGGTACACATCAACCATGATTGCCAGATCAACGGATTCCGGCTTCAGATTCGGTGATTTAACTGTACCTTTAACGGGTTTGATGTTTCTGATGCCGGCCCGCCGGCTTCGCCTCTTCAGCCGCAGCAGCATCTCTTTCTGAATGTCAACCGCCATGACCTTGCCGCGGGGAAGAATCTGTTCCGCCATGAGCATGGAAATCACGCCGGAGCCGGCACCGATATCTGCAACAACATCTCCCGCTTTCAGCTTGAGAGACTTCACCATCAGCGACAGCCGTTCTTCCTGTTCCCGCGTATTACGTTCAAGCCAGGCAGCTCCTGCGAAACCCATGACACGAGCAATTTCACGGTCCAGATAGAATTTGCCAATGCCGTTGGGATCGTGTTGTCTGCGGAACTCGTAGCGAACTCCGAAATTTGTACTTGGTGTTTCCGGGTCCTGCGCCATCGAGATGATCGAACACCCGAGGACGACGATTGCAGCTGGAAGTGATTTCATAACGTCGTTTCCGTCTGGTTCTTTAGCAGGGCCCACTGGTCATCCGACAGAGTCACCGATTCTTCCACGAGGAGACGTGGAATCCCGTCCACAATCGGAAACTGCAGGCGGTGTTCATCGGAATCACAGATCAGCGACTCTCCAATAAATACGAGCTCCCCCCTGCATTTCGGACAGGCCAGGATGTCAGAAACAGCTTTGAAGTTGAAAGTCATTTTGATGGTTCCAGTGTCCAGCCAATGCGTCGCTGATGTGACTTACCTCATCTGATATGAATCAGTGTCAAAAACCACGTTCTGCGCGAATATCTGAGAAGTTACGCAGTGAGTATTCAATTCCCGCATAATCCAGACACGAACAGAGGGCCCGAACGGCCACTCCCATGCCATCCGGACCACTGAATCCTCCAAACTGACCACCGCCCTTCAGGTGGGGTTCGGTTTCCATGTAAAAGCCGGGGAGCCCCAGGGCTTTCAGACGGTTGCAGATTTCCGGCAGCCGATTACGCAGATCTCGGAAGATTAACTCGTGTCCGGCGTCACCAACGTTTGCCGGAACGAAATTTTTCAGACGATCCTCGTCGACGACGCCAGTCCATTCCAGGTCCGGATCGATCGCATAATCCTTAACATGCATCCATCCGAGAAACGGTACGGTAGCCAGGTACTCTTCGTAGACCTGCACCGGATTCTTATTTTGGGCAGCCACGTTCCCTCCATCAAAGATCAGGACCATGGAAGGATGGTCGACACGCTTTGCAAGCTCAGCCAGCAGTGGACCGGTTTCGCCAACCAGATTGGGTTCGATTTCCAGTCCGTAGATCAGTCCTTCCTGTGCACAGGCGTCTGTAATCTGCCTGATGTTTTCAGCGGCCAGGTCAAGATGGTCATGAGGATCGGTACCGCGCGGATGATAATAGGAAAATCCTCGAATCAGCTTCGTATTGAGCTGCTTCGCTGCAGCGATTGTCTTTGCGACTTCACCGGCAAGATATTCCTGCTGAGAGATAAATACATTATGGGAACCATCATCAACATCCAGCAGTTTGACTTTACCGACTCGGGCTCCAATGCTGGTGACGCTGATGCCGTACTCATTATGAAATTGATTCAGTTGTTTGTACTGGTCTGCTGAAAGATCAACAACGTGTTGAATGTTGCCGTTACCGGACAGATCAATGAAGCGGGGACTGTAACTGCGCAGTCCGATAGCTGCCATTGCTGTCATTTGCTCCAGAGCCGTACGATGATTGGCTGCTTCGTCGGCAAAGGCACTGATCAGGACGGATGGTCGTTTTGTCATAGTTGCATCGGTGGCGGGGAAGAAGAAGTGGTAGGACCCAATGTCAGCCATTGTTTCGCCGTGGATGGAGTGAGACAAGGGTGAGGGGTGGATCAAATCAGTCGAAAGACAGAGTCCGTCGGATCACAGGCAGAATCCGATTCGTTTTTTCCGGATTCCGCGATTCTGGATCGACAATTTTTCTTCCGACCGAATTAAGAATGCTTTTGCGACCGGAGTGCTTGAAGTCATGAACGCGGACGATGAGAATACAGTCAAAATATTGGCTGCTCACGGGACGAGTAAGCGATGCGTCGTCCCCGGTTGAAAATCTCAACGTATGATTACTTTCTTCTGTTCCTCCGTGTTTTTTGTCTGTTTTGTTTTTAGCAGCAACAATGCATCGGCACAGTTATTTGGTAACAGAGATATTAGTTCGAATCGCAACGAAAGAGCTGTGGATTCATCCACTGCAGTCACCGGAGCAGAAAGGTTTGTACGGGGAAATCGGAAGGCCGGTGACTTTGTCGGAACGTCCAGGTCAGAGGATGCCACTTTCGTTGGTGCGGCAAAGGCGACTGGTGCTGTCACTCGTTCAGTGACCGGACTGGCGGAGCCCGCAGAGCCGGCAGTGTCCCGGGTGAATGTTCCTCGCATTCCATCGCTGTCCGGCATGTATGCGGAACGCCTGACGATTGCGTTTGAGCCGATTGCCGGCGGCAGGTACCGTCTTCCGCCCAAAACGAAGCTGTCAGACTCATTGCGGACGATTGTCCAAAACCGTGGTCTGAAAGTTCAACTGTCTCTCGGCAATTCTGCAGTGACGTTGCGAGGGAAGGTTGATTCGCCGCAGCAGAAGCGGCTTGCTGAGCTGCTGGTACTTTTCGAGCCGGGAATCGGGACGGTAACGAACGAGCTGAATGTTATGCCGAATTTGTCGCGTTGAACTGGTTTTCCTCTGTCCGGTCCCCGCCGGGAGAAACACCGGATTATTCATTGGATGTCAGGTCGTTTTGGGGGGAACGGACACTGATTTTCGGTGTTCCGAGGTCTTCCGGTTCCGGGAACAAATCGAATGTGGACAGACTGTTCCTGTCAATCTGCTGGTTGCGTTTTACGAATCCCGGGCTAACGCCTATTTCAGAAGAACGAAGCGATTGACGTGCTCGAGACGGACGATGCTGTTGTCGAGTCCATGAAATTTGCTGCACACCGTCACCGAGAGTTGCCTGTCGGTTTTCGGTATCCTGATGAGATTTCTGCTGAGCTGTGGGCATCGCGACCGGTCCAGGAAGGATCACTTTCGATGCCGGTGCGGTTATGTCGGTACCATCTCTGCCCACAAATCTTGCAACGACCGTCAATTCGGTACGTTCGCTGCCGGCTCCGTCCCAGGGAATCCAAAAACTGTAGGAGTGACCGACTTTGGATTTGCTGTAGTGATTTTGAAGGTTGTCAGCAGTAAAAACGTATTTTCGGTCGGGCTTACGCTGCTTCGTGGATTGGCTGTCGTTCCATACGTAAACTGTAACAGCACCATCGACCCGTACGCCTTCTTTGCGTTCACCGGTATAGAAGATGAATCGACCACCACACCCCCGGCGGCCTCGCTTGCCACGCTGGTGCAGAATCGTGTCCGTCCACAGCGGAATCATCTGATGAGGCGCCTGGAATTCAGGTGTCTGCCCGAACATGCTGGTGAATCCGGAATCAAAAACAGTGCAACCTGTTAGTGCGGTGCAGCTGCAGACTATCAGCAGACTGTACAGCCATCGATGCAACGTATTGCTGGTTGGGTTCGGACTCATGATTGCTCACCCGGACCGATTCCAAAGAAACGTCGCTGTTTGTTTTCGTTTGGGAGTTCTGGCGGAGGCTGATCTCGGAAGTCCGGTATTTCCTGATCCGAGTCAGACTCGTCGAAATGTCTGCGAAAATCGACCTGATCAAAATCGACCTGATCAAAATCACCGTCGAAGTCGTTAACCACATTATTGTTGGAAACGTCGTTGAGCGACGTGGTGGGAACCGGATCGGTGACCGGAATTTGAGTTGGCTCCACCGGCGGCGAGGTGCCAGACCTGTTCAGGTCAGGTACGTCAGGTACCGCGTCGGGATAGATCACTTCAACATCCGAATCATCGCTCGGAGAATAGCCTGTGGGGCCGGAGCCGATGAATTCAAACACGTCAGATGAAACCCACGACATGCGAGACATTTCGACCTGTTTGAGATACTCAGCATCCCCGCGTCCGAGAACAACATGCGGTGTAAGAATAATCAGTAGTTCCGTGCGGCGATTGGCAAAAGAGTCGTAACGAAACAGTTTGCCCAGTGCCGGCAGGTCTCCCAGCCAGGGGATTTTGCGATGTTCGACCGTGTTGTTTGTGGTAATGAGTCCACCGATCACAATCGTTTGACCGGTGGCAGCGCTCACTGTTGTTTGGGCGCTGGTAATATTGACTCGGGGTGATCGGACTACGGTTCCTTCTGTCGATACAAAAATTGGAATTCCCTGTGCTTCAGATCCAACTTCGGATTTCGTGGCATCGACCTGCATCACGACGGTTCCGTCGGGATTGATCCGGGGAATTACACCAAGCAGCAGACCAACATCAGTGTTTTCGACGGTGTTGACCTGGCCAAACTGAGTCACCGAACTGCTGGCGATTCGTGGAACGCTCTGTCCCACCTGAATAAACGCCTCCTGATTGTCCAGTGTCATGATTTGCGGACGACTCAGAATCTCCACGCTGCCGGACTGGTCCAGGGCTCTCAGCAGAACGCTGACATTTTCGCTGCTTGCCGAAAGTACAAGTCCGCCGAACCCGAGCTTCGCATTTGTCCGCCCCACACTGAAGTGAGACAGTCCCTGGCCGGCAACCTGTCCGGAAGTCGCCTGCGATCGATTGCTTCCGCTGTTTCCCAGTGGATTGTTGTTGAAGTCGAAGCCAGGCGTATTGCTGGCGGCGACAATATTTTCCTGAGTTGTTGTGACGACTCCGGCGGGGGTGGATGACGTCGTGGATATGGCTGTCTGGACGAGATCTCCCAGCAGGCTGCGGTCAAACAACAGGCTGTCCTGCAGTCCCAGTTCCATTCCAACCTCGTGAAAATTGCTGAGATCAACTTCCGCAAGGATTACCTGAATCATGACCTGTGGCGGTTTGCTGTCCAGACCTTCGACAAGTTCCATAATCTGATCGAAGAATCGAGGTGTTGCACTAATGATCAGCTGATTACGTACTTCTTCAGGGACGACCACCACTTCCTGTTGAATCTGTTCAAAAGGGTTTTGGCGTCCCGGGGCAGCCTGACTGACGATACGCTCGCTCTGCAGAAATTCATTGACGGCCTGAGCAACAGCCGTGGCGGGCGTGTTTCTCAGGCGATAGACCTCATTGACACGCTCCTGCGATGCAACTTCATCCAGACGTATCAGCAGTGCTTCCATAATCTGCAGATCACTGGACGTTCCTGTTGCAATGATGGTGTTTGTCCGTATATCAACCGAGAACCGTACCGGCACCAGTGAGGTTTCTCCTTCAGCGGTTGCTAACGCGGGCACGCCGGATCCCGTCGATGTTGCAGGGAATAGTGTCCTCAGCACCGTAACCAGATCGGCAGCGTTTCCGTTGGCAATCTCAAAGACCTTAATCACCGCCGAAGCTGCGGGCGACTCATCAAGATGTTCGATCAGTCGTTCCACGAGCGGCAGGCTTTCTTCGGGGCCGGTGACAAAAATCGTATTGGTTCTGGCATCAGGAGTCAGCTTCACATCGTTCAGGATTCCGGAAGCGACAATTTCCTGTCCGTCGGGCTGTACCAGCAGCATTTCCAGTTCAGATGCCTGACGTCCGGTTGTTCCGGCGGCCGCAGCTGTAATTGCGGTTGTGATGGTCGTTGCCACGTCGGTCGCCAGAGAATTCTTCAGACGAATGATGCGTCCCTTACTGACGGACGCTGATGAGTTCGAATCAAGGTGTTTGATCAGCCTTTCAACTTCCTGCATGTCACGGGACGGGGCGTAGACGATCAGGCTGTTGGTACGAAGATTGGGAGTCACGGCGACGCCCGGAGTCAAACCTCCAGTTCGGTCCAGTGCCTGCTGAAGAGCAGTCACGACCTCGCCGACTCCCGCATTTTTCAGCGAAAATATTCTCATGTCTCTGTCGGGTGAAATCGGTTGATCCAGCTGACTAATGAGTTTTTTTGCTGCGGCGACTGATTCGCCCCAACCAATAATCAGCAGTGCATTTGGTTTGGAAATGGGTGTCACTGCGACGCGCCCCTGCAGAGGCTCTGTTAGTGCGTTCAGAACCTGCTCGATAAATCTGTTCAGGCCCCCACTATGTACATGTTGCAGAAAAAAGATCTCAATCTCCGGAACTGTTTGTTCACTGAGACGTTCGATCTCACGGATAATTCGGATCAGTTCCTGGACATCGGCATCCTTACCCTGGATGGCAAGGACATCGAGTCCGGGAAACGGCTGCACCGAGACGCCCAAAAGCGGAGGACGAAGGTCCTGTTCACCCGGTTTCTTTTCGTCATCCGGTTTTTCGGTCTCTTCAGCTGGCTGTACCTCCTGCGGGGAGAACATCGCCTGTTGGATCGTTCCACTGGTGTTAGGGGAACTCCGACTGCCCTTCATCAGGTTACGAGTGTGTGATGACTCGCGCCAAAGCCGGAGCGCACGCTCAAGTACTTCGGGACGGACTTTGCGAAGAGGAACGAGACGGATCGACTGACCGACTGAGCGATCCTTTAACCGTTCGAACAATTCAAACAACGTAACAAACTGAGCAATAAGTTCCTGGTCTCCGTTGAGCTCGCAGGTCTGAGTTTTTGTGTCAAAACGCAGAATCACTTGATCGTTATTCGCGGACTTGTATCGGACTGTCCCGTTCTGGCGAACCTGGAGCTGATCTTTAAGCAGCCGGTTGAGTGCTGTCTGACACTGTTCCGCCGAGTAATGCTGTATCTGATACACTTTCGTTACAGAGGGACGTGAATCGGAGTGATTCGTACCATTCGGAAACAATGCTGAGGGGGCACTCACCCGGACCAAATCTGTTTCATTTTGAAACATCCGATCCTGAACAGAGTCACTTGAATCGGTTTTTAAAACGCTTCCCGTGCTGAGCAGTTTTTCAGTTAGCCGGTGAATTTGCGGGCTAGCCATCACGAGGATTTGACTGTTGCGACGAAGTACGGAGATTCGAGCGCCGGTTCCGAGCGATTTTCTGAGCAACTCCACTCGATTGTTCAGCTCGGCCTTCTCGACAGAATAAGCGTGCAGCTCAGTCGGTTCGTCCTTTTTCCGGGCACGACTGCTATCGGGTATGTCCACACTGTTGATCAGTCGGGCAGCAAGTTTCTGAATTTTTGGTGGCGCCAGCAACAAAAACTCATTTGTTTCGTCGTTGATAACGATGCGGACATTTGCGGCGTCGTCGGTCAGGTCGGCAAGCATGCGCTGAACTTCAGACGCTTCCACATACCGGAGTGACCAGGATCGATACGTGTCACCCGACTGTGCCAATGCCAGCACGTTCAATGTGCCCAGTGTGAGACACGAAATGACGTACAGGATGATTAACTTCATGGCGATCCGCACATTGAGTTTTACCGACCTCCTCGCATTCGGAGACTCAGTATTCGCAACCTATTTTGGGTTTAAAAAACCTGCAATGGGGGATCACAGCCTGTGAGATGTGTATTTTGACTGCCTGTGGCGGTCGCGTTCTGTATCGGCGTATCCCGCTGAACACGCGAACCAACTGAAGTTCCCGGGCAGTTGGACGTGGCCTCGGTTTGGCATGATTTGCTGGATGGTGTTGACACACTCACACACACAACTCTGGGTATGTGGTGAATTGGGGCGCATAAAGAAAACCTCTCGTTTTCGTGATGAAAACGAGAGGTTTTCCAATATGTCCCGGAAGCAGCGAATCCCAGGGGGGGCGGAGGACTCAAGCTACTTCCGGGGGCGATTGGTTCTTTCAAGTAGCATGAGACAACTACTGTCCTGACCGCATCTGCAGGGAACGTATGAGTATCTTCAGAACTGGTCAAGATCGATTGCCACGCTGAATTTGTACGGCGGCGACGAACTGAGCGATTTAACTATGCTGATGTCAAGGTGTTACAGTACTGATGGTCATAAACCGGCAGATCATGCCGTTCGAATGTTGCTGGAATTAATAAAAACAGACTGGAAACCCGATTTCGGAGGACAGCCGCGAGGTCCGCGGCCGTTATCGTGGTCTGGATTCAGACTTTCCGTCAGACAGTCACCAGGAAACAGGAATTGGAACAAATCCGGACAACACTCCGAGCGAATCTGGAATCCATCAACGCTCGAATTTCTGACATCTGTCGCGCCTGCGGTCGTTCTTCGGATGATGTGCAGCTGATTGCGGTCACAAAATATGCCAAATGGGAGTGGGTTCAGGCGCTTGCCGAAATTCATTCCAGCTTCGGTGAAAGTCGTCCTCAGCAGCTTGCTGACAGGCAACCGCAGCTCCCTGAGATTCAGTGGCACCAGATTGGTCAGGTCCAGCGCAACAAGGCGCGGCTCGCCGTTCTGCATGCCAGTACCATCCATTCAGTTGATTCCCTGCAGCTTTTGAAACGCCTGAGTCTGCTGGCTGAGCAGTCAGCCTGCTCCGTAAAAATTTTGCTTCAGATCAATATTTCCGGTGAAAGCTCGAAATCCGGCTTCGAGCCGGACAGCATTTTGGATTCATGGGAGGCGATTGTGCGGACAGCCGGACCCTGCACGAAACTCACCGGGCTGATGACCATGGCACCGATCAGTGAAATGTCTGAAGACGCACGTCCGGTCTTTAAGCAGCTCACACGACTGCGACAGGAACTGAATCAGAGAGATTCAACTGCTGTCTTGACGGAACTGTCGATGGGTATGAGTGGTGACTTCGATGTGGCGATTGAGGAAGGTGCGACAATGATTCGAATTGGCAGGGCACTGTTCCAGGGGCTTTAGAAAAGACAGTTGGTTGCTCTTTGTGCACCGGTTACGGGCTGCCACGAATCAACAGATGTCTCTTTTCGGGTGACGCTGTGCGAGGCGTTGGATCCTGACCGCGGGTCAGGCCAACACTGACACCGCAGCGGCCTGGGGGGAACAAGGCTCTCACCTGCCGTGTAGGATGTACTTAAGTTCCCGGGTGCGCTGAACCTCAGCTGAATACCCTGTGCAGATACTGGTTTCTGTCAGACAGAATTCGGCAGGCGTCGCTAAGTGTCGCTACCGTCGCAAATCGATGTGCTGGTTCTTTTTCCAGACATCTTCTGACGAGATCACGCAAACCTGAAGGTGATTCCGGAAGCTGATCGATGGGCGGATCTTTTTTTAAGTGGTCTGACAAAACCTCTTTCACATTCCGTGCGGTGAATGGAGGGGCTCCTGTGATGCACTCGAAAATAAGACAGCCAAGGGAGTAGATGTCCCCGGTCATATCTGTGACTTCTCCCCGAATCTGTTCGGGAGACATATAGTAGGGGGTTCCGATCAGTTGTGTGTTGTCGGGTGAATTGCCGGATGTTGTCGTCGTTGCGACGCCGAAGTCAAGAATCTTGACAACCTGACTCAGGCCACCTGTTTCGGCCAGAAATACGTTTGCCGGCTTTAGGTCCCGATGCACCATTCCTTTACGATGTGCTTCCTGAAGTCCATCACACAACTGTTCCGTTATGCGCAGTGTTTCTTCCACCGACAGTCTCTTTTGAGTCCGCAGCAGACTTCGCAGGGTCAAACCTTCCAGCAACTCCATGACACAGTAGAAGTCACCGTGATCGGTGCGTCCGTAGTCAAAAATGCGGACGGTATTCCAGTGAGTCAATGTTGCTGAGAGCTGGACTTCCTGTTCAAACCGCGCAACTGCGATTTCGTCGGCAGCCGATTCAGGCTGGATCAGCTTAATTGCCGCCGGCCGCTTCAGCAATCGGTGTTCGCCCCGGTAGACAACGCCCATACCCCCGCGCCCGATCTCTTCTGTGAGTCGGTACTGGCCATACTGGCGGGCGGCTTCCACGTCACGTCTCAATTCAGAGACAAGATGCGACCCCAGTGCGGCAACGACTGCCATCGAAAGGGTGAGAGTAGGGATTGCGTAATTGAATGAATCATAAAGCCGGAGTTGCGGGTCCAGACGAATATGAATCAATGCTGCAACTGTCGGCAACAGGGCAACACAGCAGCCGACAATGGCCGTTCGTTGCCATGTACCGGGTATGAATATCCCGTAGATTGCAATGAGCAGGCAGGTGACGAGTGCGACAGTTGCTCGTATCGCCGGAATCATATCCGGTGCGTCAAGTCGTAGCTGGAATTCAGTTCTGAATGTTTGCAGCACGACCATCTCGATAACAGGCACGGCCACTATCAATAGTTCGATTCTGCGTAACGACCCCACAGAGATATGACCGGCGAAGCGCAGAAACAGCATAAGGGAAATTAAAAAGGCAATTGCCAGTGTTCGGAACCAGATGCTGCCTGGCATTAACCCAAGATTTAACGCCATGCTCACGGCAACAACAGTCATCACGGCGATCAGGCAGGCGCCGACAATCAATAAGCGTTTCCGCAGGAGTTGCCGAGTTCCTTCTTCAAGTCGAAATGCTAGTGCGACCGACGGATTTCGTGACTGAACATCGAGGAGTGCCTGTGTTTCACGGGCAGCGTCTTCCGACGAGACCGCATTCATGTACAGAATGTGGTTTGGATCCGTGATGGCGGTTGCGTCAGGATCAGAAGATTGCGTGCGGAACGTGTTGTTTGTTTCGGACAACTTTGTTTTCCGTATGGGCGGTCAATGACCAACTTACTTGCTCATCGGAAACACGTATTCCGGTTGTCGGCAGACAACCGGCAAAAAGTCCTGGGTGAGTCAACAACTCGAAACCTAAGCGAGCAGAACGGTGGACAATAGTCCAATGTTTACGCAACCAAGATTAGGAAATACAGGTGTTGATTAAATATCTTCCGACTCCGGATCAGTATCAATATGAGCTCAATCCATCGTCATTTACTCACGCTACTCTGCGCACATGTTAATATACGTTGTGCAGAGTCCTATCCGAGGAACTCCAGGTGCCCTAATTTATGATTCCGGGAATCCGTAAAATTAGTGTTCCTGATTCGATAGATTTGACGTTCTAAAGCACTAATTGGACCCGGAAACCGGGTTTCGGCTGCGCGATCAGGCATGTGCCAGCTGCAACAGTGATGTCAAATCTCCCAGACCGTTGACAGCACCAGTTTGGGTCACGGAACACGCACCGGCAGCTGCAGCCAGTCTGCCGGATTCCTCAATTGACCTGCCACGGACGAGCCCCGTGATCAGGCCGGCGTAAAAACAGTCGCCGGCACCGGTGGTATCAATGACCACGCCTGGTGGTGTCACGGGATCGATATGGATCCATTCGCCATCTGCCGGGCTTAAAATTGCGCCCTGATTACCCAGTTTAATGCCCAGGAGAGCATTTGGAGCATAGCGACGATAAAATTCGATCATTGATCGGGGATCTCGCTGTTTTGTTTGTGACTGTGCTTCGATCAGGCTGGGAATGTAGATATTGACATGAGGCAGAATTCGGTTGAGCGGCGTCATGGAGCCACCTCCACCCGCCGTGTCCATTGCGATTTGACAGCCCGTCCCCTGCAGCTGTCGGAAGACATCTGAAAGTTCGTTTTCCAGTGCCGGCATCAGGGCGTAGTAACCGAAAAGAGCGTACTGGCACTCTTTGAACACCTCTAATTTCTGCTCGATCATGCTGCGGTTGAAGCGTTGAGACGCACCTGCATGAAATAAAAAAGTGTGTTCTCCGTCGTCACCGCCGACAACAACAGTAACACTCGATGGCCGACCTTTCATGGTGACCAGATGTGAAGTCTCAACACCTTCTTCGGCCAGACGTTCCCGAAGAAAACGTCCCCACAGATCATCACCCACGCAGCCAAAAGCGCTGGTCCTGAGTCCAAGACGGGTCATGGCCATACCGCTGTTTGCCACGATGCCCCCTGAACCTGGAAGAATGGGATCAACATGCCCGATGGGGAGTTCGATCAATGGTCGGGAGCGATCTACGGTGGATACAGGAAGATCAACGCAGATTTCTCCGCAGACAATGCAGTCAATTGCCCTGGGTTTTTCAGCCATTTTATCGTTCATCAGATTCGGAATTGTTCAGCCTGACTGAATACGATCTTTCGGAACCCGGGGAAAACAGATTCGGCAACATCCCATACTCAGCATTCTGTACGGCAACCAGTGCATGTGAGTTACCGTTTTCCGCATTTCTGAGCAATCGGTCTGAATGTTTCTTTCGCCTGCCTGCTTCGGTTGTCTATCCGGCATCTCGTGTCCTTCCGGACACCGGGAATAAGTAAATCAGTCCTAATCAGCAGTGCAATTATAGCCGGCAATTGTAGTCGTTCGACACGGTTATAATCAGCCGGTAGGATGATTTAAGCGCGTATGAATTTGTTCACAATCCATTGAGCGACCTGTTCTGACCCGACATGAAGAAGACACTGGACGAAAAACTATCCCGAATCGCTGCAGATCCGTCGGTTGACGATTTCATTCTGGCAGATGCCAAAGATGGAGACATGGGCTTTGGTATCGGAGCTCCTGGAATGAACACAGGCAATGACCAGGATCAGTTTCCGTTTCAGAGTCTGGAGCAGTACCGTGAGTCCATGCGCCGGATTACCGCGCAGGGTCTTGTGGATATCATGCTGATGAGTGCCAGCACCAGTGAACAGCTGACGATTATCGAACGGCAGTTCGATGACAGTTCTGTCACTCCGGCAGTGCGTGCCAATGATTCCACGGACGTCTGGCTTGGAATGAGCGGTAGTTACGGCAGTGAACCGTCACGTGCCTTTCGTTCGGCCACGATTGAGCAGATCCAGTGTGGGCGGATCGAATGTCCGTCCGATGAGCTTCAGACCGGTGCGGACCTCGGTCTGTATTCCGTGACTTTTAATAATGATCGGGATCTCGATCTGGAAACCGCGGAAAAATATCGTGAATTTCGAATCGAAGCCGAACAAAAGAAATTTCGTCATTTTCTCGAAGTGTTTGCTCCAAATGCAACAGGCAACAGGACTCCCGACGACATTCCCCGATTCGTGAATGACTGCATCGCACGTTGTCTGGCCGGAGTGACGCAGTCGGCCCGTCCGCTTTTTCTGAAGATGCCGTATTTTGGTCCGGCGGCAATGGAACAGCTTACCCATTACGATCCACGCCTGATTCCTGGCATCCTGGGGGGACCATCGGGGACAACGCATGACGCTTTTCGGATGCTTTGGGAAGCAAAAAAATACGGCGCACGAGCTGCACTGTTCGGACGTAAAATCAATATGGCTGAAGATCAGCTGGAATTTGTCACCGTCCTGCGTGCACTGGCGGACGGGCTTATTGCACCGGATGAAGCTGTTCGGGACTATCACGCCCGACTCAAATCCTCCGGAATCGCTCCCCATCGGTCTCTGGACGATGATCTGTTGTTAACTCAGCTGAAACCGGCATGAATCAAAGACTGTCATTGGTGTGGTTGGTTGTGACCATGTCGGACGAAGCGTAAGTCTTCGGAAGACCGGCGTCCTGTTTACAGTCGAAAATGAACGGTCTTGCGAATCCACCGGTACAGCCAGCTGCCCAGGGAACGACTGGAGATCACGACACGGGCGCGTCCCCGGAGGCCGCTGACAAACAGACCTGAATCACGATTAAGGATAACACGCGCCTTCCATGCAACGCCGGTCAGACGTTCACGTCCTTCTTCTGTGACTGTGGGCAGTGGGCCACCTGTCTTGTTGGAAAGAATGGAAGGCACATAGGCAACAGCCTGTGCAGACAGGTCAGTCACATCGCCTTCGTAGACCTGGTTCGGCAGGTGATCAAATTTGATACGGACCGGGTGCCCCGGCTGCAGATCGTTACGATCGGACTGGTCAATGAACAATACCGCTTCCAGGCGGTCATTCGGGGCAATGCTGCACAGGTGAGTGTTCGGAAGCAGTAAGGCTCCGAGATTGTGGGTTTCCAGTGGATTTCCGTACCATTGCTCCAGAGAGTGATCGTCGCTGGGTTTTTGCTCCTTTGGCTGGACTTCTGCTGAAACAATGGCTCCACTGACGGGGGATTTTAGGATCAATCGCTCATGTTGCTGAAGAGCTTCACGCTGTTGATCGAGCCTGCTGGCAAGAGCATTCTCAGCGAGCTGCTTTTGAGCCGGGTCACGCTGAATCACAGCGTTGCGTCTGCGCTGTCTCTGAACTGCAATCTCCACTTCCAGTTCCCGCAAACGATCGTCCAGTTCCGGACTGGTCAGAGTCGCCAGGACCTGATCCTGACGGACCTGGTCACCTGACTGTACGCGAATTTCACGGAGTGTTCCTGCCGTCTTTGTATATATGTGTTTCACATCGTGCGGCTGGATCATGACAGCAGCCTGAATGTACAGGGGAACCGGAATTTGAGAGACAGCCAGGACGACTGTTGCCACGACAAGAGCTGATACTGCCATTCGTTTGCGGCTTAATTGTTTTGACCGTGGAACTCGTACCATCGTCACCACCCGATACAGAAACTGTCCCACCATCATGCTGATAGAAAATACACTCAGCATCACTCCCAGATTTTGCAGCCGATACGGCTTCAGCACCGTGTAAAGAAATATTCCGATCCCGACCATCACGAAACCGCGATAGATCCCGGAACCAGCTGCGAACGACATCAGCCACGCTTTGCCTCGCTCCGGTTCAAACGGATCGGGTCGAGGTTCAATGCCAAAGCAGTTCCATCCTATCCAGTTGAGGACTGCCTGTGATGACCGCTGTTGCAGATTGGGGATCTCCAGGAAATCACTCAGTAAATAATATCCATCGAACCGCATGAGTGGATTCATATTAATGATGACTGTACTGACTGATGTGACGAAGAACACATTCAGTGCCAGATGATGCAGCAATCCGGGTTCGGTATACCACCAGCAGAATAATGCGATTGCCGACAGAAATACTTCCACATAGATGCCCGCAGCAGCGATTGCGATCCGCTGCCATTTGCCGGGCAGCATCCAGCTGTCTGTGACGTCGCAGTAAAGCGTCGGGCTGAAGACGAGCAGCATCACACCAATTGAGTGTGACTCGGCTCCGCAATGGTGGCAGGTAAAACCGTGTCCAAGTTCATGAAAGACCTTGACCACCGCGATTGTCATTGACAGGTAGAGAAGATTTGGCCATCCAAAGAACTGCTGGAATTCCGGCATTTGTCGCATCGCCACATGGAAGTTAATCGCCAGCAGCCCCATGGCAGACACGACAATGCCGATCACGGTCAGAATTGCCAGGGGATGAAAGATCCAGCGGATCCAGGGATAACCGCGTCTCAGAAACGGTTCGGGATAGACACCGGGCAAACGCAGAAACAACAGACTCATTGTTGCAGAAAACAGTTTTTGTCGTTGGGTTTTCTGTCGCTGTCTGTTGATGCCTTCGGCCTGCCCCCTGCGCTGACTGACAACCAGTCGTTTTTCATGAAGGTCACTGACGAGACTTTGAAGATCCGTCAGACCCCAGTGTGCGTAAGGGAATTTCTGCTGCAGAATCCTTTGCAGTTCTTCCAGTGTGCGTTTTCCGTCAAGCAGCGTCAGCAGCAGATACTGTTCCTCTCTCAGTCGATGGTACCGCAGTGAAACCGGATCTTTGACAGTCCAGTAGGGACGTCCCCGAAACTGCATCGATGACATTTTCAGATCGTTACGCATACACAGCGGAATCGATCGCCGCATTGTCGGCTGCATGTTTTGCGTCATCAATGACATGCCGGAACCTGATTCACGCTGTGTTTTTCAGACACGTTTGGACGTTCAGTCGACCGGAACTTCGATAACAGCGTCCGTTCCCGCCAGTAAAAGGCCATTCTGATTATCAACTTCCACCAAAACCCGAACCGTATTGACTTCTGCCAGGACGCCAATGAAAAACACGGTGCCCTTAACATTTGGTTTTTCGGAATCGATCGCCGGATTGGGGATTTCCGGAATAATGTTGACCTGTTGTCCCTTCTTCAGGGAACGCAGTACTGGAATTTCAACAAACGCCTCAATATGGACTTTTTCAGTACTGTGGCACTGCAGCATGGCTTCGCCGACCTGCACTGCTTCTCCGGGGGACTTGAACACACCCGAAACGACTCCGTCTATCGGAGCCACTATTCTGTAGCTTCTGACCAGTGCGGCGGCTTCATCACGACGAAGCTCATTCAATTCGAATTCGTGAATCGATACTTCTGTCTCCAGTCGGCTGCGTTCTTCTTCCAGTCTCAGCTTTCGCATTTCGATCCGCCGAAATGTATTTGGCTGGATTCTGTTCGATTCCTGCGCAGCCTCGTATTCTGCAAGAGCTACATCTGCAGCGGCCTGTGCGTAACGTATGTTGACATCGTTTTCGGTTTGTTTGGTCGCCACAGCCAGTGTTGCCTTTGGAACTGACGCATCCAGTTCAGCCAGCAGCTGTCCTTTCGTGATCCGGTCCCCTTCGCGCACGTAAACACGGGCAACAATTCCACTCTGTCCGCTGGCCAGCAGGGGGTGATCGACCAAAAGAATCTGGCATTCAGGGATGCTTGTGACTGCCGGACTGTTCTCAGCAAACGTATCGGATTCAGGGTGTACGAATATGCCTGCAACCGTCAAAACAATCGCAATGGATGAGTACCTCAAGGATTGTCTCCCGTCATTCGTTAATTCGACGAATTTCGCGTTCTAACCCGTAAAAAACGTATTAACTTCAATCGCGCCAGGCTGCAGATGCGATTATCGGCAGCAGATCTAGGACAGAAATTCCTCAGAGCAGGATCAAAGACTTGACAGGGTCGATGTTTGGGAAAAGATGAATTAGCGGTCTCTGCTGCTGTTTCACGACTGGTGTTCGTTCGTTTTTTTCTGCGTAGTTCCGGGTTTATGTCCGACGTTAAAGAAACTAGCTACGCTGATCCCGACGTCAAGGCAATTCCTGATGCTTTGCCGGACGAGGGTTTACCGCCGCAACGATTATGGCAACAGTTTCTGCAATCAGGGCTTGAGACGCTTTCTGCTGAGGCGGGAGTCCTCTGGGTCATTCCGGCGGATTCCGACAGACTGGTTCCGCAGGGAATGTGTGGAAACGCACAGTTGCGGCAGGCAATTGTCGGGCGCGATACACACCAGGTTGCTCACGTGCTGCAGTCGGCGGCCACCAATGACGTCGTGTTGCATCATACGGATGCCGGCGAAAGTGACCCGTGGGCTGACCGTTCCATTCTGGCCCTGCCTGTACATCATCAGGGGGTGCTGTACGGGGTGCTTGAATATATTCAGCCTTCCGGCACTTCGGATTCTGCACTGCAGGAACGCCGACAGGAGCTGGAATCACGATTGCGGCAGACCGAAAGAAATGCAGGTGAATCCGGAAAACGGCAAACACCAGTCGACGACCCGTTCTGGCCGGAGTTCGAAGAATTTAGCTACAACATTCATCGTTCACTGGTGACTTCAGAAGTTGCGGAAGTGGCAGTCAACGACGGTCGTCAGCTGCTTCGCTGTGATCGACTGTCGATCGCTGTACTGCATGGCAGGAAAACCACGATTGCTGCGGTTGCCGGTCAGGATCTGGTGAACAGACGATCGGAGCAGGTCAGGTCTCTGTTACAGATTGCCAGGGAATGTGTGTCTGTTGGGGAGATTATCGAGTTTCGAGCCGACCGATCTGAGGTGACTCCTCATCTTCTTGAAACGCTGTCGCATCATGTCGAGCTTTCAGCAGCAAAATTGATGCTTGCCATTCCTCTGTATGCGCCCGCATCACGACGTCCGGGAGAAGACAACGACCCGCGCAGCGAGCCGATTCGGCGCGTCGTCGGCTGTCTGCTGGTTGAGCAGTTTCGGCAAAGCCGGCTGGAACCTGATCGTGAACATCGCATTCAGGTCGTCGCTGACGCTGCCGGTGCAGCACTGGCGAATTCGTTATCTCAGCAGCAGATATTCTTACTTCCCACCCGACGACTGCTGGGGAAAGGCCTGAATTACTTCCGGGGGCGGACGCTGGCAAAAACTCTGCTGATACTGGGGCTGATCATGGCCGTTGCTGTGGCCCTGGTCGTCGTCCCCTGGGAATATCGGGTTGAAGCTGAGGGACGGATTATGCCGGAAACCCAGCGTCACATTTTTGCGCCATGGGACGGGGTTGTTCTGGCTGTTAGTGTGAACAATGGTCAGCGGGTTTCTCAGGGAGACGAAGTGCTCAGGATTCGCAATGATCAACTCCATGCCGAACTGGTGGCCGCTGAAGATGACCTGAACGAAAAGCAGCAGCAGGTGCTCACACTTCGGTCGAAGATCACCAACGCAGCCCGTGGACCAACAGATGAAGACACCGTACAGCTGAAAGGTGAACTGGCTGAGATTCGTCTGCAAATCAACGGACTCAAGAAACAAATTACCATTCTGAGACAGCGTGAGGATTCGCTTCGTGTGACGGCTCCCATCGATGGAGTTGTGGCAACCTATCAGCTGGATGAAAAGCTTCGAGATCGTCCGGTCACCCGTGGCGAACATCTTTTGGAAATTATGGATGACACCAAAGACTGGGTCCTGGAGCTTCGAATGCCGGAACACCGGATGGGACATCTCCTGAGAGCAGCCGGTTCCAGCGAAGGAAAGTCGCTCGACGTAGAATATGTCCTTGCAACGGATGCGTCAGGAACGTTCAGCGGGCATCTGAACCGTGCCGATATCGCATCACGATCTGAAGTAAAATACGATTCTGAGGTGGTGGTTCAGATACAGGTCGACATCGATAAATCCGAATTGCCGTTTCAGCGGATCGGAGGCGAGGCGACGGCAAAAGTGGCCTGCGGGAAACAGGCGCTGGGGTATGTTCTGTTCGGCGATGTCTGGGAGTTTATTCAGCGATTTGTGTGGATCTGAATCTCACTGCGAAGTTGAACGGCGAACCTGACTTGGATCTGATAAAGCAGAAGGCGGAACCCTGGACACGTATTCCGATTCCGATGCGTTGTGGCCGGGGGATCGCGTCCGGAACAGGGCTGCAGTTGCGTGCAGAGACTACATGATCGGCTGAGGTTCCCGGTCCGGATCAAACTTTCCGTATTCCAGAAATGAAGCGATTGCCTGTACACAGCGTCTGTCGGACATCAGAAACGAATGAATCACGGGCTGTAGCATAAAATCGGCTGCTCCCGTCAGACGCGCACTGCGAACCGTGACCGTCGAGTCATTGTCACCTCGCAACAGAGGATTGAAACCCCGGACGCGGCCTCGTCCTCCGGCGATCACTCCGAATTCGAAGTTGGGGGCCGGAAGACCGGCAATCAGGCCGCTTTCTTCAGACGTCAGCTGTTGTCCGGCCGGTCCGTACAGCATTCGGTAAAACACGTTTTTGTGGAATCGGTCCGCTATTTGTGCACCGTGATTGGGAACGCCGAGAAGTACTGCTCGACGAATTCTGTCATCACAACGGTCCCGCAGGTAATATCGCAGCACCAGACCGCCCAGGCTGTGAACCACGAGATCGATTGATTTGATCCCTTCGAGTGACTTAATCACCCGGGACAGGCAGTCGGCGGCATCGGGGATCGACCGGCGAGTACTGGGATAGTCGAAAGGCACGATTGTGAAGTTATGCGTCTGCAGCCTGCGGGCCAAAGAATCAAAGGAACGCGAGCTGCGAATCAGGCCATGTACAAGAATAACGGCGTGACCGCTCATTTGCGGCAATTGATTTTTTTCACGGACAGTCTTCAGAATCGTACTGCATTGTTCAAGACTGCCGGACGCGTACCGATGGTTGTCAGGATCCAGCAGCCGGTAGTGATCCGAGAATGCATTTTCCTGGATCCGCCAGCCTCGAAAGAAACTGACGTCGCTCCAGAACTGGCGTCCGCCCAGAGTCTTTGCCCAAGAGGTTTTTAATGTTTGGATAATTCCCGACACGGCAAACTTTCGCGGTCACTGACTGGAGACATCACTGGTGAGATTTTCCGGAAGTCCGGTTCGTGATGCTTGAGGTCCAGGGATCCATGCCTGCGGGTTACAGCGAACTCGGTGCGGACATCGGTGGCGTTTCATCAAGATACATGCACTGCCAAAGTTCCAGACACAGCAGATTCCATAAACGATAAGCATGATCAAACACGCCGGTGACGTGTTCGTCAATTAATCGCCGGACAACATGTCGCTGCAGAAGGCCGCGATCTGTTGCCTTCTGACTGAGCAGCACGTCATACAGCAGTTCTTTGAGCTCATTTCTGAACCAGTGATCGATTGGCACTCCGAATCCCATTTTTGGGCGGGACTGAATATCCTGAGGAATCAGATCCGCAAACGTTTCGATCAGAACTCGTTTTCCCTGATTCATTGACTGCTTGACTTCCAGAGGCATTCGGGCCGCAAGCTCAATCACCTTGTGATCCAGCATCGGGCTGCGGCATTCCAGACTGGTGGACATGCTGGCAATGTCGACTTTGGTCAGCAGATCTCCGGGCAGGTAGGACACCAGATCAGTCGCAGTGGTCCGGGTCACAAAATCACGATCGGGACAAAGGCGATAGGAATCGAAGATGTGCTGAGCCGGGTCCTGGAGTTCAGTGAGTCCGCGCAGCTCTTCGCTTACCAGTTCGAGCAGCTTGTCGTGATTAAAAATACTGATCCAGTTGAGATATCGGCGTTCCGGGTCCTGAGTCAGGGTTTCCAGTAATCGTTTGAGCCGCCTTCGAAATGATTTTTGACGTACGTTAGACGGGAGTAGTCCGGCAACCATGCTCAGCAGATTGCGGACCGGACCGGGAATCATATCGAGCCGTCCGGCAATCCGAACGGCTCGATAACGATCATAGCCGCAGAACAGTTCGTCGCCGGCATCACCAGTGAGTGCTACCGTGACGTGCTCTCTGGTCATTCGCGACAGATACATCGTTGGAATTGCGCTGCTGTCACCGAATGGTTCGTCATAGTGCCAGATCAATTGTGGCAGCATCTCCATTGCATCCGGTGCCACCACTGATTCATGATGGTCCGTGTTGAGCATCTCCGCTGTTTGCCGGGCGTAAGCACGCTCATCAAATGCCTTGACCGGAAATCCGATCGAGAATGTTTTTACGGGCTGGTCGAGTTGCGACTGCATCAAACCACAGATCACTGTGGAATCAACTCCGCCGGACAGAAATGCTCCGAGCGGCACGTCACTGCGAAGTCTCAGCCGAACTGCTTCAGTGAGTTCAGAACGGAGTTCGTCCTTCCAGTCGGCGACTGAATTGCGGCTGAATTGCGGCTGGTCATACGGAGCAGACCAGTAGGACCATTCACGGTATTCGCCGTGCTGCACGACGGCGATATGGGCGGGCGGAAGTCGACGATAACCTTTCAGTATCGAACGAGGTGCCGGGACATACTGCAACGTCAGAAACTCAAGGACACTGTGGCGGTCCAGTTCACGAGAGATTCCAGGAATCTGCAGCAACGCTTTGAGTTCGCTGGCGAAAACAAATCGATCATGGTCTCTGCGGTAAAAGAGAGGCTTTTGTCCTGCGCGGTCGCGTGCAAGCACCAGACGCTGTTGGTTGTTGTCCCAAATCGCCAGGGCAAACATGCCGCGCAGGTGCTTTACAAAATCCAGACCAAACTGTTCATAAAGGTGGACAATTACCTCGGTATCGCCGTCGGTGCGGAACTGATGAGAACCGGTCAGTTGCTGTCGAAGTTCGCAATAATTGTAGATCTCTCCGTTGAACACGATTTGAATACTGCCATCTTCGTTGCCCATGGGCTGAACACTGCCACCGACGTCGATGATGGACAGTCGACGGTGTCCGAGTGCGACTCCCGTCGATGACGGCGTTCCGCTACCGGTAAAGAAATGTCCATCGGCATCCGGACCACGATGGCGAATTGCATCCGTCATCTGCTCCAGGACGGGGCGTTTGATTTCTGCGGCTGAGTTCCACCAGACAGCTCCTGCAATTCCACACACGCTATCGGTCCTCCGAGAAGATTGCGGAACCTCGCTGCGAGTTCTCAACAAGTCGCTGGTAGAGATCCTGATGACGCTGCACGAGGGCCATCACACTGTACTCTCGTGAAATCGTTTCCCTGGCTGTCTGTCCAAGCTGACTGCAGTGATCCTGGTCGTCGAGACATCGCAACATGGTCTTTGCCAGCAACGTGGTGTCGCCCACCGGAAACACCAGACCGTTTTGTTCGTGTTGAATGAGTTCCCGATTTGGAGAGATGTCACTGACCACACAGGGCAGTCCACAGGCCATTGCTTCCATCAGACTGTTCGACATTCCTTCAAAAGCGCTGGGCAGACAAAACATGGCCAGGTTCGGAATCAGGCTGGCAGCATCATCACGATGGCCCGTAAAAAATACCTGGTCGCGTCTGCCCAGATCCGTGGCAAATTTTGCCAGACTGTCACGCTGCGGGCCGTCACCGATGAGCACCAGTCCAAGGGGAACTGTAACCGCCTGTTTGAGCAGGTGAAACGCCCATATAAGATCGCGGAGATTCTTCTGTGGAGCCAGACGCCCTGCGAACCCAATCAGTCGATAGTCGTCTGAGACACCGATTTCCCGATGCAGTCTGCCTGGTTCTGCTGCCGGCAGTTCAGCGACACCGTTCGGGATGACGTGCAGGACGTTCGCTGCGATACCGATTTCGTCGCGATAGAAATCCGCAACACTCTGTGAGTTGGCTGTCATCACATCCATACGCCCGGAGAGTTTTACGTCAAGAGACTTTTGCCAGTCGCTTTTCCAGCTGTCCACGCACCGCTCAGAAACAATCAACTGAGAGCCTGCGGGACGAACACCTGGCAGTCTGACGTATGAATTGGCAGCAAAAATACAGGACTGGATGATGTGCGGCCGGATCGCTTTCAGTCGTGAGTGAAGGCGGAACCAGGTCAGTGGATCGAATCGGAATCGTTTTCCGAGTACATGGACCGGAATTCCGTGATCCCGCATCACCTGTGCATAGTGTCCCCCCCGATTTAAAGCAATCACATGGGGTTCATATTCGTCACGAGGCAGGCCCGTAGCCAGCAGAGTCAGTTGGCGTTCGGCACCGGACTGATCCAGTGTGGGAATCACGTAGACGATACGAATCACAAATGTGCCTGGTCAGTGTGAAAGGGAGCTGCGGATGGAAATGCAGGAGAACCATACCGGATGCTACAGCAGGTCGCATCACAAGACCCTCCGTTTCTGCCGCAGGATCATCTCTACGCACAATCCCTGGCTTCAGTTGGACGAATCGATTGTCGCTGCGGCACAGCGGTTACTATTATTATTCGGATTCGATCTGTCTGCCGCCGTTGTAGAGGTTGGAAATGCAGGATCCACGGATAAGTCGGCTTGCCACAACGCTGATCGACCACAGTTGTCGGCTGAAAGCCGGACAGAAGGTCATCATCGAAGCATTTGACCTGCCCGAACCCGGTCTCGTCTGCCGATTGATTGAGGAAGCCACGGCACGTGGTGCGATTCCGCTGGTGATTTGGAAAAATAACTCTGTGCTTCGCAGTCTGTATCGCTCTGCGACAGTTGAGTCGATGACGTTGGCAGGGCAACTGGAGGCCGACGCGATGAAGCTGGCCGACGCTTATATCGGTATTCGCGGCACAGCAAATTCCGAAGAAATGTCTGATGTCTCTCCGGAAAAAATGGAACTGTATACCAAACACTGGTGGCAGCCGGTCCACATCGACATCCGAGTGCCCGGTACGCGATGGGTGGTGCTGCGCTATCCGACATCCTCTATGGCCCAGGCGGCTCAACAAAGTACGCAGCAGTTCGAGGACTTTTACTTCGAGGTGTGCACGGCTGATTATGCTCGTATGGCAGAAGATCTGAAACCACTGGTGGTTCGAATGGAGGATGCCCGGGAAGTTCGGATCACCGCGCCTGGAACGGATCTCACATTCTCAATTGAGAATATTCCGGTCGTGCCCTGCTCCGGTGAATGCAATATTCCCGACGGTGAATGCTTCACAGCTCCGGTTCGTGACAGTGTCAACGGTACGATCAGGTTCAATACGAAATCTCGATATCAGGGAGTGGTCTTTGATGGAATTGAGTTTGAACTGAAGGATGGGCGGATTGTCACTGCCAACTGCAGCAACGATTCCGAGCGACTCAACCGTATTCTCGACACAGACGAAGGCGCTCGCTATGTCGGTGAATGGTCACTCGGGACCAACAATCGAATTCTGCATCCGATGCTGGACACACTATTCGACGAAAAGATCGGCGGTTCATTTCATTTCACTCCTGGTAATGCCTATGACGAAGCGGATAACGGCAACCGAAGTCGAGTCCACTGGGACCTTGTACTGATTCAGCGGTCTGATTACGGTGGAGGTGAAATTCGGTTCGATGGAGAAATCATTCGGCGCGACGGGCGTTTTGTTCCCGAAGATTTACAGCCGCTGAATATCGGACTGCCGGAATAAACCACGGTGAATGACTTGCCGGCTGCATCATCAACAACCTGGAAAATTCCTCGGGGAGTGGTTCTGGCTTCACTGCTGACCGGCTTTGTGCTGATTCTGCTGGCTCCTGCTCCAGCTCTGACCGGGCCAGACGGCGTGACAACGGCCATGTCGCCGGAAGCCTGGCGTATGGTTGCTGTTACGTTTCTCATGGCAGGGTTATGGGTCAGTCAGATTGTGCCTATGGCTGCGACCAGTCTGCTGCCGCTTGTACTGTTTCCCCTGCTCGGAATTCAGTCGGCCAAAGAAGTCAGTCGGGCGTTTGTCAGTGACATGCAGTTCCTGTTTATCGGTGGATTTATCATAGCCCTGGGATTGGAACGGTGGCATGTCCATCGTCGAATCGCCCTGCATATCGTGAACCGCGTGGGGGTCAGGCCCCGGCAGCTGGTTCTTGGGATGATGATCGCCACGGCAGCGCTGTCGATGTGGATCAGTAACACAGCCACAACACTGATGATGGTTCCGATTGCACTGGCCCTGCTCCGAACGGTCGACAGCAGCCGTACGGATTCAGAGTCAAATCGTACAAAATCCATGTCCACGCAACTGGCCCTGCCGATGTTGCTGGGGATCGCTTACGCCGCGAGCCTTGGCGGAATGACGACTATCGTGGGAACGCCGACCAACACTGCGGCCGTTGCCATCTATCAGACTCGACTGCCGGAGGCTCCGGAACTGTCAGTGACTCGGTGGATGATGGCAGCGATTCCGGTTGGAGTGGTTTATTTCGGAATTGTCTGGCTGGTTCTGACGTGGTCTCTGAAACGCGAACGCAGCAGTGAGGCTGAACTGGGTCGCGAACTGACGCGACGTCTCAAAGCGCTGGGCCCAATTACTGCTGCAGAAGTACGCATGCTTGCTGTGTTCGCAGGAGTTGCAGTACTGTGGGTACTCAGACAGCCGCTGGAATTTGGGAACTGGACACTGGTACCGGGGTGGTCGTCATTGCTGGACTCGTGGTTTCAGCTGCTGGGACGCAGTGACGATTTTTCTAGTTCAGTTCACACAGAAAAATTTGCATCAGACGCCACTGTTGCGATTGCTCTGGCGGTAATGATGTTCTTCATCCCTTCCGGAACTCGTGACGAATTCGGACGTCGCGTGCCTCTTATGAACTGGGAAACGGCTGTCAGGATGCCATGGGAAATCATTCTCCTGTTCGGTGGAGGGTTAGCTCTTGCAGGTGGCTTTTCTGACGATGTGTCAGGACTCGCAAGCTGGCTCGGACAGGCTCTTCAGGGGCCTTTGCAGGGGCAGTCGACGTGGCTGGTCATCGCTGTGATTTGTCTGATGATGACATTCCTGACCGAAGTCACCAGTAACGTGGCGACAATCAGTACTGTGTTACCGTCGTTGTTAATCATCAGTGAGCAGCTGGACATGGATTCGCGGCTGCTGCTGATTCCGGCAACGCTGGCAACAAGCTGTGCGTTTATGCTGCCCATAGCCACTGCACCCAACGCTATCGTTTTTGGTTCAGGACGGATCACTGCCGGTCAGATGGCGCGGTACGGGGTGGTTCTCAATCTGGTAGGTATTCCATTACTGACCGCTGCTGCCTGCTGGTACATAGGGCCGTTACTGGGTGTCAGTGGAGCCGGACGATGATCGCGAACGCTCCCGGCAGACGTTCGAAATATTACCGGCGGTCATCAACCGTTCGAATTCTCCCTCGTCGAGGCCCGCAGATGCAGCAGTCATCATGCCGAATCCTCCACCCGGCATGATGACTGCCGTGATCGCTGTCACTGTGACTGTGGGCAGCGACAACCAACCACGATTTCCGGGGTGACACAACTTCTCGCGGCTATGAAAAGTAAAACACGTACGCCGGACGAGCTCAGCAGCAAACCGAATGTGAAACGGCGTTTATCCATCGTTTTCACCTGCGGAGGCGGAATCTTGGCCGGAGGTGCGATTCGTTGAAGCGTTCTTTTTTGATTTACGGCCTCTGTTCCTTCGGCAGATGTCGTTCTCAACTGCGGCTGACGATTAATTTCGGCGGCCTTTGACCGGTGGAGCATTGTGTTTTTGAGTGGTGTTCGGCTGTTGAAGTGTTGCGATCATAAACTGCGTTTCCTTATTTACTTCGACGCCGATTCCTGCGGGCCCTGATATCCGTCGAATATTGATCAGCTGACAGGGACCGAATTGTTGCGGTCGCGCGGCTCACGGTTCCGTTTGCGGCAGGACGAACGTCTACAAAAACGTGAAGTTTTTCTCCTGGTTCAAAAATTCGGCCAGGAATTGTGTTGTTGAAGCGAATCACGGTTCGGGGAAGTTCGGAAACCTTTTCGGGGTTCCGGTTTACTGAGATTCGGGCCGCTCGATTTCTTTTCAATTTTCTGTGGAATCGTCCAGGAAAATCGGTCCGCCGGCGAATCACTTTCTATGTCTGCTCAAACGAGCAAATCATTCAGCGTGTGAAACGGAAGGGGACTGAGATGATTAGAAAATCACTTGCAACTGCAGTACTACTGGGAATTGGAAGTGTGGTGCTTCTTGGAACAGATGCCTGCAGCTACGCCCGCACATTTTGGGGGAATGTACGGGAAACCGTTCGTTCAGAAATCGAATCGGAATTCAAGCTCGACAGTATCCGCGATCAGGTCGATAGTCTGATGCCCGAGATTCGACAGCACATGAAAATTGTGGCAGAACAGGTTGTCGACATCCGAAATATGCAGACCGACATTACCGAAAAACAAAATCAGCTGAACAGCCAGAAGGCTTCGATTCTGGCTTTGCGATCGGATCTTGATTCCGGTCAGGACCAGTTCACTTACCGTCAGGTTTCGTACACCAGACATGAAGTGGCATCAGATCTTGTTGAGCGATTTAGTGCCTATCAGCTACTGGAGGCGTCACTGGATCGCGACCTCAAGATTCTGGCTGCAACCAAAGAAACGCTCAATGCCAACCGGACGAGCCTGGATTCAATGATGTCGCGCAAACAGGATCTGGCGGTTAAGGTCTCACAGGCCGAAGCTCGACTGAAGCAGATTCAGGCCACAGAGACAGTCAATTCGCTTGAAGTGGACGATACACACCTCAGTCGGGTCGAAGAACAGCTTCGGGAACTCAACCATGACATGGATGTTCGGGAAGCTCTGCTGGAAACCGAAGGGCATGTTCTGGGGCGAATTCCGGTTGAAGAGCCAGTGATTCCGCAGACAGATGTTATTGGTGAAATCGATCGACACTTTGGTCTGTCGGTTGATTTGGAATGTCTTACCAACCTGACATCCGTCGACAACCTGTGACAGAGCCGCCGATGATACGAACGTCACAGAAAACCGACCCGGACACACGCCGCTCCGGACACAGCGCGACAGCTGAAAGTCCGGGGCCATTTTTGTACTCATGATGATTTATGTTCGATACGCGCGAGGAAGAGTTCGGATTTCGGGGCTGAACTGCTGTGGTGTGCGACGTCGGCATCCGGATTACGGAAAGGATTCGACGGTTCAGGTTATTGAATTCTGTGCAGCGGGTTTGAGTCTGCAGATCGATCCGATCGTAAAAAATCCACAGAGTCGTAACCTGTTATCCAATACGTCACCATGTCGAAGTTCATCAATAACAGCACAGCGAACATTCGACCGTATGTCGGAATCGGACGATGGCGGTTCGGTACAAAAATCGGGTCAGCAAAAGCGGTAAATTCAGGGAAATGCGTTGTGTCGAACGGTTGCATTCAATGTTACATGCTCTGGATCGACGGAGTCGGTGCCTGGCAGCTTTACGTGGGACATTCGTTTTCGATTGGGGCTCCCACATGTGAAGGCAAATCTGCAGATATCACTCTGCAGGCCAATATTTCCCGCCAACATGCGACCCTTCACTGCGTGGAAGAAAACTGGCAGGTAATCGCCAGACACGGGACCAGTGTGTCCGGCCGAACCGTTAATTCTGCAACCATTCTGCGGAGTGGTGATCAGCTGCGTCTGGGCGACCGGGTTAAGCTTGGATTCCGGCTCCCCAGTGTGTTGAGTTCCACTGCGGTCCTCGATTTTGAAAGCAATCATCGACCTGTACACAGCGTTGACGGCATTGTTCTGATGGTCGACCATTGTCTGCTTGGTCCCGGACGTGAGCAGCATATCTTCTGTCCGGACTGGCCGGACGTGGTTGTGTTTTATGTCCTGGATGGATCGTTGCGGTGTCGATCATCACTTTCATTGAAGGTCGATGGCAGACCGCCGTCGGATTCGGTTCGCCTTGAGCACGGATCCGTTGTTGACGGAAAAGACCTGAGATTTCGAATTGAACAGATCCACTGAGTCCGATTGTCCGTTAAACCGGTCAGGCTCAGCCTGTGTTTTACATAATTCCAGTTCCGGGAACCCAAATCACTTCTGGTGGTACAGCGGATCCGAATCCATGAAATTCACCTTTGGTCCCGAAGCCAGTCCGCTTGACGGGTACACCATTAAACGTGCGATCCATCGCGGAGGTTTTGGAGAAGTTTACTATGCGTTGAGCGATTCCGGGAAAGAAGTCGCTCTGAAGCTGCTGCACAACAATCTGGAAGTGGAGCTTCGCGGTGTATCTCAGTGTCTCAACCTCAAGCATCAGAACCTGGTGACGATCTTTGACATTCGTATGGATCGGGACGGGGACCACTGGATTGTGATGGAATACATCGCAGGTCGGGGGCTCTACGACGAACTGCAGCGATATCCGGACGGAATGTCGATTGATCAGGTTCTGGGATGGTTGTCCGGAATGACAGCCGGACTCAGTTTTCTGCACGATCGAGGTCTCGTGCACCGGGATCTCAAACCGGCGAATGTATTCCGCGATCAGGACACTGTTAAAATCGGAGATGTCGGGCTTTCCAAGTATATTTCGGAATCACACCGCAGTGCCCAGACGCAGAGTGTCGGCACGGTTTACTATATGGCTCCCGAAGTGTGTCGCGGTCGATACGGACGCGAAGTCGACGTTTATGCTCTCGGAATCATTCTGGTGGAGATGCTGACGGGGCAGGTTCCGTTCGAGGGGGAAACCACGGCTGAAATTCTGATGAAGCATATGACGGCTGAGCCGGAACTGTCCGACCTCCCGGAACGTCTGCAAACGGTCATTTTAGCTGCGCTGGAAAAGGATCCGGAACTGCGGATCCAGGACGTCGAAGAACTGGAACGACGATTTCGTGACGCAGTCGCCTTGAAGAATCCTGCGGACTCCGTGTTGGAATTGGGATCCGGGCTGCCTCCGCTAAGCCCGGTGAGTCAACCAAAGTCCACTGTTGTTACCGGCAATTCGGTACAGACAGATCCACAACCGGTGACTACGGCGGACTTAGCGGGCTACTGGACAAAAGTTCCAGCTCCGGCGAAATGGATTGTTGGTGGCATCCTTGCTGTCATGCTGCTGCAAATTTTACTGGAAGCAAGAGTTCTGGGCTTTGTTACGTTTGGCGCATTTCTGGGCATTGTCGCCTACGCCGGATACCTGGCCGTTCGTTATCCGTGGAGACCGGAATCACCCGGATCGATCAGGAGCGAGGATCTTTCAAAAATCGCAAAGGGGGAATCCGTACCTGAACCGCAACCGGAAGTCGTTAATGCTGTTTCCGAAAGGGCCTCCGGTCAGTCGTCTACGGTCCGTCGACATTATCGCGGCAGACGAATGTTTGTTGGCTTGAATCCCGCAACTCCACGCATCATCTCCCGACGTCAGCGAATTTCCGATCTTGCTAATTCACTGTCCATCTCTGCGGCAGCAACTATCCTGGTGACTCTTGCGGTCTACCAGATCACAAGTCTCCTGCATGAGCCTGTTCATGCTGTGTTTTTTGGAAGCGTAACGATGTTGGCCGCGTGGGCGCTGCTGATTCCGTCGAAACTTCGTGAAGGCCGGTCCGGAGAAGTGTTCGTCCGGCGTGTGACACAGGGGGTGCTTGGTCTGGGAGTTGGATTTCTGGCAGCCGGACTACAGAACTATCTGATGCTTTCAGGGGATCCGCTGTTTCATGTTTCCGATTCGGTAGGTGAGTCCCGGGTTGTCGGCCGAATTCATCTGGCAGACGGCAGCGGCTACCCGACGTTTTCTGCGTTCATGATGTTCTTTGGAATTCTGTTCGCGGTTCGTCGATGGTGGTGGCAGGCCGATAGTTTTCGAAAATCACGGTTTCGTATCTCAAGCGCTCTGATGACGCTGCTCGCAGGTGTGGTCGTTGCCGGACTGCTGCAGTTTCCTGGTGCCCTGGGTGCCACATGGGCGCTGGCAATCTCGGCAGTCATTCAACTTTCTGCAGCATGGACGCCACCGTCTCAAAGAGACCTGATTCACAAGACTTCCGGTCCGTCTGCGTTCCAGACACCACAGGTCGGTGCATTTGGGCGAACATCCTCCAGTCACGTCACCATCAATAACTGTGCCGAGTAAACGCCTCAATTGAAATGGGAGTGGTTACGTAACCAGCGGGCGCTGAAATCGAATAGGATGCGGCCGCAGTGATTCAGAAGTGAAACTTATGTCAAGGGTTATCGCCATTTTGATCATCAGCGTCACCGCAGTTGCTGCTCGTCAGATTATCGCACGCGGTCGAGTTCCTGCTTTAGCTTTGTGGTCCGCCGGACCTGTCATGTCTGTACTGGGCGTTGTGGTTTTCGGCCTGTGTTTGATGATGACAAATCGCTGTGAATCTCAAACGATGTTACCTCCACAAATGGCAATGAAACACCGTGCCGCTGTAAATGATGATTCAGTGCTGTTTCCCGGCCCGGCGGCAGCTGTCGGACAAAGACCGGCGGGCGTGGATCGAAGGTTGGTTGCAGCCGCAGACATTCCGCCCGATCCCCTGACGCTCCCTGTTGAGCTGACTGAATGTAACAATAGGATTTTGTCAGCTTCATCTGCAGCAACTCTCGAAAGTTTACTCGGGACGGAAGGAACCGTTGTCCGTCACAACCGAAGTTGTGGTGTGCTTTTAGAGCTGCTGCGGTTCGATGCCCTCCCTGGATCCCGGAGTGAAGCCTTGTCCGGTTTCCATGCACTGGTCACCGCGATGTTCCGGCTGACAGTCCCCGCTGCCACAGTAACGGCGACTGTCGGCTTTCCGGAGACATCGGGAGTGTCGATTGGTGCACCGTCCGAAATGGAACGACCTTCATGGCTGGAGGACATGACGGACACCCGAATCGTAGTCAGAAGTGAATTTGAAGAGACTCAGGACCAGGCCCAGGCACAGTTGGCTGCTGAAATCGCCCGAGTACTGCTGGAAGAGGCGATGAGTGAGGTGGATTCAGAAGCTTCGGAATTTCTATTGGAACAGAACACCTTTTCCATGGGGGACAACGCGGTTGGAGCGAGCATCGTGGATCGATTTTCTGAAGAAGTCCCGATTTCACTCGGCAGCGGTCCGAAACGCATGTTTAGAACAGCTGCTCTGATTGAATTTCCGGAAAATTTGAAAGACCAGGCTGTTCGGCACGTGAAGCGGTCAGTGCAGACTCGGCGCACATGGACAGTCACGGCAGCAGCCGTCAGTCTGGCACTTGTGGTGAGTCTGGCCGCGGGACTGCTGCAGCTGGTCGGAAGTTCCAGCATATTCAATCGGTGGTGCGGTATTCCGCTGATTACATTGTTGATACTGCCGGGTGCCGCAATCAGCAGCCAGCTGGTTCATCAGGTGGTCACCAACCGGGACACCGATTTTCCTTCACCATTTGAATTTCCTGTAACGGTCGTCGAAACGGATTTGGAACACGCTGATCACTGATCCGTAAGTGAGAATCAGAGGTGTACTCAGCAGGAGTCGCCTGTTGAGTGTGACAGCGGGCAGGACTGTGAATATTCGTGGAATTCGGTTGAGTCCGGAAGCTGTTGCAGGCGGCGTTTGGCCTGCCTCAGATCACCGTCGGTCAAATTGTCAGTTTGTTTAAGCCGATTGTTTCAGTATTCCGGTGTTTCGCCGGTCGATCCGACAAACTCAATCGGTGCAAGCTGCAGACGGAGGCGTACCTCATCCAGAATGGCCTGCGTACTGCTGGTCCCGATTCGGGTCACTCCGATCTTACGTGCTGAGAGGAGTGAATCCAGAGAGCGGATTCCTCCGGAAGCCTTGACCTGCACTGTTTTCGGTACGGTTCTTCGCATCAGTATTAAATCGTCATGTGTGGCACCGCCGGAACCGAATCCGGTCGAAGTTTTGACCCAGTCGACACCCAGCTGTCCGCAGATTTCACACAGCCGGATTTTTTCATGGTTCGACAGATAACAGGTTTCGAATATCACCTTGACCCGTCCGTCGGCACGATGGGCAAGATCCACCACGGCCTCAATTTCCGAGCGGACGTAATCCCAGTCACCGCTCAGTGCCTTAGAGATATTGATCACCATATCAAGTTCGGCACAGCCGTCAGCCAGTGCGATTCGGGACTGCTCAACTTTACTGTGGATGGCTGAGGCACCATGAGGAAAACCAATGGTCGTACAGGGGACCACGTCGGAACCGGCAAGAAGCTCTGTACATCTTTTTACTGCAAACGGCATGATGCAGACACTGGCCACGTTGTAGGAGCGAGCCATGAGACACCCTGCCTCAAGTTCATTCGTCTTCAGCGTTGGCTTTAGCAACGCGTGGTCGATCATTTTTGAAATGTCGGAATAGTCCCAGTTCATCGCTAGACCTTACAGTCGGCTGTCTTCTTCAGACGTCTTCCAATTCATCGGCATTGAGACAATCCGGGTTTCTCACGTTAGCAGCTCAGTGGAAGCGAGATGTCTGTCACACCTGCTGCAAACTATGTTTCATTTCGACGATATGACAGAACAGAATTTAGCAATTTGACGGTACCGGATGTACCCATTTCGGGAACCTGGATGTCAGATTGGTGTTCAGGTGATTCGACAAACAGAGGCTCTGTACATCGGGTGCGAATCGTGTTCCGGTCTGCCGCATGAATTTGATACGGAAACCCGATAAATTGATACCGGGATACCGGTACGAGGTGGCAGCAGACTGATCTACTGAAAATGTTTGCATTTTTCGGGTGGGCCGTTGACCGGGGTGATCCACAGCCGTTGGTGATCTGATTCGCGGAACTCCGGTGGTGTTTCAGTACTCGTCCGGACACTGCCGGAAACAATTACGCGGAAAATCTGAGTATTCAGCGGTTTCGTGACCGTGTGATCAGAGTAATATTTTGGTGGCTGCCGGTGTCAACAGCGTTGCAGCAAAGAGTAAGAAACTGTCCGAATCCTCAGGAAGGAGATGCTCAGAATGTTCAATCGTCCGTGGGGACTGATACTGCTCAGTCTGTTCCTGTGCAGTCCGGCTCAATCTCAGGAAGAATCCCGTCAGAAACGTGACAGAGAGTTTTCAGAACGTATGGCAAAAACTGTTCTGGTGGGTTCATTCACGATTGATGGCCAAAAAACGGGATCTGTTCCCAAACAAGAACGATACGAAATCAACAGTGTTGAAAAATCGACCGGCAATCTTTGGGTGTTTACGGCCCGTGTCAAATACATGAAGTTCGATGCAACACTGCCCATTCCCGTTCCCGTGGAATGGGCTGGCGACACACCGGTGGTGACGCTGACAGATGCCCGACTCCCGGGGCTGGGAGACGGATTTTCATGTCGGGTGATTTTTCATGACGATCGGTACGCCGGAACCTGGCAGCACGGGACGATTGGTGGTCACATGTTCGGTCGAATTGAAAAGCAAAACGAGGAGCACTCTGTTTCACCGGGTTCGGCCGGTACTGACGGACCAAACGAATGATTTGAGACTTTCATTAAGATTCATGAAAAACGTGCTGAGTTGACCTTTCGGCGGGTTCGTTGTTGAGTTTTAATCGCAGGACAATCGACGGACTGTTTCAGACTCCAGTCATCCAGGAAAACAAGCGTGTCAACCTCGCGACCGCGTCTGCTGGTGTCCGGTGACGTGGACAATGTGACTTCTGATCTTTGTCGAAATCTGAGTGACTTTGTCGACATCATTCGGACAGAAAAAGATCAGGATTCATCATCAATTGATGGTGTGCTGTTTACCGGAACGCAGACGGAGCGGTCGGCAGACCTCCAGATTTGCGCACAGGGATTTTTGGACAGCGTTGCCGTCGGACTGGCGCTGGTGGACGATCATCACCGCGTTGTCTGGCACAATCAGGTATTCGCAGAGATCTCCCGTGATGGTCAGCCGCTGACCGGGTTGCCGTTTTTTGAATCAGTTGACGCAGACGAGGATAATATCGCACTGCTTCGCCGGAAATGGCCGGACGGGGGGCGATCCGGGTGCTGTGTCACGATTCAGCTGTCCAGTCGGCGTTACGTGGAAGCTCTGGCCTCTTGTGCACAACTGCCGACACCAGAGGGAATTTCGGCCAGATTTACTTCTGTTTGTCTTCGTGACATCACACAACAGGAACTGGCACGCCGAAAAAGTGCCGCCATTCATGACGCTGGAATGCGACTGAGCGATTTGAGACCGGATGAAGTCGCTATGATGTCGAATGAAGACCGTATCGAAATCCTGAAGGAGAATATCCTTACGTTCTCGCAGCAGATCCTGGGATTCGACACCATTGAAATTCGGCTGCTGGATCCGGCAACACAACAACTGGTTCCTCTGCTGCAGGAAGGGATGCAGGATGAAGCTGCTTGCCGAATGCTGTACGCCCGGCAGGATGGGAACGGTTTGACCGGATATGTGGCAGCAACCGGGCGCAGTTATCTGTGTGCGGATACTCAGTCAGAATCTCGTTATCTGCGAGGAGCGGAATATGCTCGCAGTTCGTTGACAGTGCCGTTGCGACTGGATGATGTCATTCTGGGAACGTTCAATGTGGAAGGCCCTGGTGCTGACACATTTGACGAAGCCGACCTGGAGTTTCTGGAGCATTTTGGTGCTGTCGTCGCAATGGCACTCAATCAGCTGCAGTTGATGATGGCAGAAAAGGCGACAACCGCAGAACAGCATGTCACACGTCTTCAGCAGCAGGTTGCCGGTCCAACGGACGATATCCTGACTGACGCGACTTCGATCCTTGAAAAGTACATTGGTCACGATCCTGACGTGTCGGAAACGCTGCAGCGGATCCTGACAAAGGTTCGACAGATTCGTTCATGTATTGGTGAAGTCACGGAGGTGCCGACAGAGGATACTGCCGTACCTCAGCCTCGACTGCACCGTTCTCTGCGATCTGACCTGATCCGAAAGCGAGTCCTTGTTGTGGATTCTGATCCGGCCGTACGTGCGGAAGCGCATAAGCTGCTGGACCCGCAGGGATGTGTGGTGGAGGCGGTGCCAACGGGGGCTGCGGCCTGTCGGATGATGCGTTCCCAGACTTACGATGTGGTGCTGGCAGACATTCGACTGTCCGATATGACCGGTTTTGAATGTTTCATCAGTATGCGAGACATCGATACACATACCCCCGTCATTTTCATGACAGGCTTTGGATATGACGCATCGCATTCCATTGTTAAGGCACGACAGCACGGTCTGAAAGCAGTCCTGTATAAGCCGTTTCGTGTTGAACAGCTGCTGACAGAAATTGAAAAAGCGATCGCCACACCTCCACCACTGGAATAATGAACCGGTTCTGAATGATATAGTGAATTGATATCAGGTGTTCGAGGTGTGCTGCACGGGATTGGCTGGTAGAAATGACTGTGTAAGAGGATGAGCCTGCTGTCGGGGGCCTCGTTTCCACACGTGTCCGATCTTAGTACCGGCTACAGGTCCTGCTCAACAGGTTCACAGTTCCCTGGTACCCGGATCCCAGATGGTGTTACTGATACGTCGGTAGACGCTCTGCGACGTGTAGTGGTAGTACAGTGTTACGACCTTGCCGTCCGGTCGCTGGACGGAACGCGTGTATCCCATGTCGCGACCACCCCCAACGGTGTTCAGCACGAACGAGCGTTGCCATGTTCGTCCACCGTCGCTACTGAGTTGTGCACGGATCTCAAAAGGAGTCTGGCGATCCCCGTAGGTGAGTACCAGGCGGCCGTCACGAAGCTGAATCAACGATGGAGGATTGCCTTCGCCGAGGTCAGCTACGGCATGATTGAGAAACTTCCAGCTTTCCCCGTTGTTCGACGATCCCCATGTATCGATCCAGCGATGACGGTCTTCACCTTTGCCTTCCCGTCGCCTGGTTGTCATTAGCAGTTCTGTGGGGTTAAGCCGAATTGTCGACGGCATGATAGAGAACCCGTTCGGTTCCGGCCCAACGTATGAAATCAAATGCCAGTTGATTCCGCCATCTGTTGTACGTCCACAGATGACCCGACCTTCCTTTTGATTGCTCTTGGAGGCTGTGAGAAATACGTGACAGTCAGTCTGGCTGTTCACAATGTAGTCGGTCCGGGCCATGATGCCTGACTGACCGAACGATGGAACGACAAACGGGCCTTTCCAGTTGTGACCGCGATCATAGGAGTAGTACAGACGCGACGTGCCTCCGTGGATATTCTGAAACCGCATGGTCATACAAAAATGTGGATGAGCAAAGTTAATCGGTTCTGAAATTGTTACGGGTGACGGTTCTGAGTGCAGTGGATCCGTAATTCCGTGGCGCTGGCCGCCTTCATTGATCAGCATCCCTCGGTCATTCGGAAATTCCATCGTCCATGTCTCACCACCATCAAGGCTTCGTGCAAGCACATGGTGTTCGGGTTTGTCACGGTCGATGTTGTGTTTTTTGCCCAGATTCTTGTGAATCCCTGTGCTGAAACCGACAAGGATCTCGTTATCCCAGATCCACATGCCGTGATTTGCCGGCCAACCCGCAAATTTTCCGTCTGCACCATGGACCAGAATGTGGCTTATGATTGTTGGAGGAGTAGCCGCGACAGAATGCGAACAGGTGAATCCAGTGATCAGTAACAGGGCTGTGGCAACAAATCGGTGGATAACAAAGGGCATATTCACGATTTTCTGAAGATAACTTAAAGACAAACGACGATTAACCAATGGCAGGGTGAATGAAGTTTCAGTTCGATTCAGGCCATTTTTTTGCCGAATTTACCCATGTTGGTGACCAGCAACTCACAATCGTTTTCGTGATGGCGGGCAGCTGAATCCAATGGTTGCGATCAAAGTTTGATTGGCCCGGCAAAACATGGTATTTTAAAGAACAATGGCGTCTTAATCTTACGACAGGATTAGTGAATCCGACGTCGATCGTGCGGGACAGGTTCAGGTAATTGAGTATGAAGCTATCGAAGCCAATCTTCCACTCCGCAGGTCATCTTGCACTGTTGATTGTGCTGGTTCCGGTGACGGACCACTCAGCAGTGGGGAAAGATACATTGGAGTGGCCGTGGACACCGCTGGTTGAGCCTGCTGTACCTTCAGTGACGACGACGGACGGGGTTCGGAATCCGATTGATGCCTTTGTACTTTCCAAACTGACATCGAAGGGGCTGACACCTGCTCCGCCAGCCTCTCCGGACGCGTTGTTGCGTCGGTTACAGTTCGGGCTGATCGGACTCCCTCCCAGTCCACAGGAAATGCAGGCGTTCGTTGCTGATCCGTCCGACGAGGCATACACCGGACTCATCGAGAAACTGCTGGATGATGAGGGTTACGGGGAACGCTGGGGGCGGCACTGGCTGGACCTCGTTCGCTATGCTGACACACGTGGGGGAGCCATCGACTATCCGCGTCCGCATATCTGGCGATACCGTGACTACGTGATTCGTGCCTTCAACCAGGATCGTCCGTATGATCGGTTCATTCGTGAACAACTGGCGGGCGATGCGTTTAAATACGGAGATGAGGGCCGCATCGGTCTGGCATTTCTGCATCTCTGGGTTCCGGTGGAAAGATCTGAATCTCAGTTATCGCGGCGAGATTTTCTGACGGATGTAGTGGGTGTCACCGGATCTGTATTTCTTGGTGTCACTCTGGAATGTGCTCGCTGTCACGATCACAAATATGATCCGATTCCAACGCGCGACTACTATCGGATGGAGGCGTTCTTTGCTCCGCTTGTTGTAGGTCCCGAAAAACTTCCGTTTGGGCAGTATGAGAAGCCGGTTCGTAACCGGGAGACGTGGGAGCAGCAGAAACAGGGATGGCTGACGCTGCTGGATAAACGAAAAGAATGGCAGGATCAGAAGCTTAAATCGTATCGGGAACGTCTGAGAAAACGATATCGACCGGCGGCAACTGCTGAGCTTAAAGATGTCGTTGCTGAAGACGGCACCCGTGACCTTCCAATGGCAATGGATGAGGGGATTCTGTTTACCCCTGAAGAGGTTGCCACTTACAGGAAGATTAAACGCCAGACAGCACGCTTTGCAAATCCTAACCATCGCGACTACTTCGAGCCGACAGCTTACCTCGCGAAAGATTCGTCTCTCAAAGACGACGTGGCGACTTATGTTCTGTCCGGCGGAAGTTACAAGCTGAGAGAAGATGCGGTTGAACCGGGATTTCTGAGTGCCGTAACCGGAAGCTCAAATCCTGTGGATCTGACGGGATTACCGGGCACACGTCGCAGACTGCTGGCTGACTGGATTGCTTCTCCTGACAATCCTCTGACGGCTCGTGTTATGGTCAACCGCATATGGCAGTATCACTTCGGGAAGGGGCTCATTGCCACTTCAAGTGATTTTGGAGTGAACGGCAGTGGCGGGGTGTATCGTGATCTGATCGACTGGCTTGCCGTTCAGTTCCGCCGCAGCGGATACAGCATCAAAGAAATGCACCGCCTGATTCTGACGTCGAACGTCTATCGGCAGTCTATGGTTCACCCGCGGGCAGCCGAGTTCGATAAAATTGATAACAGGAACAAATATCTTTGGGTACGCAATCCGGTCCGGCACGAAGCTGAAGTGATTCGTGACAGTGTGCTGGCAGTAAGTGGATCGCTCAATCGTGAAATGGGTGGTCCTCCGTTCTTTCCTGCCGTGGATGACGAACTGATGCAGCGGGCACCAACCTGGTGGGAACCTGCTGAACCGGATCAGCGCCATCGACGTACGGTTTACATGTTGCAGAGTCGTTCTCTTCAGCTTCCTTTTCTCAAGGTATTCAACGGGGCCAATATTGACGAAAGCTGTCCGGTTCGTGATGTCACAACGGTGACGCCTCAGGTTTTCGCACTCTTCAACAGTCAGTTCATGCAGCAGCAGAGTGCCGAGTTTGCCGGACGTATCACACGCGAGGCTGGTTCTGATTCTTCACGGCAGGTGGAATATGCGTACCAGTTGGCGTATCAACGATCTCCAACCTCAGAAGAGCTCGACAGCTGCCTGGAATTCCTCGAACGGACTGAATCAGTCAAAATTACGACGACCGGGAGCAACACTGAACTCAACCACGCATTGGCACCATCCGGTTCACTCACTGATTTGTGTCTTGTCTTACTGAACAGCAATGAGTTTCTGTACCTTCAGTGACAGTGTGGCAGCAGACTGCAATGGCTGACTGTGGGATCAGCAGAGCAGTGTTTCAAACAATAAAGTACAAAGAATCGATGCCGCGATGAAACAACGCCAGCAGCAGAGTCAGGTTCAGTCAGCGACGGCGACGGGCGATTACCGCCACAGACCGGATCGTCGCAACATGTTGTACAATTTCGGAAACGGTGTCGGCGCACTGGCACTGACGTCGTTACTGCAGCGTGACGGTGTGATCAGAGCAGACGATACGGGCGTCCTGTCTCCGCGGTCGGGACACCTGCCGGGCAAAGCTAAATCCTGCATTTTCCTGTTCATGTCCGGTGCTCCGAGTCAAATGGATACGTTTGATCCGAAACCGGAGCTGAACAGACTTCACGGTCAGCCTGTCACACGGATTTACGGCAGCCTTGTCAAACGACTGTACGTTGCCTGTCCGTTTACGTTTCAAAAACACGGTGAATCCGGCATCGAAGTCTCGAATATTTTCCCGAGACTTGCGAAGTGTGTCGACGACATGGCGATCATCCGCTCTCTGCATACGAGTGTTGAATCACACACGACAGCGACGTTTTTCATGAATACGGGGATGCCGATTCCCGGCAGTCCTTCAGTCGGCTCCTGGGTGGCATACGGACTTGGCAGCGAAAACGAAAATTTGCCTGGATTTGTTGTGCTGCCTGATACTTCCGGCGGCGTCTTTGGTGGCGCAATGAACTGGTCAAATGCGTACCTGCCCACGGAATGCCAGGGGACTTTGCTCAATCCTGTCGGACCGGCGATCGTGGATTTGCAGCCCGAGGGAATCGGGCGACAGCGGCAGTACAATAATCTTCGGATGTTGAACACATTGAATGAAAAGACGCTGCATTTGAACCCTCGGAATCAGGATCTGATTGGGCGGATGAGACAGTATGAACTTGCTTTTCGAATGCAGTCTTCTGTGCCGGATGCTCTGGACGTCGCTCAGGAGTCACAACAGACTCAGGAACTGTACGGACTGGACTCGCCGGTGACTGATGAGATGGGGCGCAAGTGTCTGATGGCACGCCGGATGGTGGAGCGAGGCGTCCGGTTTATTCAGATCTATTGCAACGGCTGGGACTCTCACGAAAATATTGCCAGCAACCATCGTCGCTGTGCTGAGCGAACCGATGTACCAATGGCCGGTCTGCTCACCGATCTTCGCCAGCGCGGGCTGCTGGACGACACTCTGGTTGTGTGGGGTGGAGAATTTGGCCGGACTGCAGATAACTCAATGAACTTTTTCCGCACCAGTCCCGGTCGCGACCACAATAAGCGGGCCATGATCGCCTGGATGGCAGGTGGCGGCGTCAAGGGCGGTACCGTTGTTGGGGGAACAGACGAACTGGGCATCAACGCAGTGGATAACACATACCACACACATGATTTACACGCCACGATCCTGCATCAGATGGGTCTGGATGACATGGAACTGACGTTCTATCATGCCGGACGGTTCAAACGTCTGACCGATCTGGGCGGACAGGTCATTACAGAAGCACTGGCTTGAGCAGGCTTAAAACACCAGATCGAGTTCCAGCCGGTTGATCCGCAGATCGTACTTCAGGCCGGGCGAACGTTCTGTCAGCACAACTTCCAGCTCATTGTGATGCTGGCTGAGTATTTCCGGCGGCACGTTGATACGGATGCCTTGAAACTCCTCGTCGATTGACGTCTGAACCGGGAACCCGAGCACACCGTTACCAGCAGGAACCTGAATACGCCCGCCCAGAACTGAAAGAGCCACGCGTCCGTCCCTGTCCGGCACGCTCAGTACACGGTCGTTGATGGTCACGCTCAAAACATCTTGGTCGCCCAGGAAATCGACGCCCAGCCACAGTTCTGCTTTCTCAGGCTGAACCCGCGTTGCAGCAGCAGCTTTTCCGCCACTCAGAATAAACCGTTGAGGGATATTCTTTTTCAGCTGTGCTGGTAATGGTGCGTCCTGTCCCTGAACGTTGTAGCGAATGTAGTCTGCACCGGTTTGTCCACGCGGGACTGCAACGCGGTGCGAAAGTATGTAGCGTCGGGGCAGTCGGGCCAGAGTATCCGGGCTGGAGATCTGACCCAGCAAATGACGTCGCCATGATCCGTGGTAACACCAGTTGCCCATATACAGTCCGTCAGCGCCATCGGCCCAAAGATTGGACGCGCTTCCACGGATGACCTCGTCCGGACTGACCCGATAGCCGTTTCCAAATGGTGTAATACACGGGTAGACGGGTACATGACGTTTTGTCGACAGTTCGTGAAACTCCCCCAGTGTCGGCAAATCCGTCAGAGACTGTCCGACAATAAGCATATCGACAAGATCTTCGTCAACCCAGCGTGCCACATCGAATCCACCATTCTCACACCAGGACAGTCGCTCCGGTACTCGTACCGCCAGTTCAATCGGTCGTCCGCGACGCTGCGCTCGACGCTGAAGACTTTCACGAACGGACTGCATAAATTCTGTCAGATAATGTGCATTCTCTCGTTCTGTCCCTCGCGGGAAATAGAGAGTGTGCTTCAGCCAGTCCAGTTCGATTCCGTCAAAGTCCCAGCGATCGAAGAACTCTTCAATAGTACGCAGTCTCAGTGCACGCACACGTGGATGAGTAAAGTTCAGTGCCGACCACCAGTCCAGGTCCTCAATCAGCCAGTCCGGATTCTGGCGTTTAAACGTGGCCAGTTCCGGGTTGGGCAGCGTCCCGGGGCCGTGCTGTCCGTCGTGACAGTCATTCATTCGCAGTGAAATAAAGGCGGCCATTCCGCGTTGATGACATTCATTGACTAGAACTTCAGGAGGGTTATGTCCGGCATCGGCCAGAGCTTTGGGGTTTCGATACTGATCAGCAGCATCAACTTCGGTACCACCGTGCCAGGTTTTTGACTTCGGAAATGTGAATTGATCGGCCTGACCGGGCCATTCCAGCACGTTGCTCTGGTATTCGGCAACATTGCCACTGCCGAAGCTGAACAGCACCGTATCCACAGCTTGTTCATCCAGAGATGAAAACACCAATGAACGAAACTGATCCGGACTCAGCTGTTCCGCCTCAACTCCCAGTGCTGCTCGCCCGAAGCAATGGATCATCGAGCCGTTCCAGTTGAACAGCAGCCTGTGACGATCATTTGTCATGGCTGCCGATGCCGATTTCCAGGGTACGAGAGCACCCGCTGCGCTGGAACCGGCATATTGGAGTGCTTGGCGTCGGGTGAGGTTTCTCATCATTTTCTCAGGTAATCGACTGGACCGGCTGGTTGCGTATCACAGGAAAACATGTTTTGTGCGGATGATCCGTCAGGTCGGAGTTGATCAGAATAAAACAGGCAGAGACGACATGCGGGCAGGACGAGTCAGGTTAACCGGACGGATGCCAACAGACAATTCCTAATTTATGATGGTCCGGGTGACTCCGTATGAATATAAAAAAAACTTGATTTCCGGGTGCTGCCTCTTCCGATTGCGGGAGAACCTGGAATCGATGCATAGAATCAGGAAAGCCAGTGTTCATCGGATACTGACAGGCTGTTTCAAAACTGTCTGAGTTGGCGCGGGAATTTCAGCTGACCGTGAGTGAAAGGAGACATGCCTGCTTCGAATGTTTCTGAAATTGACGTGGATGTTCTGCACACATCAAATTGATTCTCTCCTCGTCAACACCTCGGTTCTACAGCGTCAGTCGCACCCAGCAGACGTCCATGCGGTCGTCTTCACCGGCATAGTACACCACCAGAACGTCACCGTTCGACATTACTTCTGCATGCGGCAGGCCGTAATTCCACGTTCCCATCTCGGTTAGCAACTCGCCTGTATCCTCTCCGCCGACCACCGTCGACGTTACTGCATGAGGCTTGTAGAGTTCTACCTCGGTTTCGGGTGCGAACGGAGCGTCGATGGCCGGTGCCATTCGGGCACGAATCGATCGGCTGCGGAAGCGATCGACCCAGGCGAGGACGACTCGGCCGTCCGGCAGTACGGCCGGGACCGATGGCTGATCAGCAAAGCCCAGGTCTTCCGCCGTCGTCCAGCTGTTGCCCTCAGTTGCACTGATGCGACGGTGAATGTTCAGGTAGCGGGTCGTCCGGCTGTCGTACGTCCAGGTGAAAGTGACCAGACGGCCGTCAGGGCCGACACCGGCACGCTGGTCCCAGTTGAAGATCCGTCCTTTTGGATCCTGGCAGATCGTTGTTGTTTTCCCCCAGCTGTAGCCGCCGTCTTCCGAGTACATGTAGACCACGCGTTGTAGCCAGGGTGAGTCATCGTGGTACTGTTTGTTGGTTTCAATGCTTAGCGCCAGCCTCCTGTCGGGCAACAGCAGGATCGGGTTTGTCAGGCTGGGCGGTCCGATGTCCTCTCCTGTCGGGATGTGCCGCCAGGGAGACCAGCTGCGGCCACCGTTCTCTGACTCCGAAAGCAGCAGTTTGATCGGCAGGCAGCCTTCAGTGTTCTCGTTGAAAATCGGTTGGTCCGGATAGGTTGTGCGATCGATCCACATCCCGGCGGCAATGAGATGCCTCTCAGCCAGGACAGTAAGGTAGACGCAGCGCAGCGACCCTTTCATGCCGTCAAAGTCGGTGCGGAACGGACGCTCCGGATCGCTCCAGCTGCGGCCGCTATCGGTGGAGCGTCGCAGTTCCACGGTGGCATCGGCCGAATCCTTGGTGGAGCCGATGCGGTAGGAGGCAAGGAGTGAACCATCCGCCATCGCGGTTGTCGCGGGAAATGTCCCAACCGCCCGGCTGGTACCCCGCTCTCCGGTGTTGATGATCCCTCTTTCCACAATTCGCATTCTGTTGCCACCTTTGGACCTGAGTTGAGACGCCTGTGTCTGTTACGTGTTTTCAGGTAGACAGCAATGCCAGCCGGCAGCGGGGACGTTAGTAGCGCGGGTCCCTCAAATGAGCTATCACATTTCCCGCTAGTTTCATGGATGAATTCCACCTGTCATCTGCAGTAACTCATTTTTAGAAATGATCAGGTATCGTCGTTACTGCGGATTCGTCGCGTTACCAGCGTTGTTCGCTGATTGGGAAATCCATTTCGGTTCAGATAGTCCGGAAGCAGCAGCCGTTTCCAGAACGTTGTGGTGTCACGAACCGTCGTGTTTGCGTCAAATCCGGCTGATACGAACAACTCAACGATATCCCGAATATCACGATAGAAGGTTCGCTGAACGGTGTAATCAAAATAAACCTGAGTTCGGCCGGCAGCTGTTTTTTCGATGACTTCGGGCCAGTCCGGTTTTGGTCCCTGTCCCAGTGACAGCATCAGCCGAATTGCCGCTTTTCGCAGGCGATTTTTTGGTAACCAGTGCACAAACGGCATGAACAAATGTTCTTCCATAACACAGCGAGCACTGGGAAAATTGTGCACACCAATACCCTGGTCAGCTGTCAGGCGGGCCAGTTCAGCAACAACAACGCTGAGATCCGCAACGTGTTCGAATACCTGTTCTGAGCAGACAAAATGGAAAAACGATTCCGGAAATGAATCGAGATCGTCCACGTGACGCAGCATCTCTGTCGGATTCATGTCCCGATTCTCAAACAGCCTGAAACCGTTTTGCATGGTTGTTCTGTCAATCTCGACTCCGAACGCATTGAATCCCATTTCCCGAAGCTTTGCCACGGTACGACCGCGTCCGCAGCCCCAGTCGAGCACATTGATCTGATTTGTCGGACTGTTATGTTCTGCCTGGAGTGTTGTGAGTCGGGACAGAATATTATGTGAGACAGAATACTGACTCAATTCGGTTTCCGTTAAGACATCGTGCTTGGTTCCGATGATTCGGTCTCCTTGATCAGAACAACAAACATTCAGCAGGAATCATGTCTGGTTCCTGCTGAATGCACTGAAAAAATCGCGTCGCCAAAATTACCGCTAACTTTCAAACACGTATATTCAAAGCGGAGATTATGACATGAGCACCAATGTTTCCGGAAGAAACGGAAGTGAAATTCTGTCTCTGTGATACAGAAAGGGTGTGGTTCAATCGACACGGTTTCCTGTGTTCCGACGAATCACATCGGCAATCAGAGGCATAACCACGGCCGCGTTATTGCGTTCCAGAACCTTTTCTCTGGCTCGATTCCCCAGCTGATTCCGAAGACCTGGCGCATCAAACAGCTCTACAATTCGGTTGGCCATTGCGGCTGTGTCCAGATAAGGAACCACAAATCCTGCGTCGTCTTCCACCAGTTCCTGAGTTCCCCCTGCCTGGTCAAAGCACACGATCGGTACCGCTTCCGCAGCCGTTTCGATGGTAACGATTGGATAGGGATCTTCGCGTGACACCATGGCAAACACACTGAGTCCCTGGAACAACGCAATTGGATCCGGTTGCGTGTCGATGAAACGAATCCGTTCTCTCACTCCCAGACGGTCACAGTCATGGAGAAGGTATTCCGACTCAGTGGCGGACAGAGGTCCACCAATCCAGGCAAAATAGATCGGTGCCTCAGGGTGAGTCCTCGCCACGTGCCCCGCGACCTGAACGAATAGATCGGATCCTTTGCGCCACCCGGGTGTTCCGGAAGCACCGACAATAAACGCGTCCTCCGGCATATCAAAACGTTGAACGAAGTTGAGCCTTGCGTTTTTCCAGTTCTCCGGGGAATGCTCACCGATCGGCAAAAATTCCGGAACCATTTCGATGTCATCATCACTAATGTTGTGGTTCTGCATGAGATTTTGACGGACCGCCTGCGATACCGCCAGAAAACGATTCGTATGTCGAATTGTTTGAGCAAACTGACGGAGTCCTATCAGCGTGCGCAGGACGACCTCCAGTTCATGGACATGTGTCACCGTTGGCACATTGTTTAAATCAAAGAACTCGAGCATGTCACCCGTTGCTGAAGTATTTGCATAGATCATTTGCGGTTTCCGAAACCGCAGCCGGAGCCTCAACAGTCGTCTGTGCGAATAACTAATGACCCGGCGAAGTCCGGGAATTTTCAGCAAAGGACGCAGAAAGTGAGACTCGGTTTGAGTCGCCAGGTAGCAAACTTTCGTGTTTGCGACTTCGCTGTAGTCCGGCTCAAGCGGTCCCCCCGCACCCAGGATGACCGAAAACGAAAGATCGGTATTCTCCCGCAGCCAGCGTAGCATTCGAAGCAGGACGATGGGCGCACCCGTCCGGGATGCATCATGTCCGAGGAACAGGATGTCATCACCTCTTCGCTTCCGCCGGGAGTTCTGAAAAAGCATGTCGTCGCCGTTCTCGATCGTGCTTACAGGAGTTCTCATCTGTTCGATCCGGACAGAATGTCGGTATTCAGCCTGGGTTTATTGTGCAGCAGCAATCGTTCAACAATTTGCAAAATCACAATATCGGGTCGTTCCGCGACAATTCTCTCTATATCCAGTTCATCGACCTGCCGCCAATATTGAACTTCCGAAAACTCCGTAGAGAGAAACGGCGCCGGTCGTGTTGCAAACGAATCTTGAAACATCAGAAGTTTAGGATTGTCCGAATGATAGTTGGTGGAAACCAGGAAGGAATCAGAATGTTGGTTGTAGGAAACGCTTCCGTGGAGTTCCACCTAGGACTAGTTTTGCTTCGCGTGAACGGCAGCGAACCGCTGCTTCCTGAAAACGGGTTTTCCACGTCAGCATTTCTGCAGGGTCACCTGATGTCGACTTCATCGTGAAGGTTTGGGTGAACGGACTGCCGGACACTTGTTCTGACGTTTCCGGAGCATCTCAGACGCTGCCAAACACGCACCCAGCTCGTTCCCGTGTATCCGTTTTGTCGTACAGCAGATCATTCTGTTTATGGCTGATGAGAAAATCGGTCAGATCCGGTACGTCGATGTCAGAATTCAGTCACAGAAGCCGCAATATACGGATAGTTAGAAGTTCTCCGGGATCGGTTCAGTAAAAAACACGTGGTGAATTCACAAGGAACAGGGAGTGTTCACCTGACAGACAACGCATTCGCATAGAGATCTGTTTACAGCAAACAGTGAATGTTTGTTTGCTCTGCGCGTCTTTCTGAGTGCCTCTCCATGTCCCGGTGTGCCGGGAAACGTTATCTCACTTTTGTCATCGTCCTGCCAATCGGTGGATGAAGTAACTCACTCCTGCCAGGAAAACAGGTTTATTTCATTCGTTCCAATCTTTAACTCCCGGTCGTGGTCAGGCAATTCCAGGGTCTACTCGGTTTTTGCGGGCAGTCAATGTGTTCGTTCAGGTGATCTTTTAATGCGGAAATCGTACATCTGGGGTTGATAAACATGAACGATTGACTGAGGTACTTCCAACAGACGACCGAGCATCAACGTAACATTTTCCGATGACAATCCTCGCTGTCATCCGGTCAGAAATGGCGACCACCCTGGTCCTTTTTGCGAATTTATTGAAGGTGGCCGATTTTTTAGGGTCGTTCCTGTGAGCGTCAGCTGACTAATTCCATGTTGATACCCTGAAATGTCTCATCGTGTGAGGGCAATGGGTAACGGTTTTACTGAGTTACTGATCAAGCCGGCGTTACTGGTTCCGACGATTTCCCAGTTGATAGTCACACCCGGGTCAATGGAATGGCTGTTTTCGATCGGCTGGGACGCGAGTGTCCTGCGCGGTGTATTACTGAAAACACCGGTGATTGCTGAATGAAGGGGCCGCGTCCAGTGTTCTTGCATACGGAATACCATCGTGGCCGAGGAAACGGAATTTAAACGATACCAGCCCTGCTGTGGTCACAAATGGTGACAAAACGTAACGTTAAGAAATTGAAAAAGCTCCCTGTACTAATTGTTATTTCTCCGGTCGTTTCCGGTGTTGTTTCCTGGGCACTGCGCGTTCAGGAAGCATTCGCTCGGAACGAAAATTATGACGTGAGGCTCGTCTCGACGCATGGTCCCGGCGACGGAACAATCCGTTTCGATCACACGTATGAGCGACCTCGCCAGATCATTCCATTGCTTGAGACTCTGGGCAGTGGTGTCATTATCCCCAATTACATGTGGGACCTGTTTTACCCGATGTGCGAAGCAATCGCCTCAGGCCGGGAATGGCGGATTCTGGGTTATTGTCGCGCCGACAGTAAAAAGGAATACTACGATCCGCTTCAGAAACGGGCTGATTTGATTTCGCATTTCATAGCGGTGAGTCCCACCTGTGCATCAAAACTGGAGTCGTTGATACCATCGCGTGGCAGCGACATTACCATGCTTCCGACCGGTGTATATGTGTCCCCGGACCGGGGGGACCTCAAGTTCTCAGGTCCCTTACGCATGGTCTATGCCGGTCGTGTCATTCAACACCAGAAAAGAATTCTGGATATTGCTCTGATCGCACATCGTCTTGACGATCGGAATGTTGATTACGAACTGCAAATCATTGGGGATGGCAAAGAAGAACACCTTCTTCGAGCCTGCCTTGAAACACAGGTTGCTCAGGGAAAAGTGCGGTTCTGCGGTCGCATTCATCCTGAACAGATGAATGAAGTATGGAAAAACACTGATGTCGTGTTACTGTGTTCTGAGTTTGAAGGGACAAGCAACAGCATCCTTGAAGCGATGGGATTTGGCTGTATACCGGTCGTGACACGTACCGATAGTGGTGTGGAAGGAATTATCAATCACGGTGTTAACGGCCTGCTTTTCGAAATTGGTGATGTGCAGAAAGCAACCGACCATCTTCAGCGTATTGTGTGCAACGACGAGTTCCGCCGGAAGGTCTGCGCGGCTGCCATGGAAACTATCGTTCCGTTTTCTATGGATCGTCACGTTGATGTATTGTCGCAGGTCTTTGACGGACTGATGCGTCTTCCGCCTCGCCGTCAGCAGGCCAAAAAACGCCTGACTGCTCGTGGCCGAGTGCGGATCGCACTGCAATCCTCTCCGGCAGTCAGACTCTGTCGTTCATTTCTCCACAGAATCCGGAAGGCATTTTTCGGACAGGGATGATTCTGTTCACTCATTTTACGATGTGTGTTAGGTTGTGTCAGTTCAGTTGATCGCTACGAGTGTGGCGACTGCTGACAAGTCTACAGATTCAACGGGGCTGAAAATTTCCGTGACGATTCGAGACAACATGGCTGTCACTATTGTGACGGCTTCGTTTCTTCACTACGCCAAGGCCCTGAAGGCAGCATTTGAGGAGTTAAATGCTGCGATTGGGTTTCTGGCAATCGTCATTGATCCGGTACCCGACACACCACTCCCCGAATGGGCAGTCGGTCCTGAAACACTGTGTGAGGAGCTGCCGCGCGCCCGGCAAATGATTGAGCAATACCGTGAATCGGACCGTGGAGACGCTCTACGCTGGTCATTGAAATCACAGCTGTTGCTTTACTGTATTCAGCACAGCGCCAAGAAAGTCCTTTGGTGTGATCCCGATTTGATGTTCTTTGAGGATCCGGAACCCCTGTTTGACATGATTGAATCAGACACCGTTCTGCTGTCTCCTCACTTTCGTGCATTCCGACCGTCCACGAATGAAATAGATTTTCAAAAGAACTTTACAGAAGGGATCTTTCAGGCAGGCTTTCTGGGAGTGGGCCACGGCACCTGCCAATTTCTGGACTGGTGGGCGGAAGCCTGTCTTTGGGACATGAGCAAGAATCCTGCGGTCGGAACTTATGTTGATCAGAAGTTCCTGGACCTTTTGCCCGTGTACTGGAGTGGGACAAAAATTCTAAGAAACCGCGGATGTAATGTTGCTGAATGGAACTGGCACGAAAACAAACGAGTCGTCAGCGACGGAGGAACCTTGATCAATGGACAGGATCCGGTCATGTTTGTTCATTTTACGGATTGGACAATCGCAGAGATTCTCCACGGACGTGACATCGGTCTGAAGCCCTATCTGGAACGATACGTTGAGCTTGTTCGACGTTATAAACCGAGCTTCCAGCTGCGCGTACCTGCCAGGTTTACTCCTGACCGGCTGTAGCAAAACCGTGAGGCTGTCTTTGACCGTTGGTGATATCTGAGGATATGAGAATCTTGTGGATTGTCACGGGCTCCGCCCAACCCTGGCTCCGGAGGTGTCGATGTCTGCTGTCAAACTGTGTATAATCTGCCGATGCACAGTTGTATGCCGGTGGCTGTTATGCGTGCTTGTGCGTTGTAACGTGTTGTTGTTCCTGAAGGGGAATGTCCTTTCTTCTTTGTTTTCAGCGTTGCGTCACGGTTGGTGCGACAAACATCGCAAATATCAGTGACTGCGGTCGGGCACTGAAAAAGATTCGAGGTGCCGGGTGAATGTACGACTGAATGTTTTCAGGATCTGCATCGCTTTGTCCTTTGCAGCGGTAATTTGGCCATCGGCTGTTGCTGAACTGAAAACAACGAGCATTCCCAGATACGATGACGCTCTTGCCAGGGCTGTCTCGTTTCTTCAGTCCGTGCCAGGGCTTGAGGAACGAGAGACTTCGCTTGTGGCATATGCCCTGCTGAAGGCAGGAGTTGATCGTTCGGAACCACGACTGGTCCAGGGGATTCACCAGGCCCGGCAGCGGGCCGACGTGGCTACGTATGACCAGTATTCCGGGTCGTACCTTGCGGCAGTTGACGCAATGTTGCTGGCCGATATAGATGGCAGGAAATACCGGAGGGTGATTCAGAAAATCGCGAGAATGATTGAGTCTTATCAGAGGTCAGATGGTTCCTGGCCGCATAATTCTCCCCGGCTTGGTCCTTCGGGGCCAGCGGATATCAGCTTGACGCAATATTGTGTTCTGGCCCTTTGGGCGGCAAAACGTGCTGGCTGCGAAGTCAATCCGCGTACATTTGACAAAGCTGCGTCCTACCTGATCGAACATGAAAATCCAGGCGGCGGCTGGCCGTACAAAATCCCAATCACAGGGGCATCTGATCCTAGTCGGATTAATATGACGGTTGCCGGGTTGGGAACAATCGGGATCTGTCGGATGCTGTTATTTTCCGGGGGGGGGCAGGCCCCCGCCGATTCGGCAAGAGTTAATCAATTAGAACGGTTAGGAGTTCTGGATCAGAGCGAAGTTGAGATGGAGGTGTCTGCATATCATGATTACAACCCCGATGTAAGCTTACGTTTAATTGATGAATGTATCGCTCGGGGGGTAGCCTGGAATGAGGTCCGCTATGCACCTGTACCCATACCCGGACACAGACTGTATTTCTACTACACGCTTGAACGCGCTGCCGCATTCGTGAATATCCGGGATGATTGGTTTACGTTCTACGGTGACGGGTTGTTGACTCTTCAGCGAGCGGATGGGCATTTCGAAGGAAAGAGCCTTGGATATGGCGCTGCTGTCGAGACCTGTTTTGCCATTTTGTATTTCACCAAGGCTACGGATCAGATTTTTAACTATGGCAAGGGTGTTCTGAAAGGAGGGCGGGACCTGCTGGCGCATGTCCGGCCAGGAGGAGCAAACCGGAAAAAAATTCTGCCACTGGATGAATTACTGACTCAGATTGAACGGCTCAATATTAGTGATCTGCCGGATGATTTGGAGATCGGCGATGTTGTAAAGACCGTTCAATTCACTGACAGGAAGGAACTGATTGGAGAAGCAGAAAAACTGAAGGTACTGGTCAGGAGTCCCGATCCGGGCAATCGTCAGGTCGCTTACTGGGCGCTTTCACGTACTCGTGATTTCGATCTGATCCCTTTGATGCTCGACGGGATTCAGGATCCCAACTTTCAGGTCAGTACCGAAGCCGTGGCCAGCCTGCGATACATCGCCCGACGACCAGACGGATTCGGTCTTTCGCTTAACCCGCTGAGCCAGTTGCCTGCGGATGCTGACAAGGCTGCGAAGCTCAACGCGGCCCAGGTCTGGAAAGACAAGGCATCCCGCGTTTGGCGCCAATGGTATTCAGAGGTGCGACCGTACGCTCAGCGGGACGGGCTGGACGAAATTGATTTGCCTGTGGATCGTACTGACAGATAATCTAAGGCGTGTCCGGACACAAGTCCTGGAATTTCCACCGGAGGGTTCAGTTAGAATCACACCACGCAGGGCCTGACACTACTCGAAACAGTTTGCAACAGATCATCACGATGCAGACCAAATGTTGAATGCCGGGAAAGATTTTGTAACCGTACTTCAGATTTTGAAGATCAGTAAAGCAACCTGTCACCGAAAGTACTGCGCAGTACGTATGGCCTCAGCGCGGGTCTGAAAGACCGAGCCAAGGACCATTCACCATCACCTCTGCCTGTCCGACTTGAAAGTTACGACTGAGCCCGGCATAAAGGTGGAAAACTACGGGCCACTACCACTGGAAAATGTGACGTATTTCACAACGGTCCGTCTGACTTCAACCACGGTACACAAATCTGGAGCAGTGCCATTCTCAAGCAGATCCGCATGTGGTTTTCAGCAGAGAAAAACCGTCCCAGTCAGAAGCGTGTGAAACGGCTGTCGGGAGGAGTACGTCGAGAGATTCAGCGCCACAAGCTGGACGATATCCGTTTTTTTGTGCTGTCATCCGGTAAGACAGGCAGTGCTACGCTTGAGAACTCATTCACAAAACACGTGATGCACTCCCACACAAATGGATATTTCCAAGAAATTCATCCGAAAATTCAAACTCTAAGTATCCAGGAAGTTCTCGAGAACAGCAGGATCGAATTTGGCAGACCTCCATTCGTCCTCACTTCAATAAGAGAGCCCGTGTTTCGGGCAATCTCATCGTTTTTTCAAAACATAGAAACGCACATGGAACTCAAACAGGAATTGCTGGTTGATCTGCCTGTCCAGCGATTTGTAGAGAGATTTCTTGAGATATTTGACGGGTTCGAGGAATATCAAACACATCATGAACTGCCTCTGATGGGCGGTATTGACATCATGAAGGAAGAGTTTGACAGAAATCGTGGGTACGGTTTTTACGAGAATCAAAGTGTTCGTTTACTGGTCCTGCGGTTCGACAGGATCAGCAGCTGGCCTGCGACGATTCGTGATCATCTGTATGCTGACGAGTTGGAATACTTTCGTTTTGCCCCGCTGAATGTGTCGGAAGACAAGTGGTACTCCGATATCTACGCTCAGTTTAAGGAACAGGTCCGAATTCCAGGTGAGTTGTTCAATCGCAAAATGGAGCTGCACGAGGAACTCATGCACCACTTTTTTTCAGATGAAGATATAGCCGGATTTCACGAAAAATATAACAGGATTGTGAATCGTTGAAGGTAGCTTGCCGGCACCGTATGACGGGGAGTCAATTCATGAATTCCGGCGTCCGGAATTTCCGGTGAAGAGCACCATGAAATCCTGTCCGGTTTGCTGAATCCGCTGCAGTATGACCTCCGGCTCAATTCTGACCTGTCACCGGTTCGAAGCTCTTATGAAACCTGTGAAAGAAATCCGGGAGTAACGCAACAGCGTTTCAGTAACGGTCCGGCATTCGTCGCGGCAGAACCCGTGCAGTATTCCATGACGCAGGCTGAGTGAGTTCCTCTTACGGACGATTACGTGGCCCGCGCAGGAGCATCCGGGTCCCGCGGCATGAATGAGAGGAAACAGTGTCGCTGCCCGGTTTAGGTCGCGATCGCCGGCAAGAGACACTTCGCTTCTGTTACGTAATCATACCGGCCCGTGCGTTTCGAATCTCTATTCTGTTCGTGTCAGCCATCGTTTTGCCCGATGCAGGAGCGAGGACGACGGGGAATGTCTCGAATCGCGAAAGACTGTGTTATAAAGCCCTGACTGCGACTGATGAATTGTCAGTGCTCCGGTTCTCCGTGTCGGTTTCATCACTGCAACTGCGAGACCGCCGTACATTGAACGCGGTTCGGCGGTATCAAATGCCTCGTAGTGGTACACGCCGGGAATGAAATCGACTTCGACGTAGTGAACCCATGGACAATCCTGCCATGATGCAGACAGGATGCCCTCGCGGCACGGAGGATGAAAACTGTCGTGGAAAACGATGTAGAGTGGTCGAATTGGTTCGTACTGCAGGACCGCATTGATGTCCTGGCGTACTCCCTCTGTTGAATGATCACCATCAATAAGGACAAAACCAAGCGGTTGACGCTCTTCCTGGATCTGACGCAGAAGTGCCGGCAGTAACTGCTGCGATGGCCCGGTCCGAAACTCCACGTTATCGAAGTGTTTGGCAAGTGTGTCGTCAAGCGACGCAATATCGAGCGAGTACACTTGCTTTGATTTACGAGAGATCAGCTGGAGACTGCCGCCTTTGTAAGTTCCTATTTCGATTGCGATCTCAGGTGCAGCCGCGTCGAGAATGGACGCGAACGCGAGTTTCTCACATCGGGTCATCTGCCAGTGAAGCGGCAATTCGTCGAAAAGAAACGTGGGTGAATTAACATTTGATTCATTCATTGCTGAAAATACCCATCCCTCTGCCGCTTCCATTTGAACATCCGGATTTCTCCTCAACTCGTGAACGACACAGCACCCATTTGATCTCCATCACCTCACCGACACAAGGCACCTGTCAGAATTTCCGGAAGCCATGGTATATGTTCGATTGAAGAGACTCGGGATCACAGGAGTTGAATAACCGATCGCTGTGTTCTAAAGCGAAGTGATTCGACTCAGGTTTCTGTCGGTGGTGCGTAGGGTGTCGAGGTTCTGCAGACAGAAATCTCAGCAAGTTACAACATACGGGGCAGCGACTCCGGAACGTCATCCGATTCAGCACTGAAATCCGTCGCCAAACGAGTTGTCGGGCTCTTGGTAGCTACGGTGTTCGCTGCGAACAGATTCCTGGTTTCATTTGACCCGCAGCGGGGTTCTGTTCCTGTTGATGCCAGATTCGAAACTGATGCCGAAACGCAATGCAGCATTCTGCACGAGAGCCACTGCAAAAGTCTGATTACTTAGAGATCGGATTCTGCTGTCTGCTTCATGTACAGACGCTGGATTTCACGCGTGCAGCATTGACCGTTGGCTGCGCAGATATGGCATTGAGCATCGGGAGTTTCGGATTTTTTGAGCAACTCTCTGATCCGGGTTGGTGTTCCTGCCTGAACGTCGGAGTCGATGTCTTCGATCGTAAAATCGAAGCACGCACAGACCGGTGCGTCGATATCCTTCGGGTAAACGGGAGCCTGCAGTTCATCGACGGTCACACATCGTTCAAACAGATCAAAATAGGCCACGTCGCAGCGCGCATAGGTGCAAAACCATGCGGTGTTATCGATTTGTCGTCGCGAATCGGGCTGCACATGATGATCGAGTGTGGCTTTTTCGACCGAATCCCCGAGTGATCCACATCGTGGACAGCGCGGTCGGCTGTCGATTTCCGGTTCACGAACGAATGCTTTATTCATGTTATTCCCGCAACCATCATGAAACAGTGAATTGGTCCCGGACGACTCATTCTCTGACCGCAGATTATCTTCATCAAAATCATTATGGATCGATATCCATCAGGGCAGTTCTTTGCCCCTGATTCCGGATTTGCTTCCTCGATGGTCCGGGTGACTATCTGCAACATTCCTGTACCGACCTGCTTCCGGATTTGATCCAGGTTTTTCTGCGGCAACACCTGCAACCTGCCGTTGTTCCGGTCTTGACCTTCCGGGTTGTTAATCATGTTGCTGAAAAATTTCACCTGTGATCAGTGGTTTTCGCCTGCAGCACGTTGTGTATGGTCGACATTTTCTGTTTGTGCTGTCGGAGAGTGTTGAGTGGGCACCGGTGTTCCAGCGGTACTTTCATCTTCGTTTTACTATTTGCAATAACTGTCATCTGTCCCGGGCTGACGACAGTGCCTGTGGTCTGAGGCGTTGCGTTGTTAAAATCTGAGTCAGTATCACAGTGTTCAGGAAGTCGCGGGAATCGAAAAATATGTTGCAGAAAATTACTGACAGTCTTGCCTGGATTCCGGACACCTGCAGCGTGTATGTCGTCACTCAGGGTGATGCGGCGCTACTGATCGACTGCGGAACGCACGTATCGCCGAGACAGCTGCAGGATGCCGGAGTCCCTCCGGTCGAACGCGTCCTGCTGACCCATTTTCATCGTGATCAGTGTGCCGCGGCAGCAGCGTGGCAGGACCAGGGCGCTGAGATCGTTGTTCCCTTCACAGAACGAAGGTTCTACGAGGAGAGTGATCTGCTCAAGGCGTCCTACGACACCTGGCACAACTATGAAAGCTACTATCCGAACTTCGGCATACTCAGTGATGTCATCACGGAACGGTACGCGTTCGATTACGAATCAGTGATGTGGCGGGATCTGGAGTTTGAAGTGGTTCCGCTGCCGGGACATACATTTGGTTCGGTCGGATACCTCTTCACGTGCGACAATCAACGTGTGCTTGCATGTGGTGATTTGATGTCGGCTCCGGGCAAACTTCATGAATATTTTTCGAGTCAGTGGAAGTACATGGATTTCAAAGGGCATACGCATCATCTGGAGAGTCTGAAAACGGCGGCATCGCTTCAGTCGGACCTGATTATGCCGGGACACGGCACTCCGTTTGAATCGACTGAGGATGCATTCACCAGTCTTCAGCAGCCACTTGAAGAACTGTACGAACTGTTCTACGCCCGACCTTATGACTGGTTTCAGCCACAGTTTCGACACATCTCAGACCATGTCATCGAAGTGTCGAACTCAGGTGCGTTCACCTACATTGTTCAGGACGACGACGGCCACGCCGTTTTTATTGACTGCGGATACGTTTCCACTGACTCCATTTCGGCCAACCCGTCACGTTTTATCGATCACCTGACACCAGCACTGGAACCCGAACTGGGAATCCGCACGGTCGAATGGTTCCTGCCAACTCATTATCACGATGATCATCTGGCGGGTTATCCGGCTCTGCGACATCGATACGGTACCGGTGTTGTGTCGTCTCCGGAGGTGAAAGATATCCTCGAACACCCTGAGCGATACGATATGCCCTGTCTGGATCCTCGAGGTCTGAATGTGGACCGGGTGGTCCGCCGGGGAGATGCGTTCCACTGGCGTGGCACGGATTTTTTTATTGAACAGCATCCGGGGCAGACTCTGTACCATCAGCTCATTCGTTTTGACGTTGATGACATGAGATTTCTGGTAGTCGGTGACAATATCTCAGGGATGTGTTTTCAGGAGCAGCGAGACCACATCCATTCGTTTATTCCAAAGAACCGGACACCGGTGACCAGCTACGCAGACATGCCGCGACAGATTCTCGAGGCAGACCCTGACATGCTGCTGACCGGCCACGGCGGGGCCGTCAATCACGACCGGAGGCAGACCGAACGCTGGCAGGTCTGGATGAATCGCTGGCAGGATCTGTTTACGCAAATCATTGATCAGTCTCATCCGAATTTAGGCATGGACCCTGGCTGGGTGGAATTCTACCCCTACAAAGTCCGAATTCGACCGGGAGACACCGTCGAGTTTACTGTTCGGATCACTAATCATGAGCCGGACACCAGGACCTGCGAACTTAAGTTTCGTTCTGTGGCGGGAGTGGAACTCACTCCCGTAGCAACAGTCATTGAGGTTGCCGGTGGCAGTACAGCTTCGTGTCAGGTCACCGCCGCATTTCCGCAGGTGTTTAGCACTCACTCATTACCTGTACTGGCTGATGTGACCTGGCAGGGGAATACACTTGGTGAACTGGCGGAAGCCATTGCGTGGTGGTAGTGCATCGTCGGTGACAGCCCACGAATTTCACGGCAGGCGCGCCGCCAGGATCCACCACAGCGGAATGTAGTGCGCCGGGGATCCCTGACCGTACTTCCGACCGGTGACGATGTCCTGACATTCATAATAGCTGCCACCGGGTGCTCTCATGAGGTCGATCCAGTCACTGAGTGACGCATACAGCGGAGTGCCTGTGTAGACCTGTTCGCCTGCTGCAAGGTCATAATGCTTCATCATGATGGCCACGGCCATGTTGGCGCGGATATTGATGTGATCGGATGTGACAGCACTATGCCGAAAGTCGTCCGGCCGTTGTTCGTATCGCCGGGCAGATGCCGCGAGCAGAGCGTCAATACCCGGCTTGAGCACCGATTGGAGGTACCGGGTCCCGGTGACCGCAAGCAACAGAGTCATTCGCACCGCCAGAACAAATGGGAAATCGTTTGTGGCATCTTTGACAAACCTGTCGATGACGCGGCGAACGATGGGATCCTTTTTTGAGGCGAACTGGGGAAACGTTTCTTCCCACGCCCAGACTGCGAGACCGGCGAATTCAGGTGTCATGTGATGCCAGTTGTCCTGAGTGTAGTCCCAGCGAGCGAACATGGCGGCCATGCTCTCGCGCGATGGTTCAACGACGTAGTCGTCACCCGTGATGCGATAGTAAAGCCCCAGATTGAACAGGTTGGTAGGAGAAGCATAACCTTCCTCAACAACACGGTTCTGTTCCTGCCAGTTTTTCCAGTCAGCCGCGACGGTTTCTGACACCGGGTGATCCCACCACCAGTCTGTGCTCCAGAGTTTGTGAATTCGGACGTCAATCGTCCGATACAGCATACGCCGGGCTGCCTCAATGCAGCGATCGTCATCCAGCAGCTGCCCGGCAACAGCCAGTGTGCCCGCATGCTGAGATCGGTAAACACCGCTTTCGGCCCACAGTGAGTCTTCCGGGTGAAACAACCCCTCTGCGGACACTCGAGGGACCACGTAGTCAATGATGGCCCTGGCCGCAGCCAGTCGCTTCCGATCAATTCGCTCGATCACACCATTTTCCAGATCAAAGTCGGGACGTTTGATAGTGAACTCAGTGGGGCATCGTCTGTTTACTGATCCCAGGGGAACCGATCAGTGACACCTCACCAAACCCTCACGTTTGATATACTCGTGGAGAATTCAGTCGCGTTCCAGGCAAACACCGAATGGTGAGTGACGACAGGCCAGAACGACAGATTAAGGATGACCTTCGCGGTGAGTTTACCAAAGAAATCCAATCCGCACGCTCACACTGACGAACTTCAGGAACACAATACAGATGCCCCCGGTGCCGAACGTCGGAATCTGGCCGCCACGCTGATTTTTCTGAGCAGTTTCACTGCGTATACCTCTGTGTTTCCGGTATTTGGTCCACGGATCACCGAATTATTTTCGCTGTCAGCCGAGGAATTCGGGTCTCTGATGGGCATGCAGAGTCTGGGACGCATCCTGGCGCTGCTGATGGTCGGACCATTGATTTCCTGGTATGGCGTGCGACGGATCTCCGAGTTGGGGTTTGTCGGTTTTGGCGTCGGCTTCCTGCTGCTCGGTGTGAGTAGCAGTATTATCATGTTCCAATCCGGATTGACCTTGCTGGGTCTGTTCATCGGCGTCAGCAGTGTCGCTCATCCGGCGTTCCTGTTTGCACTGTACCCGGCATTCAAACGGCGAATTTTTTCTATCAGACTGGTGTCGGTGGCCGCACCGACGGTGCTGTTGCCGCTGTTCGCCGGTGCAATGCTGCACTGGTCCGAAGGCGGCGGAGATGAGACCTTCCGACTGGTGCTTGGGGTTCCATTTTTGATTGTCGGTGGCGCGCTTGTTGGTGGCGGACTACTGATGAGTCTGCAAAGAAATCCCGGAGAGGAATCAACTGAAAGTGAAGAACAAGACCTGGACCAGCAGCAGACATCGCGAAGGACCCGCCTGTTCCGACTGCTGAACACTCGATCAATACTGGTCATCGTGCTGATTTGTCTTCATGCGTCAGCTGACAACACGGTCTACATTTTTTTGCCGATGTTTATGAAGAATCATTTTCATGATCTGCCGATTGAACCTGCTTTGGCGGTCGCCGGACACGGGTTGGCGTACCTGTTCACTCGTAGTTTGTTGTCGGTGCTGCCCGAGCGTGTCGCACAACGAGCCATTTTGTGTCTGTCCGGTCCGATTGGTGGAGTCATTGTGATCGTGTCGATCTGGTCGGGCAGCGCTTTGTATGTTCCCGTACTGTATACAATGGCGTGTTTTTGTTTTGCAGCAGAGTTTCCAACGCTGGTCAGTGAGTTGTCATCGCGTTCGATGGCCAGTCTCGGAACGGTTCTCGCGGCAGCCTACCTGGTTGCCGAAGTGGCCAAATATGCCATGCTGAAGATGACCGGGCGAGTAGCAGATCAGACTGGGGATTACCGTGTCGCACTTTCCTTTGCCGCAGCCGGTTTCATTGCCTTCGGCATCATTGCCTTTTTCACAGGGCTGGGGAAACCGGAAAACGCGGAAGCTGAACAATCGAAAGAGTGAATCCGGGGACGCTGTCAGCGAACCGGTGATGGCCAGACGACACCCGTGGTGTCGCTCAACTGGATTGCCATCGTCAGGTAAAGCATCCGGATCAGTTTTTATACTCATTGAGTCTTCACCATGAACAGTAAACTCATCATCGCTTTTGCACTTCTATCTCTGTGCTTTTGCAGTGTCGTCAGTGCACAGAATCTAACGCCTGACATTCCCTACGTTGAAAACGGTCACGAACGACAGGTTCTCGACATTTATACGCCCGAAGAAACAATCGGAGGGAGCCTTCCGGTCATGTTCTGGATCCACGGTGGTGGATGGCAGGTTGGCGACAAGAGCGACGTTGCCCTAAAGCCCAGGGTACTGACCGAGCGGGGATTTGTCTTCGTATCAACGAACTACCGGCTGTTGCCCGACGTCGACATGGGTGTGCTGATCCGCGACGTCGCAAAATCGCTTGGCTGGGTGCACAGGAACATCGCTGAATATGGCGGTGATCCAGGGCGAATTTTTGTCGGTGGACATTCCGCCGGCGCTCAACTCGCGGCATTGATCTGTATCGATAATCGTTTCCTGGGGGAAGAAGGCGTTTCTTTTGATGTCCTTAAAGGTTGCCTGCCGGTCGATGGTGACACGTACGATATTCCCAAAATCATCATGACGGCAGAGCACCGGCAGACTCTTTATGGCGGCAGGATGTTCACATTTGGTCATCGCCAGAAGTTTGGGAACGACCCGGACAAACACGTCGATTTTTCTGCTGTGACACATGTCGCAAAGAACAAAGGCATCCCTCCGTTCCTCATCCTGTTCTTTGCCGGTAATCCTGACACTAAAGCTCAGGCGCGGCATCTTGAAGTCGTACTGAAGCAGGCCGGCATCCCGGCCGCCGTGTATGGCAAACGAGACAGCAATCACAGCCGTCTGAACAATGATCTTGGGAAACATGGTGACCCGGCTACGCTGGAAGTCTACAGATTTCTGGACGCTGTCACCGCAGGAGAATAGAACGGCGTGTTTTGAATCAGGGTGTTTCGGGCACTGTGTCTCCGTACGATACCGGTACGATACCGGTCAGTATTCCGACAACCGAGCCTTTCGCGCCGGGGATTCGTATGGGGGCCGGTACCGGTTGTGCCATTTGCCCTCATCATCGAGACGACAGTGTGACGTAATTTGCTTTGACGTTATGACTTAGGACCAGTTGCTTCATGCCTGGCTGGCGCGGTAGAATGGATTTTCTGATGGAAACAATCACAGCAGAATGCAAAACGGTTTGAAACGACGGCTTCAGAATCGACATGATAGTAAACAGTACTGAATCGGCCTGTCGATGCGTGATCTTACTTATCGCTCTGCTGGGCGCTATGGGGGAAGTTGCGGCGGACCAGGACGACGGTGGAGCCGGCTCAGCGCCCTCGGCAGGGCCACGGTCCGGTGGAGTCGACGAAAGTGATCCGGCGCCCCGGACACTCGCTGAACTCAGAGTAGAAGGCGCACTCCGATCGAGTTATCGCAATCAGCAGCGGCCACCGGCCGGTGCTGAAACGCCGGAACCGAATTTGGACGGTTTCCGAACAGACGTCGAGCCTGTCCTGAATCAAAACTGTGTTCAATGTCACGGTCCTGACATTCAGGAGGGCAATATTCGCATCGACACGCTGGATGCGAATCTGTTGCAGGGGGACGATGTAAACTGGTGGCTCGAAATTTTTGCTGTGCTGAGCAATGGTGAAATGCCTCCGGTAGATGAAGCTCCACTGGCGGATGACGATCGCAACAGAGTCATTCAGTGGCTGTCTTCGGAGATTCAGACGGCTTCAGCTTTTCGTCGTGCTCAACAGGGACATTCATCGTTTCGACGGATGACTCGTTATGAGTACAACTATGTGCTGCAGGATTTGCTGGGATTGCCCTACAACTTCACTCGGGATCTGCCGCCGGAATCGACATCACCGGACGGCTTTCAAAACAGCTCCGAATTGCTGCACATGTCGACTACTCAGTTTGGCACTTATCGCGAACTGAATCGAAACGCCTTAAAGAAAGCAACCGTGCACGGGGAACAGCCGGGACCTGTCTATTGGGGAGTGTCGTTCGAATCTGCAGCGGCCGGTGAATGGAAGAAGCAGGAACAGGAGCTGCAGAAGATCCGGGAAACGCACAAGGACGATCCGGAAAAGCTGGAACAGGAACTTGAACGTCGGACTGCTGAATATCAGGCCAGACCGCCCCGCGCTCACTACAGAAATCAGAAGACAGGTCGAACTGCGGCGGCATCCTGGTCTTACAATGGTGCAAAATATGCAAGGAAACCGACAAACTCACGTCCCGAGGTACCGTCGGTCCTCGATTATGTGGCCGTTATTCCGGCGAAACAGAAACTGATCGTTGAACTTGGTAATCAGGTTCCTGACACGGGGACACTTCGTGTTCGTGTTAGAGCTTCACGGACATCAGTCGGGCACGACAGGCATCCCAGTCTGCAGCTTGAATTTGGCTGGCAGGCAAGCAACGACTCTTCCGCATCTGTAAAAATCTCTGAGTACGACCTGGCGGTTGATGCCGCTCCGGATAACCCGACGTTTGTGCAGTGGGACATTCCGCTGAGTGAAATCTATCCCCGCAATTCGGTGCGCAGGACCGCAAAGATGGGTGCCACACCTAATCCGTCTGAGTTTGTGAAGCTGGTCAACAGTTCGGTGTCACAGGATGATATTCAGATTGACTATGTGGAGATCACAGCGCCGGTTTATGAACATTGGCCGCCGGATTCGCACAATCGAGTTTTTATCGATAGTGCCAATAGAGCCGAAGAAAACGTTTACGCCCGTGAAGTACTGACGAGTTTTATGTCGCGTGCATGGCGCCGTGGTGTGACTCCTGCTGAAGTCGATCAGAAACTGACTCAGTTCAAAAAGATTCGTCCTGAGTTCGATCATTTTGAGGATGCCATGGTCGAAGTTCTGGCAACCGTGCTTTCTTCACCAAAATTTATTTATCTGGTCCGGTCGGACCAGGCAAACCAGACCGACGGCAGCTCATCCGAGGACCGCCTGTTTGATTCGGAACTGGCAACTCGTCTGTCCATGTTTCTGTGGTCCAGCACGCCTGACAGCGAGTTACTGCACCTGGCAGCGGAGGGACAGCTGAGTGAACAGGATATTCTGGCCGGTCAGGTCAGCCGTATGCTGGCAGACACGCGGTCCTGGCGTTTTTCGAAACATTTTGTGCGGCAGTGGCTGGGAATGCAGTTGCTGGATTTTATGAATATCAACCGGAACGCGTATCCGAACTTCGATTCGGCTTTGAAAGAAGCGATGCAGCAGGAACCCGTCGCCTTCTTCCATGAGGTACTGCAGAAAAATAACAGTGTGTTCGATTTCATCCACGCTGATTACACCATGGCCAATGAACGACTTGCCGCGCACTACGGTTTGAATGATGTGTATGGCAACCATTTTCGCCGTGTGAACTACGAGCCACAGCACAGAAGAGGTGGATTACTGACACAGGCCGGTCTGCTGGCGATGAATTCAGACGGCACGGACTCCCATCCGCTCAAACGAGGAATCTGGATGCTCGAAAGACTGTTGAACGATCCTCCTCCACCCCCGCCACCGGCGGTCCCTGAGATCGACCTTGCCGACCCTGAGATCGCAAAACTGACGTTGAAGCAGCAGATTGAGAATCATCGAAATCATGCCGCCTGCCTCTCGTGTCACGCAAAAATCGATCCATGGGGAATCGCATTCGAAAATTTCGACGCGGTGGGAAGCTGGCGCACGCAGATCGACGGAGAACCCGTCGATGCGACCAGTCTGCTGTTTAACAGACAGAAACTGGACGGCATGAACGGGTTGAAACGTTTTCTGCTGGCAAATCGTCAGGACCAGTTTGTGCGCGCCATGGTTCACAAAATGACCACTTACGCCCTTGGCAGACCGTTGACGTTTGCAGATCGGTCAGACGTTGACCGGATCACCGCCGATCTTCGTAGCCAGGGGGATGGACTGGCCACAATGGTTACGTCGATTGTCACGAGCAGTTTGTTTCGGTCGAAGTGATTTCACCGTCCTGCGGCAGACGGCGATGTCCTGTAGCATTGGCTGCACCGGCGCGGTAGAATTTGGTTACTCACAGAAGGACGTTTGCTATGAATATCCAAATTGATTCGCTCGACCGCCGTTTCTTTCTTCGTGGCGCCGGAGTAGCCCTTGCCCTGCCGTGGTTCGAGTCGTCTCGTCAGGCAACCGCTGCTGCCGAACAGCGGACCCGGCCGAAACGCCTGGCGTGCTTCTACTTTCCTGACGGCGTGCCGATGCCGCTGGCCGAGGACCCGGCTCACAAAGACTGGGCCTGGTTTCCTCATGGGAGCGGGGAGGATTTTACGTTCACCAAATGCTTTGAAACATTGGAACCGTTGCGCAGCGAATTGACCGTGCTCTCCGGATTTTCTCATCCTTCAGTGCGGAGTACGCATGGGCATTCAAATGCAGATCAGTTCCTCACCGGGGGGCACACGGGCGCGAATGGAGACTACAGAAACTCCATCTCCCTCGATCAGGAATTTGCTGCGCATGTGGGAGATCAAACCCGCTTCTCATCACTGGTCATGTCAACCGATGGAGGCACTGGTACTCCGCGTGGTGCGCACACAGCCTCCTTTAATCGAAGTGGTCGGGCCATTCCGGCGGAACATCGACCAAAGCGCATCTTCGATATGCTGTTTGTAAAGAGTGATGACGATGCAGCAAAACGCCTGGCGCTAAGCCACAATGCTCTGGATACCCTTCTGGCCGATGCACGATCTTTGCGAAGGACATTGTCTCCCCACGATCAGAAGACACTTGATGAGTATCTCCAGTCGGTTCGCGATACAGAAATCAAAGTCGAAAAAGCAAAACACTGGGTCAACATACCGCTTCCCGAAGTCGATGCCGATCACCTGAAACTTGACCTCACTCCTGAAGAGCCCCGTGCATATCTTCAGACGATGTATGAACTGATCTATCTCGCGTTTAAAACCGATTCCACGCGAGTGGCGACGTACCAGATTGGTCGCGAGAACGGCGTGGGGATCAGTGACTATCTCGCTCGCGCCGTTGGGTTCAGTGCATCACACGGTCTGTCACACGACACCAAGGGACCAGACGGCTGGAAGAGATTCGGTACCTACTGTCGTTTTCTCAATGAAGAATTTGGACGATTTGTCGGAAGACTGAAGGACACACCCGAGCCTGGCATGGATGGTAATATGCTGGACAACTCTCTGCTTCTGTTCGGTTCCGCATCAAGCGCCTTCCATCTTTCCCGCAACTACCCGCTGATTATGTCCGGTGGAAAGAACATGGGCTTCCGCCACGGACAGTATCTCAACTATGGACCTGAAAGGCCGGCGGGCGGTCCTTGGGACGGTAAATCACCGGAACCGTGGCAAAGAGTGGTGGCCCACGAGGACATCCCGCTTTCAAATCTGTTTGTGACCATGCTGCAGCGACTTGGTGTCGAGACCGACCGATTCGCCGACAGCACCGGTACGGTGGATGCCGTTTGACGTGCCGAAGCGAAGCTTCGCGGTCTGATCGGATATTCACAACACGGACCGGGGCCCGGCGCGGAGTGACCAGCGACGACACGTGAATGCCGTTGATCATCACAGATGACCTGAGTGCCGGACAGTCAGCGGATTCTCCCACGATACTTTGTTCCGCACTTTCGCGTACGATGGTGGAATTCCCCCTCAAAACGTGTGCATCTCATGACGAAGAGTGAGGTCGCGATTCCATCATGATGTGCGATCGGCATATCAACGAATTCCATGGGAGATAAAAATGCGACTGTTCACTCGTATTCTGTTCTGGGGTCTCTGCAGTTTTGCGCTGTCACCGACTCTCGGTCTGGCGGACCACCGCATCGCGATTGATGAGCTGATCTCACCACCGAACTGGGCGTTGATGGAACGCGAGCTGTTGCGAGCCAATACGGTGGCTTGCCAGGAGTATTTCGATCGCTACTTCGATGAGCGTGGGTACTTGCTGTGCGTTGAACGCTGGGGCGGCAACGATGGTCCGGATGACGCGATCGAGAGTCTCCTGCGTTGGCCCATTTTGCACGCCGCAGGTGCCCCGAATTCAATCCTGCACATGTACAAGAAAGCGTGGGAAGGTCACCTGCGGCAATTCACACAAGCCAGGACCGTTGACGTTCCGTTTGCCCGCGACGGCATGTACTACAAAGAGTTTCCGGTCATGTTCGACTGGCTGCACAACAGTGAAGGTCTGACCGTTTTCAATCTGCAGGGACTGTCCGATCCGTACGACGAGCAGTTTCAAAAGCGTGTGCGACGCTACGCCGGCTTCTATTTGAATGAAGATCCGCAAGCTCCAAATTATGACTTTAAACACAAGATGATTCGCAGCATGTTCAACGGCAGCAGAGGTCCGTTGTTGCGTAAAGCGACAGGCCTCGACTGGGCCGGTGATCCGATCGAGGTCGAAGGCCGCTTTGACGCCCGACATGGTGAAAACACCTACGAACAGATGGTCGCTCACTTCAAAGACTACAACGATATCGTTGGTGATCATCCGTCGAACCTGCTGGCTACGGCACTGGCGCTCAACGCGTACATGATCACGCAGGACACGAAATACAAAGACTGGATAGTGGGCTACGTTGAGGCCTGGCGCAAACGCATGATCGAGAACGACTTCTTAATTCCCACGAACATTGGACTGGACGGGAAAGTCGGCAGCGCGGCTGACGGCAAATGGTATGGCGGGGTCTATGGCTGGGGATTCACGGTTGTCGTTCCCCAAACCGGCGCGCTGGCGCACCGCAGCACGTTCAATCGTGGTATTGAAGGATTCATGAATGCACTTCTGCTGACAGGCGATCGCAGTCTGGTGACTTTGTGGCGGAAGCAGATTATCAAAGTCAATTCCAACAAAAAGATCGTGGATGGAAAGACACTCTATCCGCACAAGTACGGCGATGATGGCTGGTACAACTTTCGGCCTGATCCCTACAGTGCCGGCACGAAAGAGATCTACTACGTAACCATGAAAGACGATGATCTCAGCCGTGTTCCGTCTCATCCGTGGTTCAAGTACCTCAATGGAATGAATCCCAACTACCCGCAGCAGGTGCTGCGGGACGACTTTGCACACATCCGAAGGGCGGTCGCCGGCATGCGCGCCGACGAAACGACTCCGGACACGCGGCTTGCCGATGACCCTATGCGATTCAATCCGGCTGCGACTCGATCGCTGGTCGAACTGATGCTGGGCGGCCTCTATCCTTCAAAGAACGGATTGACTCTGCGCTGTCGGCTACGCTACTTCGATCCGTCCGAACGGCGTGCCGGAGTCCCTGAGGGAGTCGCCGCCCTGATCGAGAATATGACCGACGATGAGGTCGTCGTTACGCTTGTCAATGTTAATCAACTTGACTCACGGACGGTCGTCATCCAGGCCGGAGGTTACGCTGAGCATCAATTCGTATCGGCTTCGAGTGCCGGTAGCAGTGTGGAGATCGATGCGTCGCACTTTTCCGTAGAACTCGGCCCCGGCTGTGGTGGACGCCTTACTCTGAAAATGGATCGCTACGTCAATCAGCCGACGATGACGTTTCCATGGGATCAGCACCAGCTGTCACGATAGCGGTACCGGAGGTAAACTAATATCGCGCGTTGTCACCGGGTATGCTGATCGCGTATGCTGACGGGACTTCTGTCAATACACTTGGAGTCGTATCACAGCAGCTGGTAATGGGTAATTTTTTTGGAAATTTTGCGAGTCAGAACCATGATGAATGTTCTGCGGACTGCGTTTTTCCTGGCGATTCTGTTTGTCACAACCTCGTTTGTGCAGGGCGGCCAGGTGCTTTATCTGTCTTCGGCCACTACAAAATCGATTATCGTCTACGCTGTGGATGACGACACAGGCGCATTGACCAGGAAGTTCACGACCGACCTGACGGTCAGTCCCGGTCCCTTGAGGATTTCGCCGAACGGAGCATTTTTATATGCGGCGGTTTCAGGACTTGAAGGTGACCATGCCGGTGTTGCCACGTTTAAGCGAGCTGCCAATGGTTCGCTCACCCTGCTGGCGACCTCGCGAATTTCCAGCGGCGCTCCCTATCTGTGCACCGACAAACAGGGGCGATACCTGATAGCCTGCAGTTATGGCAATGGTGATGCCACGGTGTATCGAATTGTGGACGGGATCTGTACCGACGAACTGCTCGACCGTCAGAAAGCCGATCTGGCGGCACATAGTGTCGAGATTGATCCCTCCGGACGTTTCGTTTATGTCCCGTGTACCACGCCCAACAAGCTGTTCCAGTATCGGCTCGACCAGTCGAACGGAAAGCTGGTTCCCAACGACCCACCGTACCTCGAGGGCCCCGACACCGAACACAACTACCACCAGCCGCGGCACTACGCTCATCACCCGCATCTGGACATTGCTTACACGTCGAATGAGAAAGGAGGCGGGATCACCGCATGGCAGTTCGACGCGGAGACAGGAAAACTCACGCAACTGCGGACACTGTCAACAGTGCCGCCGAACTTTGAAGGCCGCAGTGCGGCCGCGGATATTAAGATTACACCAAATGGTCGTTTCGCTTATGTCTCTAACCGGGACGTAACCAAACGCGCTGAAGGTGAACCGATGCAGGACACCCTGGCCGGCATTTCTCTGGATCCGTCCACTGGTGAGATGGAGCTGATCGGATACTTTCCGACCGCCTACTTTCCACGGTCGTTTTGCATCGATCTGACTGGTCGTTTCGTGTATTCGGGCGGACAGCGTTCTTTGACGCTCTTCGCGTACGGCATTGACCAGTCCACCGGCAAGCTTGATCACTCTGCCACTTATGAGACCGATGGTATGCCTCTGTGGGTTGTGTGCGGCCACGTCGAGCCGTAATAACAGACTGGACTGTGGGCACGTCTTGTGAGTTAAACGTCGCCAGCCACCGGAAGACACTGTTCAGCCAGAGGTCTGTGTATTCAGCTTTCCTGTCTGCTGACCCGGAAAAATCCATCGTTGACGCCGCGCCTTGATAATTGAATCAATTCCCGAGAGGCGGGCGATGATGCAGTGCGTGACGACCAGTCACAGGTGTGGCCGTTACCTGATCCGCCACCAGGTCCCCCTGCGCAAAGCAGCAAGATAAGTGCTGAGAATCTTATGCTGAAGACCTTTGCATCGATGATCCCGGTCAAATACTCGGTCGGTGATTCGGACTACAGTTTCTCCCGGATGAATCCGAACCCGAGAGCAATTCCACTTAGACAAACGCCGCAGATCAGTTTGTGTCTCGTCCAATCGTACTGGCTTGGCCAATCGTAGCTGGAAGTCGCAACACCTTGTTCCTGGAGGACTCGCTCCACGGCCGGATTCACTTGCGGGGTCGTTCTCTCGCTCCAGGCTGATTCACCGATGCTTCCGCCGATCAGACCAACAACAAGCGCACCAGCCATCCAGACAAAACCTATTTTCGTTCGGAACCAGCAGCACAGTCCGGATTGAACAATAAGATACACAACAACGAATGGAATCCCAAAGTACGGGACCAATTGTTGCAGCGGTGGACCTCCCCCGTATTTGTTTCGTAGCGTGCCGATCATGATAAACACCGAAAATACAATCAGGGCCCAGCCAACCGGTTGTTTGATCCCATATCGGTCCATGCGGTGATCTCTTTTCGTCGCCCGGATTGTGATGACCGTTACCTCACCGAAGACATCCTTGATGATGTCTTCGGCGGAAAATTTGCAAGAGCTGTTCGACTTTCGTCACTGTCAGATCGGTATTGCCTGTGGTGCAACTGCATCAACCGACCGATGACCCACACAACAACATGACGGTTGAGCAACTGCGGCAACGGAATGCTCAACAGATCAGACAACCTGAACGCTTCGGCAAGTTCTGCGATTCATTGCGAGGACGGCGGAAACGATGTCAAGGCGTGCACCCGAATTGGCCTGTCTAAACACTTCCGAAGATGTAGAAACAGGATAACACGGTATAAAATCCTAACCCGACAGAAATGATGATGCTTGCCAACAATAAGATCCACGTATACCGGCGACCAAGGTTATGTTGACGTCTCAGAAAACTCCTGGTCCACACGATGAAAAACAGGGGGAACAGGAATCCAAGAAAAAAGAAGTGAAACAGGTTGGGCATCCAGGAACCACCTTGTCGCCACAGGATATTAATCCAGTATGAGAACCAATAGATGGCGATATACCCCGCTACCATCCGCAGCCATTGCATCGTGATGACTTTGCGGTTCGGTGGATCGGGATTTGGCGGATTCGGGTCTGCTCCCGACGCGCTGTC